>NZ_AP029019.1:3832500-4155000 GCF_037101375.1 Acidovorax sp. DW039 | reverse complement strand
GAAGAAATATTCACATTACGGCATAACGCGTCAGGTGAAAGACCTGGCAAGTCCTTGAAGATGATGGCGATGTTTCGAAAGAAACGTCAAAGTTATAGGGTCAAGTGACTAAGAGCATGTGGTGGATGCCTTGGCAATTACAGGCGACGAAAGACGTGATAGCCTGCGATAAGCTTCGGGGAGCTGGCAAATAAGCTTTGATCCGGAGATTTCTGAATGGGGAAACCCACCTCGCAAGAGGTATCGCAACCTGAATACATAGGGTTGCGAGGCGAACCGGGTGAACTGAAACATCTCAGTAGCTCGAGGAAAAGACATCAACCGAGATTCCGAAAGTAGTGGCGAGCGAAATCGGAAGAGCCTTCTAGTGATAGCACGACTGTTAGCAAAACGGGATGGAAAGCCCGGCCATAGCAGGTGATAGCCCTGTATGCGAAAACAGACGTGTGGTACTAAGTTAGAGAAAAGTAGGGCGGGGCACGAGAAACCCTGTCTGAATATGGGGGGACCATCCTCCAAGGCTAAATACTCGTAATTGACCGATAGTGAACCAGTACCGTGAGGGAAAGGCGAAAAGAACCCCGGGAGGGGAGTGAAATAGATCCTGAAACCGCATGCTTACAAAAAGTCGGAGCCCGCAAGGGTGACGGCGTACCTTTTGTATAATGGGTCAGCGACTTACATTCAGTGGCAAGGTTAACCGAATAGGGAAGCCGTAGAGAAATCGAGTCCGAATAGGGCGAATCAGTCGCTGGGTGTAGACCCGAAACCAAGTGATCTATCCATGGCCAGGATGAAGGTGCCGTAACAGGTACTGGAGGTCCGAACCCACTAGTGTTGCAAAACTAGGGGATGAGCTGTGGATAGGGGTGAAAGGCTAAACAAACTTGGAAATAGCTGGTTCTCTCCGAAAACTATTTAGGTAGTGCCTCAAGTATTACCTTCGGGGGTAGAGCACTGTTTAGGCTAGGGGGTCATGGCGACTTACCAAACCTATGCAAACTCCGAATACCGAAGAGTACAGCTTGGGAGACAGAGCACCGGGTGCTAACGTCCGGACTCAAGAGGGAAACAACCCAGACCGCCAGCTAAGGTCCCTAAAATTGGCTAAGTGGGAAACGAAGTGGGAAGGCTAAAACAGTCAGGATGTTGGCTTAGAAGCAGCCATCATTTAAAGAAAGCGTAATAGCTCACTGATCGAGTCGTCCTGCGCGGAAGATGTAACGGGGCTAAGCCAGTTACCGAAGCTGCGGATGTGCAATTTATTGCACGTGGTAGGAGAGCGTTCTGTAGGCCTGTGAAGGTGTCTGGTAACGGATGCTGGAGGTATCAGAAGTGCGAATGCTGACATGAGTAGCGTTAAAGGGGGTGAAAAGCCCCCTCGCCGTAAGCGCAAGGTTTTCTACGCAACGTTCATCGGCGTAGAGTGAGTCGGCCCCTAAGGCGAGGCAGAGATGCGTAGCTGATGGGAAACAGGTCAATATTCCTGTACCGATCAATAGTGCGATGTGGGGACGGAGAAGGTTAGCTCAGCCAACTGTTGGATATGTTGGTTCAAGCCTGTAGTCGTGCCTGGTAGGCAAATCCGCCGGGCTTAGATGAGGGGTGATAACGAGTCTGCTTGCAGACGAAGTGAGTGATACCCTGCTTCCAGGAAAAGCCACTAAGCTTCAGCTATTGACGACCGTACCGCAAACCGACACTGGTGCGCGAGATGAGTATTCTAAGGCGCTTGAGAGAACTCAGGAGAAGGAACTCGGCAAATTGATACCGTAACTTCGGGAGAAGGTATGCCCCAAGTAGGTGAACTCGTACAGAGGGAGCCCAAAGGGGTTGCAAAAAATCGGTGGCTGCGACTGTTTAATAAAAACACAGCACTCTGCAAACACGAAAGTGGACGTATAGGGTGTGACGCCTGCCCGGTGCTGGAAGATTAAATGATGGGGTGCAAGCTCTTGATTGAAGTCCCAGTAAACGGCGGCCGTAACTATAACGGTCCTAAGGTAGCGAAATTCCTTGTCGGGTAAGTTCCGACCTGCACGAATGGCGTAACGATGGCCACACTGTCTCCTCCTGAGACTCAGCGAAGTTGAAATGTTTGTGATGATGCAATCTCCCCGCGGAAAGACGGAAAGACCCCATGAACCTTTACTGTAGCTTTGTATTGGACTTTGAACAGATCTGTGTAGGATAGGTGGGAGGCTTTGAAGTGAGGTCGCTAGATCTCATGGAGCCGACGTTGAAATACCACCCTGGTGTGTTTGAGGTTCTAACCTAGGTCCATTATCTGGATCGGGGACAGTGCATGGTAGGCAGTTTGACTGGGGCGGTCTCCTCCCAAAGCGTAACGGAGGAGTTCGAAGGTACGCTAGTTACGGTCGGACATCGTGACGATAGTGCAATGGCATAAGCGTGCTTAACTGCGAGACTGACAAGTCGAGCAGATGCGAAAGCAGGACATAGTGATCCGGTGGTTCTGTATGGAAGGGCCATCGCTCAACGGATAAAAGGTACTCTGGGGATAACAGGCTGATACCGCCCAAGAGTTCATATCGACGGCGGTGTTTGGCACCTCGATGTCGGCTCATCTCATCCTGGGGCTGTAGCCGGTCCCAAGGGTATGGCTGTTCGCCATTTAAAGAGGTACGTGAGCTGGGTTTAAAACGTCGTGAGACAGTTTGGTCCCTATCTTCCGTGGGCGCTGCAGATTTGAGGAAGCCTGCTCCTAGTACGAGAGGACCGGAGTGGACACACCTCTGGTGTATCGGTTGTCACGCCAGTGGCATTGCCGAGTAGCTAAGTGTGGAAGAGATAACCGCTGAAAGCATCTAAGCGGGAAACTCGTTTCAAGATGAGATCTGCCGGGGCCTTGAGCCCCCTGAAGAGTCGTTCAAGACCAGGACGTTGATAGGCTGGGTGTGGAAGCGCAGTAATGCGTTAAGCTAACCAGTACTAATTGCTCGTGCGGCTTGACCCTATAACTTTGATAGCCTATGCACTTCAATGCAAAAGCTCAAAGATTGTTATGCCAAGTTAGACGCAGTCAAATACAAAAAACTGATTCCAAACTCTATGAATTCGCCGAGCAGTCCCAAGACTGCTCAGCACCAAGTTATGCCTGATGACCATAGCAAGTTGGTACCACTCCTTCCCATCCCGAACAGGACAGTGAAACGACTTTGCGCCGATGATAGTGCGGGTTCCCGTGTGAAAGTAGGTCATCGTCAGGCTCTTACAGCCCAGAAAACCCCAGTCTCTACAAGACTGGGGTTTTTTGCTTTGGGGGAAGTCAAACTCATCTCTCCGCAAAGAGTCTTGAAGTCTGCGGGACAGGCGGGAAGAGTAGTCCGTGTACCTCCCTGGCGTTACCTAATGCAGACTGGATAGTGCTTTTTCTAGTGCTCCAGCATTCCCTGCTTGGCTGCTTCTCTCGCGTCTTGCGATAGGATTGACGTGCACGTCAATGTCTCCTGTCCTTGAGACTTCTAGATCTCCCGTTCCTGCGCATGGCCACCACTTACACCATCAGCGATCTCGCCAAAGAGTTCGATCTCACGACCCGCGCGATCCGTTTTTACGAAGATATGGGATTGCTGCAGCCTGAACGGAGCGGGGCGGGGGGGCGCAATCGCATATACAGCCCCAGAGACAGAACAAGACTGCGCCTGACACTGAGAGCCAAACGACTGGGGCTATCTCTCACGGAGGCGAAGGAGATTATTGATCTCTACGACAGCCCCAGGGATACAGGGGTGCAGTTGCGCAAGTTTCTGGATGTACTGGCTGTTCATCGGAAGCAATTGGAAGCTCAGTTGGCAGACCTGCAGGCCAACCTGGAAGAGGTCCGGGAGCATGAAAAAGAAGCTCGAGCTCTTCTCTTGAAGTCGGAAAAGCAAAAATGATCCATAATTGACGTTTACGTAAACGTCAATATGGTGATTCTGTGACCCATTTGCTGTTTGAGCCCCGACATACCGCATTTGAGGAGCGGGTCCGTGCAAGCTTTGCCAAGCAAGGGGCGATGTCTACCCTGGGGGCGCAGTTGGATCTGGTGTCGCCAGGCGCTGTAGACATTTCATTGCACTGGTCTGAGGGGTTGACGCAGCAGCACGGCTTTTTGCATGCGGGCGTCGTGTCTACCGCGTTGGACTCGGCTTGTGGCTATGCCGCCTTGACGCTCATGCCGCAGGATGCCGCCGTTCTGACAATTGAGTTCAAGATCAATTTGCTGGCTCCAGCAGATGGCGAACACTTTCGCATGGAGGGGCGTGTTCTCAAGCCAGGGCGGACGATTACCGTCTGTGAAGGCCGTGCATATGCCTTAGCTCAAGGTAAAGAAAAGCTGATTGCCACTATGGGATGCACGCTGATGACCGTCACCGGACGTGAAGTGCTGAAAGACTGACCCGATACTTTGACAAGGAGACAACCATGAGCCTTTCTTCCAACCTTCCAGGGCTGAATTTCCAGCTGGGCGAAGACATTGATGCACTGCGCGATGCAGTGCGTGAATTTGCCCAAGCAGAAATTGCGCCCCGTGCCGCTGAAATTGACCGCACTGACCAGTTCCCCATGGAGTTGTGGCAGCGAATGGGTGATCTGGGCGTGCTGGGTATCACGGTGCCTGAACAATATGGCGGTGCTGCCATGGGCTACTTGGCCCACATGGTGGCCATGGAGGAGATTTCCCGCGCCAGTGCTTCCATCGGCCTTTCCTACGGTGCCCACAGCAATCTGTGCGTGAACCAGATCAACCGAAACGGCAACGAAGCGCAGAAGCAGAAATACCTGCCCAAACTCATCAGTGGCGAACATGTGGGTGCCCTGGCCATGAGTGAACCAGGGGCTGGTTCCGACGTGATCAGCATGAAGCTCAAAGCCGAGGACAAGGGCGGCTATTACGTGCTGAATGGCAGCAAGATGTGGATCACCAACGGACCGGACGCTGACACGCTGGTGGTTTATGCCAAGACCGAGCCCGAACTGGGCGCGCGCGGGGTTACGGCGTTTCTTATTGAAAAGGGCATGCCCGGCTTCAGCATTGCGCAAAAGCTGGACAAGCTGGGCATGCGCGGCAGCCACACGGGTGAGCTGGTTTTCAACAATGTGGAAGTGCCCGCCGAAAATGTGCTGGGTGGCGTCAACCAGGGCGCCAAGGTGCTGATGAGTGGGCTCGATTACGAGCGCGCCGTGCTGACTGGCGGGCCTTTGGGCATCATGCAATCGGTCATGGACAACGTGATCCCCTATATTCACGACCGCAAGCAGTTTGGGCAAAGCATTGGCGAGTTCCAGCTGATCCAGGGCAAGGTGGCTGACATGTACACCGTGCTGCAGGCGGGGCGTTCGTTTGCCTACACCGTCGCCAAGAACCTGGATCTGCTGGGAACAGAACACGTGCGGCAGGTGCGCAAGGACTGCGCCAGCGTCATCCTCTGGTGTGCCGAGAAAGCTACCTGGATGGCGGGCGAAGGCGTGCAGATTTTTGGCGGTAATGGCTACATCAATGAGTACCCGCTGGGCCGCCTGTGGCGCGACGCCAAGCTGTACGAGATTGGTGCTGGCACCAGCGAAATCCGCCGCATGCTGATTGGCCGCGAACTGTTTGCAGAGACCTGCTGACCTCTTCTCTAACCATCCAAAGGACCTCATGCCTACATCCATCGACGACCTGTTTGTACACAACCGCGCCTGGGCGGCGCAGATGGAGCGTGAGCGTCCTGGCTTTTTCACCAGCCTGCTGGCCCAGCAAAAGCCCAAGTACATGTGGATCGGCTGCTCCGACAGCCGCGTCCCGGCCAACCAGATCACAGGGCTGGAGCCTGGCGAAGTGTTCGTGCACCGCAACGTGGCCAACGTGGTGGTGCCCACCGATCTCAACTGCCTCTCCACGGTCCAGTACGCCGTGGATCAGCTCCATGTGGAGCATCTGATGGTTGTGGGGCACTATGGCTGCGGCGGTGTGCTGGCTGCGCTGGAAGGCATTCGCGTCGGGCTGGCCGACAACTGGATTCGCCATGTGACTGATGTGCGTGACCGCCACCGCGACCTGATCGCATCGATTGCGCCGGAGCATCGCCACGATGTGCTGTGCGAACTCAATGCGATTGAGCAGGTGGTCAACATTGCCCAGACCACGGTGATGCTGGACGCCTGGGGCCGGGGTCAGAAAGTGACCCTGCATGGCTGGTGTTATGGCCTCAAGGACGGGCTCATCAACAACCTGCACATGACCGTCGACAGCACCGAGGGATTGGACACTCTGTACCGTGCGGCCATTGCAGGCGTAGCGGCCGCCCGGCGGGGTTAAGGCGACAGAACGGGCCTTGGGCGAACCGGTCATCAGCACTATCCACGCTGCCATGTTTCCCCAGCGGCTCGACTCTCCCCAGGCCTACGCCATCGCCAAGGCGATGATGGATGGTTTTAACCGCCATTACCGCCTGTTCCGCACCGAATCGGCCCGTGCCAAGCACCGCTTTGAAACGGCAGACTGGCTCGGGCAGCAACGTGCCCAGCGCGAGCGCATCGAGTTCTACGACCTGCGCGTCAAGGAGTGCGTGCGCCGCCTAGAGAAAGAGTTTGGCGCAGGTGCCCAGCCCATGGAGGTGTGGCACCAGGCCAAACTTCACTACATCGGCTTGCTGGTCAACCACCACCAGCCCGAGCTGGCCGAGACCTTTTTCAACTCGGTCACCTGCAAGATCCTGCACCGCACGCACTTCCAGAACGACTTCATTTTTGTGCGTCCTGCGGTCAGCACCGAGTACATCGAAAACGATGAGCCTGCAGCCAAGCCCACCTACCGCGCCTATTACCCCTCGCGCGAGACGCTGCACCAGACGCTGATCGCCATCGTCGAGAACTTCCAGCTGCAGCGCGAGTTTGCCCACCTGGAGCGTGACACGCACCATGTACTCGTTGCCATGCAAGAGCGGCTGGCACAGGTCAAGCTCCGGGCCAATTTTCAGATCCAGGTGCTCACCAGCCTGTTCTTCCGCAACAAGGGCGCCTATGTGGTGGGCAAGATCATCAACGGGTTCACCGAAGTGCCCCTGGCCTTGCCCATCCTGCACGATGACCAGGGCAAGCTCACCATCGACGCAGCCCTTTTTGGCGAGGAAGACCTGCAGATCCTGTTCAGCTTTGCACGGGCCTACTTCATGGTCGACATGGAAGTGCCCAGCGCTTATGTACAGTTTCTGCGCAGCCTTCTGCCCCGCAAGCCCCGGGCCGAGATCTACAACGCGCTGGGCCTGGCCAAGCAAGGCAAGACGCTGTTCTACCGCGACTTTCTGCACCACCTCAAACACTCCAGCGACCAGTTTCGCATTGCCCCCGGCATCAAGGGCATGGTCATGCTGGTGTTCGATCTGCCGAGCTTTCCTTATGTGTTCAAGCTCATCAAGGACTACTACCCGCCGCAGAAAGACACGACCCGGGAACAGGTCAAAGGCAAATACCTGCTGGTGAAGCAGCACGACCGTGTGGGCCGCATGGCCGACACCCTTGAATACAGCGAAGTGGCCTTCCCGCGGGACCGCTTCAGCGACGAACTGATCGCCGAGATTGAGAAGTTCGCGCCCAGCCAGCTGGAGATCAGCGACCGCGATGGCGACGGGCAAACCGAAGTCATCATCAAGCACCTTTACATCGAGCGGCGGATGATCCCGCTCAACATCTACCTGCAGGAAGCGCTGGATGCGGGCCCCGACGACACCCGTGCGCGTGAGCAGATAGAGCGCTGCGTCGTCGAATACGGCAACGCCATCAAGGACATGGTGGCCGCCAACATCTTCCCGGGTGACATGCTGTGGAAAAACTTTGGCATCACCCGCCATGGCAAGGTCGTGTTCTACGACTACGACGAAATCGAGTACCTCACCGACTGCAACTTCCGCCGCGTGCCCACCCCCCGCAGCGAAGAGGAAGAAATGAGCGGTGAGGTCTGGTACACCGCTGGCCCGCGCGATGTGTTCCCCGAAACCTTTGGCCCGTTCCTGCTGGGCAGTCCCGCCGTGCGCGAGGTGTTCATGAAACACCACGCAGACCTGCTGGACCCCGCCTTCTGGCAGGAACACAAAGAGCGTATCCAGGCAGGGCACCTGCTGGACGTGTTTCCTTATGGTCAGGAGCGCCGCTTCGTGCACACCCCTGGCTGAGAAAAACTGCCTTTATCCCCATCTATCCCAACCCAGGAGACAAACCGTGACCTCATCCCTCCAAGACCCCGTCGTCATCACTGGTGCCGCACGCACGCCCATGGGCTCGCTGCAAGGTGACTTTGCCGCGCTGGCTGCCCACGACCTGGGCGGTGCCGCCATCCAGGCAGCCGTGCAGCGCGCTGGCATTGCGCCCAGCGCGGTGGGCGAGGTGCTGTTTGGCAACTGCCTGATGGCCGGGCAAGGCCAGGCCCCCGCGCGGCAAGCTGCCTTCAAAGGCGGCCTGCCCAAAGAGGCCGGGGCCGTCACCCTCAGCAAAATGTGCGGCTCCGGCATGAAGGCCGCCATGATGGCGCACGACATGCTGCTGGCGGGCACGCATGATGTGATGGTGGCGGGCGGCATGGAGAGCATGACCAACGCCCCCTACCTGCTGCAAAAAGGCCGCGGCGGCTACCGCCTGGGCCACGACCGCATCTTTGACCACATGATGCTCGACGGCCTGGAAGATGCCTACGAACCCGGCCGCAGCATGGGCACCTTTGGCGAAGACTGTGCGGCCAAATACCAGTTCACCCGCGAGCAGCAAGACGCCTTTGCCACCGCTAGCGTGCAGCGCGCCAAGGCGGCCACCGAATCTGGCGCGTTTGCGGCCGAGATCGTGCCCGTCACGGTGAAGGATCGCAGCGGTGAGCGCGTGGTGTCCGTGGACGAAGGCCCGGGCAAGGTTAAGCTCGAAAAGATCGCCACCCTGAAGCCCGCCTTCAAGAAAGACGGCACCATCACCGCAGCCTCCAGCTCCAGCATCAACGACGGGGCTGCTGCGCTGGTGCTCATGCGCCAGTCCACCGCCCAGCAGCTGGGCAGCCAGCCTGTGGCCCGCATCGTGGCCCACGCCACCCATGCGCAAGAGCCTGAATGGTTTGCCACCGCCCCCGTGGGTGCCACGCACAAGGTGCTGGCCAAGGCGGGCTGGCAGGTGGGCGATGTGGATCTGTGGGAAATCAACGAAGCCTTCGCGGTGGTGCCGATGGCGCTGATGAAAGAGCTGGGCCTGCCCCACGACAAGGTGAACGTGAATGGCGGTGCTTGTGCGCTGGGCCACCCCATCGGTGCCAGCGGTGCGCGCATCATCGTCACGCTCATCCATGCCCTCAAGGCCCGTGGCCTGCGCCGTGGCGTGGCCACGCTGTGCATCGGCGGTGGCGAGGCCACGGCCATGGCCATTGAACTGGTCTGACGGCAGATACGGCTTGGCATGAACGCTCTCGAGCCGTTCACGCTGAGCCTGCCGTGGCGCTCGCGCCTTGTGCCGCAGCCCGCCCGCCTGCGCTGCTGATGCCGCAGTAGCCCAGACGGGCCCAGGCATCCCCGGCCCGTCTGGAATACTACGGTTCCTTTTTTCTACCGGACTCTTGCATGCAACCCGCTTCCCCCGCCCTTACCGCCTTCTGGGCCGACTTCACTGCGCAGGAGCCTGCGCTGCACGCACTGCCCCTGCGTGAGCGGGTGGAGCAGGTCAACGCACTGCTGGAGCCGCATGTACAAGGCCTGGCGCTGGAAGTGCACGGCCACCCCGAAGACGATGTGGTGGACCTGATTGCCACCGCGCACGGCGGCATCGAACGCTTTCCGCTGCTCATGCAACTGGTGGATGCCGCCCCGGCCCTTCAGCATCACCGCGTGGTGGCCTTCCGCGCCCGCAGCCCCCAGGCCGACTTTCCCATCGGCATGGATGGGTTTGAGCTGTCCACCGCCGAAGTGCTGGTGGCCCTGCAGCCCGACAACGGACAGGTGGCGCTGGAGCTGCGCTTTGCCCGCGAGATTCCTGCCGACTTTGCGGACCATGCGCGCCACATGACCTTCATCATGCTGGACCACGTGCTGGGCGAATACGACTTTGCAGTCAAGGTCGGGGCCGTGGACTTTGTGGGTGAGGACGAATACGACGCCGATGTGGCCTGGACGCCCCTGAGCCAGCTGCCCCCCGTGTTTGACACCTTCTGGACTCAGACCCTGGGCCACACCGGCCACTTTCCGCAAGGCGAGCCGCAGTGGGAAGGGCTGGAGCTGGAGTTCAACTGCGCGGTGGACGATGAAGGCAACCCCGTGGACGACCCCGAAGGCGATGCTGAAACCGGCGGCAGCGAAGGCGGCATCGTCTCCGTCAACCTGGCCGCCAATGCCGTCGCCATGCGGGCTGATCTGCCCTATGCCCTCACCCTCGACTTGGCTGTGCCTGACAGCGACACCCTGAGCGCCGTGCAAGACCTGCACGAACAGGCCGCCACCTTGCTGCAACTACCCCAGTTGGGCATTGCGGCGCTGACCCTGGTGCGCGCAGGCCGCCGTCAGGCGCTGTTCTACGTAGGTGACGAGCAACTGGCCAAGCAGACGCTGGCCCCGCTGCTGTTGCGCGACGAAGCTGCCACGCTGGAGCTGAAGCTGCGCTACGACCCCGCGTGGACCGGGTACTTTGAATACGCAGGCTACCTGCTGTAAGCGCAGCGCCCCAAGCCGTCACCCTTCTGTCGCCACCCATCCTTGCCACGTTCAGCCGTCACGCACCGGGAGCCTGTCCATGATCGAAACCCTCGCCCAGCTACGCACCCTGTACGCCGAGCCAGCCGAACGGGCGGTGCGCAAGCAGCGCCCGTTGCTGGATGGGCACTGCCAGCGCTTCATTGCCCTGTCGCCGTTTTGTGTGGTGGCCTCGGCCGGTGCAGCCACAGCCCAGGGTGCGCAAGGCGGGCAGGGTGGGGCGTTGCTGGACGCATCCCCACGCGGCGGCGCGCCGGGCTTTGTGAAGACGCCCGATGCCCACACCCTGCTGCTGCCCGATTCGGGCGGCAACAACCGGCTCGACACCCTGACCAACCTGCTGGCCGACCCGCGCATCGGCCTGCTGTTCATGATTCCTGGCGTGGACGAAACCCTGCGCGTGAACGGTACCGCCCGCTTGCGCGACGAGGCCGCTTTTACCGACCTGTTTGCCACCGAGCGCCAGCGCCCCAAGCTGGTCATTGAGGTGCAGGTGGCCGAGGCGTACCTGCACTGCTCCAAGGCCTTCATGCGCTCGCGCCTGTGGCAGGCCGAAGCGCAGGTGCCGCGCAGCGTGCTGCCGTCCATGAACCAGATGATCCACGACCAGATCGGTCTGGCCGCCGAGCCTGAAACCCACGAAGCCATGATGGAGCGCTACCGCGCCCAGCTTGCGCAAGAGCAGACGCCGCAGTGATGTAGCTGGTTTGCTCTTCTTTTGATAGCTGCTTGCGCTTGATAGATAAGCGCTAGAGGCCTTTTTTATTCAAAGAACTACCATGAAGTCCATCCTCATCATCGGCGCATCCCGCGGCATTGGCCTGGAGCTGGTGCGCCAGTACACCGAGGCGGGCCGCCGCGTGATTGCCACGGTGCGCGACGATGCCGGGCGCGAGCGCGTGCAGGCCCTGGGGGCGGACGTGCTCACCGTGGATGTGGCCAACCCCGCCAGCATCAGCGGCCTGGCCTGGCAGCTCGACGGCGAAAAGCTCGACCTGGCGCTGTACGTGGCAGGCATCATCCGCCGCCCCAACGCGCTCACCCCGCCCACCCAGCAAGACTTTGATGCCGTCATGCACACCAACGTGCTGGGCGCCATGCAGACCATTCCGCAGGTGGCTCCGCTCGTGGCCGATGCAGGCGGCGTGTTTGCCTTTCTCTCATCGTCCATGTCGCAAATTGGCAGTGTGCCCAACAGCGACTCGTGGCTGTACCGCACCAGCAAGGCCGCGCTGAACATGGCGGTGGCCGCCGCCCAGCACAACTACCCCGGTGCCACGCTGGTCACCATCGACCCCGGCTGGGTGCAGACCGACATGGGCGGTGGCACCGCGCCGCTGGCGGTGGAAGACAGCGTGCGTGGCCTGCGCAACACCCTGGCCAGCGTCACAGCGGCCGACAAGGGCCGTCTGCTGCACCACGATGGCCGCCGCGCCAGCCATTGGTAGGCCGCCACCGCAACCCCTCATTCCACATAAAAACTCTGGAGACACAACCCATGCTGCTCACCCAAGACCAGGAAATGATCCGCGACGCCGTGCGCGACTTTGCCCAGACCGAGCTTTGGCCGCACGCCGCCCGTTGGGACAAGGAACACCACTTCCCTAAAGACGCCCACCAGGGCCTGGCCGCGCTGGGTGCCTACGGCATCTGCGTGCCTGAAGAGTTTGGCGGCGCGAACCTGGATTACGTGACACTGGCGTTGGTGCTGGAGGAGATTGCCGCAGGCGACGGCGGTACCAGCACCGCCATCAGCGTGACCAACTGCCCCGTCAACGCCATCCTCATGCGCTACGGCAACGCGCAGCAAAAGCGCGACTGGCTCACGCCCCTGGCGCGCGGCGAGATGCTGGGCGCTTTCTGCCTGACCGAGCCGCATGTGGGTTCTGATGCGTCCGCGCTGCGCACCACGGCCACCAAGCAAGGTGACGAATACGTGATCAACGGCGTCAAGCAGTTCATCACCAGCGGCAAGAACGGCCACGTGGCCATCGTCATTGCCGTCACCGACAAGGCCGCGGGCAAGAAGGGCATGAGCGCCTTCCTGGTGCCCACCAGCACGCCCGGCTACGTGGTGGCGCGGCTGGAGGACAAGCTGGGCCAGCACAGCAGCGACACCGCGCAGATCAACTTTGACAACTGCCGCATCCCGGCCGAGAACCTGATCGGCGCCGAGGGCGAGGGCTACAAGATTGCGCTGGGCGCACTCGAAGGCGGGCGCATCGGAATCGCTGCGCAAAGCGTGGGCATGGCGCGCAGCGCGTTTGACTTTGCCGTGCAGTACGCCAAAGAGCGCGAGAGTTTTGGCACCGCCATCTTCAACCACCAGGCGGTGGGCTTCCGCCTGGCCGACTGCGCCACGCAGATCGAGGCCGCGCGCCAGCTCATCTGGCACGCCGCGGCGCTGCGCGATGCAGGCCGCCCCTGCCTGAAGGAAGCCGCCATGGCCAAGCTGTTTGCCAGCGAGATGGCCGAGCGCGTGTGCAGCGCCGCCATCCAGACGCTGGGCGGCTATGGCGTGGTGAATGATTTCCCGGTGGAGCGCATCTACCGCGATGTGCGCGTGTGCCAGATCTACGAAGGCACAAGCGATGTGCAGAAGATCCTCATCCAGCGCGCGCTGGCCTGATGGCTTTTTGCTACTAAATATATAGCTGCTTGCGCTTACTGGATAAGCGCTAGAGGCCAAAATGGCTTGAAGGTCGTCTGGCCGCACCCAGCGGCAAGGCCCGGCCGCGCGGGTCGGAGAAAATCATGGCTTTCCTGCGCTGCCAGTCCGCCTGTGGGTGGGGCGCGGGGCCTGCGAACTTCATCGTTCGTCTCATCCTTCACCTGACCAAAAGGCTTTTGCCATGCAGCGCCGCCAATTCCACCACGCCAGCGCCAGTGCGCTGGGTGCCCTGTGGCTTGCCACCACCTCCCGCGCCTGGGCCCTGTCGCTGGGCGACCTCACCAACACCGATGCCTCCAGTGGCGTCAAGGCCGCACTGGCGCAGGGGGCGCAGGCGGCCATTGCGCTGCTGGGCCGCACCGATGGCTTTCTGGGCAACCCCCAGGTGCGCATTGATCTTCCGGGTCACCTCAAAGATGCCGCCAAGGTCATGAAATCCATGGGCCAGGGCAAGCGTATCGACGAGCTGGTCACCTCCATCAACCGCGCCGCCGAGGCCGCTGTGCCCTTGGGCAAAGAGGTGCTGCTGCAGGCCGTGCAGAACATGACCGTGACCGACGCCAAGAACATCCTGACGGGCGGCGACACCTCCGTCACCCAGTTCTTCGTCACCAAGACCCGCGCTCCGCTGACCGAGCGCTTTTTGCCCGTGGTGAACCAGGCCACTGAAAAAGTCGGCCTCACCGCCAAGTACAACGCTTTTGCAGGCAAGGCCGCCAGCTTTGGCCTGCTCAAGCCCAATGAAGCCAACCTGGCCACCTACGTCACCGGCAAGACGCTGGATGGCCTGTTCTTCATGATCGGTGAAGAAGAGCGCAAGATCCGCCAGAACCCCGCCGGGGCGGGCAGCGCCATCTTGCAAAAGGTGTTTGGGGCGCTGCGGTGACGGTGCGCAAAGCCACCACCCCCACGGCCTGCCCTTGCGGGCGGCTGCAAGGCACCGGAGCCAAAGCCCAGCCCGTGGCCTATGCCGACTGCTGTGGCCGTTTTCTGGACCACTGGGACACCCAGCCCGCGCCCGATGCCGAGCACCTCATGCGCTCGCGCTACACCGCCTTTGTGCGTGAGCGTGCCGACTACCTGCTCGCCACCTGGCACCCCAGCCACCGTCCCGTCACGCTGGACTTTGACCCCGCCACCCAGTGGCTGGGCCTGGAGGTGCGCGGCCACTGGGTGCAAGACGCCGACCACGCCGAAGTCGAATTTGTGGCCCGCCACCGCCTGGGTGGCCGCGCTGTACGCCTGCACGAACGCAGCCGCTTTGTGCGCGAAGGCGGTCGGTGGTTTTATGTGGATGGCGACCACCGCTGAGCCCTTTGAACAGGTTCCTGGCGCAGAGCCACAACTCCGCGTGATGCCGGAACACACCGGCACACCGGACAAAAACAAGCAGACAGAGGGAGGATGGAATGGACCGTTGGATGACCTTGGGCGTGGCGCTGCTGGTGCTGTGCGCCGCTGTCCCGCTGTGGATGTGGCTGGCCGTGGCGCGCAATCTGGCCAATGTGCGCCTGCAGCGGGGCGAAGCCCGTGTGGTGGACCGTGCCGCCGTGCCAGCGCCCCACCGCGGCATTCTGGATGCCGCCGCGGCCGAGGCCACCGCCATGGGCTTTGTCTACAGCTACAGCATGCAAAGCCGCCCGGCAGCACGGGTGCCGGGCGTGCAGTGGTTGTACAGCGACGTCTTTGTGTCTGCCGACGGGCGCACCCAGCTGCAGCTGTCCCCCTCCACCTTGCCCGAGGCCGGGCGTGCCTGCACCTTCCAATGGGCCACGGTATGGCGCGACCCGGGGCCGCACGACCTGACCACGCACTGCTACCGCCACTATCTCATGTGGTGGCCGGCCACCTGGCTGGTGCACGACGATTACCTGCCCACGGTGCAGGCAGCCTGGGCCGCACACCAGCAGCGGGTAGATGCCGACTGCGCCGCAGGCAGACAGGCCGAAACCGACGTAGAAACCGTGCGTGCCGTGTGCGTGGGGTTGCTGAAAGACTTTGTGCCCGAGGGCGAACGCCGTGGCTACCTGGTTCCGGTGGCGCAGGCCCCAGGGCCTGCGCAGCGGGGCAGTGCGCTCACGGAAGCTGACCAACCCCTGTGGCGCATGCGCTGGGCGGCTGCATTGCAGAAGGCCCCCGCGCTGGTGCGTGGCATTCGGCGCGCATCGCAAGCGCAGGCCGGGGCGGCAACGGCAACGGCAACGAATTCCACGGCTTCGCCTGCGCCTGCCAACTCACTACCCAGTTCACCGTCCGGTTCGCCGTCCAGCGCAGACCCCTCACCGCAGGCCCGGCTGGCTGCCGACCTGCAGGCTTTTGAACAGCACCAGGCCTACCAGGCCGAGCTGGCCGCGCGCTCTCGGCGCAAATGGCTGGCGCTGGGCACCACGGCCGCATTGTTCGTGCTGGTCGGCGGTGTGCTGATGAGCTGGCGCACCGCCTTGGTCCTGCTGGTGGTGATCGGCCTGCACGAGGGCGGGCACTGGCTGGCCATGCGTACGCTGGGCTACCGCAACCTGTCGGTGCTGTTCATTCCAGGGCTCGGCGGGGTGGCGATGGGGCACAAACCCAGCGCATCCACCTGGAACAAGCTGGCCGTGTACCTAGCTGGCCCCGTGCCCGGCCTGCTGCTGGCCATGGGGGTCATGGCGGCGGTGGCTCGTGGTTGGGTGGCACCCTCTGCGTGGGTGCAAGACTTTGTGCTGATGTGCCTCATCATCAACTACCTGAACCTGCTGCCTGTGCACCCGCTGGACGGCGGGCGCGTGGTCGAGTCTCTGCTGTTTGTGCGCTGGCCCGTGCTGCGCTTTGTGTTTGTGGTGGCCGGCATGTGCGCGCTGGGGGCGTTGGGCTGGTTTTTGCAAGACCCCATCACGCTGGCGCTGTCGGGGCTGCTGGCCCTGGGCCTGCCGCACCACTGGCGGCTGATGCGGGTGGACCGGCAGGTGCCACGCGGCGCAGCCGGGGCCACCTTGTCAGAAGCGGATGCGGCCGCGCGCATTTTCACGGCGCTGCAGCAGCCGCAGTTTGCGCGCTGGACCTTTGCGCAGCGCCTGGGTGCCGTGCGCGCTCTGCTGCCCGAGCTGCAGGGCACGCGCCTGGGCTGGGGTGGCACGGCAGCGGGCATGGCGATCTACCTGGCGTGTCTGCTGTCGCCCGCCGCGGCGCTCTGGGCGACGGGTGCAGGGTCCTTGCTCATGGCGGCGCGGCCTGCATACCAGTACCAGCCTGATGAGGTAGACGACAAATCGGCCCCCACCTACAGCGCGTCTGCGACCGGGTATGTGAGCCCTGAGGAATGGGAGCGCCGCCTGCAACAGGCTGCCAGCTTGCCCGAGTCTGAGCGCCTGCCGCTGTATCTGGAGGCGGGGGACTACGCGCTGGAGCTGGAGGACACCCCGGCGGCACTCCACCGTTACCAGCAAGCCTGGGCGCTGGCAGAGCCACTGCCCGCCAGCGACCTGCTGCGGGCCCGCACCTTGCTGGGCTTGCTGCGGGCGACGGAAGAGGTGGATGCATCGCGCGCCTGGGGGCTGCGTCTGCTGGCAGACCTGCCGCCCGATGCCGATGCATCGCTGCGCTCGCTTGAGGCGCAGGCACAGTCCACATTGGCCCACAGTGCCGACTCACTGCCCGAATCCATCGAGCGCATGCAGCACGCCTTGGCGTGGTGGGAATCGGCCAGCGCAGCGCAGCCCGCAGACCTGCAGGGCAGCCTTTCAGCGCCTTTTCTTCAGGCGACGATGGCGCGCTCGGCCTTGTCGCGCTGGTACATGCAGCGGTCTGAAGGCGGTGATGCGCAAGAGGCTGTGCGTCTGCTGCAGCGCAATGTGGATGTGTTGCCTGTTCCGGCAGACAGTGACCGCAGCCGTCTCGCCCTCACGGCCCGCGTGCAGCGTGCCGAAGCCCGGCTGGACCTGGCATGGCTGCTGCTGGCCCAGGGGCAGGCAGATCGCACGGTGCTCATCACGCAACAGGTGCTGGCAGAGGTGCCGCCATCGGTCACGGCCAGCTGGGTGCATCTGCAAGACCGGGCTCTGGAGACCCTGGTGTGGGTTGATATGGCCCGCAAGGACTCTGCCAGCCTGCGCGGCCACTGGCAGGCCTGGCAGCAATCGGCGCGCAATACGGCGTCGCCCCGCCGCGATGTGGTGTGGCAGCTGGATCGCTGGGCCATCCTGCAGCAACTGGGCGACACCCGCGGCGCAGAGGACGCACGGGCTGAACTGCTGCGCCGTGCCAAGCCCGGTGCATACTGGGCCGTGCGCTGGTGTGGTCTGCTCACCGCAGACCCGCAAGCCCGCGAACCGGCCGAGGTGCGTGAGCTGTCGCGCCGTAAAGCAGCACAAGCCACTGGCATGTGCGCCCTGGTGGCTGACCACGCAGCGGACCGTGCGGCAGAGCCTGCAGGCAACCCCAAGAACTGAACAACTGAACAACTGAACAACGGAATAACCCATGCCCATGGGGTGACCCCAGGGCAAAACGAGTGTGAGCGGATGATGCAATTTGAAGCGGTATTGTTTGACTGTGATGGCGTGCTGGTGGACAGCGAACCCATCACCAACGGCGTGCTGTGCGCCATGCTCAACGAGGCTGGCTGGGCTATCAGCGCGCAAGAGTGCATGGACATCTTCATCGGCAAGACCGTGCGCAGCGAGGCCGCCCGCATCGAGTTGCACACTGGCCAGCCGCTGACGGACGACTGGATGGCCGCCTTCTACGCCCGGCGCAATGCCGAGCTGGAGGCTCGCCTCACCGCCATCGAGCACATCCTGCCCACCGTGCAGCGTGTGCACGCCCACCACGGCGGGCGCATTGCCTGCGCTTCTGGGGCGGATCGGTTCAAGGTCGAGATGCAGCTGGCCAAGGTGGGGCTCGCCCCTTTCTTTGCGGGCCGCGTATTCAGCGGCCACGAAATGCCCGCCACCAAGCCCGCGCCCGATGTGTACCTGGCGGCAGCCGCCGCGCTGCAGGCCCACCCCGCCCGCTGCGCGGTGGTGGAAGACACGGTGACCGGCGTGACCGCAGGTGTTGCCGCAGGGGCTACCGTGTTTGCCTACGCCCCGCTGGACGACGGCGCGGCCTTGCGTGCCGCGGGGGCTGTGCAGGTGTTTTGCAGCATGGCGGAGCTGCCCGCGCTGCTGGGCTGCTGAAGGGGCGCGGTATGTTGTCATTGCCAACTGTTGTGCGCTTTTGCCGGGGCCAGCCTCCGTCGCTGCAAAGCCTAGCCCGCGCAGGCCGTGCCGCCCGCCGTGCAGCCCTGGTGCTGGGGTTGGTCGCGCTGACGGCCTGCTCCTCCGTCAAACCCTGGATCAACGAGCCCTTGCCGCCTGAGGACCAGACGGTGCCCGTGCGCAAGTCCGAGCGCGACCCGTCCATCCTGGTGGCGGTCACCCTCTCCGGCGGCGGGGCACGCGCTGCGGCTTTCGGGTTTGGGGTGCTGACAGAAATGCAGCGCACCCGGTTTGACTGGAACGGGCATGCACTCACGCTGCTCGACGCCACCGACGTTATCAGCGGTGTCTCGGGTGGCAGCATCGTGGCGGCCTATCTGGCGGCCCATGGCATCGACGGCCTGCCCCAGTTCGAGCACGATTTTCTGCGCCAGAACTTTCAGAACAGCCTCATCACCCAGGCCCTCAAGCCCGGCAACCTCATCGACCTGACCTCGCCCTGGTGGGGTCGCACCCACCTGCTGGCCAAGCGGCTGGACGAGCTGTACCAGGGCCGCACCTTTGGCGATGTAGAAAAAAGCCCCCGCCACCCGCAGCTGTTCATCACCGCCACCGACATGTCCAACGGCGCGGGCTTTGAATTCACCTGGGACCAGTTTGCGCTGATCTGCTCAGACCTGCGCAAGGTGCCCCTGTCGTTTGCCGTGGCGGCGTCGTCCGCCGTGCCCCTGCTGCTCAGCCCCGTCACGCTGCGCAACTATGCAGACCAGTGCCCCGCCCGCCAGGCCGCAGCCATTGCCGGTGCCCGCCAGGCACCCGCAGACGATTACCGCGCCCGGCTCAACCGCGCGCACGAGTTGAGCTACCTGGACGCCCAGAGCCGCCCCTACATCCACCTGGTCGATGGCGGGCTGGCCGACAACCTGGGCGTGCAGCGCCTGCTCGACCGCGCCCTGGCCGGTGGCGGCCTGCGCGAGAGCTTCAGTGAAATGGGCATTCCGCCGCGCAGCATCCGCAGGCTGGTGCTCATCACCGTCAACGCCGAGCGCGACCCGTCCTTCCGCATCGACACGCAGGACTACGTGCCCAACATGGCCCAGGTGGTCGATACCCTGCTGTTCGGCGCGGGCTCGCGCTCCACCCGCGAAACGCAAGAGTTCCTTAAGGACATCACCCAGCGCTGGCGCGAATCCCTGGCCGATGGCGCACGCGACAGCGGCTTTGATGCCTTTGCCGATGATGCCGAGATCCACGTCATCCCCGTCAATCTGCGCGACGCCCCCGACGACGTAGCCCGCCGCCGCCTGCTGCAGGTGCCCACGGCGTTCTCCATCGCGCCGGATGAGGTCACGGGCCTCATTGATGCGGGCGGCAGCGTGCTGCGCCATTCGTCAGAATTTCAGGCGCTGGTGAAGTCGCTGCAGGGTGGGGGTGCGGCGGCGCCGCGAAAGGCTGCGTTGCCTGGTACGGTAGCTGGCGCGGTGGCTGGGCAGTGAGCGGATCAGGTAGGCGCGTCAGTGGCTGGTGCCGGGCTCACCCCTTGCGCTTGCGCCGCTTGCACCTGGGCCGCGTGTGCCCGCTGGTAGGCCGGCCGTGACTGCAGTCGCTGCCAGTACGCGCTGGTGCCTGGGCCAAACTGCGCTTCCAGCCCCAACTGCTGCGCCAGCAGCAAGGCATAGCCCACCGCGACATCGGCGGCCGTGAAGCGCCCTGCGCACAGATAGTCACGGCTCGCCACTGCAGCCTCTACCGCGCGCAGCCGGGCCAGAAACCAGCGCGTGTAGTCCTCCACCACCTGCGGCTGCTTGCGATCGGCCGGTTCAAAGCGCCCATAGCGCAGCACCAGCGTTTGCGGAAAGGTCAGCGTCGCATCGCTCATGTGCAGCCAGTTCAGGTACGCGCCATACGCCGGGTGCGTGGGCGCTACATCCAGCCCCGCATCGGGGTGCGTGGCAGCGAGGTACTGGCACATGGCTGCCGATTCGGTCATGCGGACATCACCTTGCACCAGCAGCGGCACCGTGCCCAGCGGGTTCTCGTCCAGAAACCACCGCGCCTTCGCGCGGGGCGGGAAGGGCAGCATGTGGAGCTGGTAGGGCAGTTGTAGCTCCTCAAGCATCCACAGGGGACGGAAGGAGCGGGCGCTGATGCAGTGGTGGAGGTGGAGCATGAGGCTGGCGATAAAGTGCAGGCGGTGGTTCAAGTCAGTGTAGTGACGGGTGGCCGTGGGCGCGTTGCTTTGGCCGCCATGCAGGGTGCAGATTGCGCCACTGCGGCATTTGCCATCACGCTTGGCCCGCGTGGCGCCGAAACTCCGCAGGCGACTGCCCAGTCCACCCCCGGAACGCCCGGATAAAACTCTTCTCGTTCTCAAACCCCGCCGCCTCCGCCACCTGCTTGATGGGCCGTTGCGTGCGGTGCAGCAGCTCCACCGCGCGGGTGCGGCGCACCTCGTCTTTCAGGCCCTGCAGCGTGGCGCCTTCCTCCTTCAACTGCCGGTGCAGCGTGCGTGGTGATACGTGCAGCAGCGCGGCCAATGATTCGGCGCTGTGTTGGGGCAGGGCGTGCGCAGGCTGGCCCGGCAAAGGGGCTGCCAGCAACTGGCGCACGCGCTGCACCAGCAGGCGGTCGCGGCGGTAGTGCAGCACCGTCAGCGGCAGGGCGTGTTGCAGCATCTGGCGCAGGGCCTGTTCGTCGCGGCGCAGGGGCAGGTGCAGGTAGCGGGCGTCGAAGTGGATGGCGGTGCGCGGCGCGCCAAAGGTAGACGGGCCCCGGAACAGCACGGCATACGCATCGGCATGCGGTGGGGCATCAAACGCAAATTCGGCAGCGATGAGGGGGATGCGCGAGTCCACCATCCAGCAGGCCAGGCCGTGGGCATTGCGCAGCACCGACACCAGACAGAACTCGCGCAGCGCGCCCAGGTCGCGGGCCTCGGTGATGGCCAGGGTGGCGGTTTCGCCGGTGGTGGTGAGGTGCAGCGCAATGTCGTCCGCCAACAGGCCGTGGTGGCGGCACCAGCGGGCCAGGGCCACCTGCAGCGTGGGCGAGCTGATGCTGGCGCGCGCCAGCATGCCGTAGCTGCCCCAGGGCAGGCGGCGGCTGAACCAGCCCAGGGCTTCGTCGTCCAGCTCGCGCATGGCGGCTTCAGAGATGCGTTCCATCTGCCATGCGGTGATGCGGGCGCTGTCGTCCGCCAGCAGCTGCGGCGCAATCTGTGCCAGGGCCAGGGCGCGTTCGGGGCTCATGCTGCGCCGCTCATACGCCAGAGCAATGGCGCGGACAAAGGCGATGGGGGTGGCTGCTGGCCCTGCGGCGAGCTGTGTGGAGAGGGGGGCTGAAAGTGCGGGGAATGTCACCCCGCGGAGTGTGCCACCCGTGGCACGATTTGCAACCATTGTGGCAACTTGGCCGAATAAGAGGCTCCTATCCTTACGGTAACCGCCCATAGGTTGCGCTAGCCGGGGCTGGAGACAAAGCCAAGGAGACAAACCCCGTGACGAGTGCAGCCACAACCACCCCCGCACCGCAAATGGAGAGCTACGCACACGGTGCGACCGACACTCCCTTGATCGAGCAGACCATCGGTGCCTTTTTTGCCGACATGGTGGCCCGCCAGCCCGAGCGCGAGGCGCTGGTCAGCAAGCACCAGGGCCGCCGCTACACCTACGCCCAGTTGCAGACCGAGGCGCATCGCCTGGGCAGCGCACTGCTGGGCTTGGGGCTGGTGCCGGGGGACCGCGTGGGCATTTGGTCGCATAACAACGCCGAATGGGTGCTGATGCAGTTGGCCACCGCGCAGGTGGGCCTGGTGCTGGTCAACATCAACCCGGCCTACCGCACGGCCGAGGTGGAATACGCGCTGAACAAGGTGGGCTGCAAGCTGCTGGTGAGCATGGCGCGCTTCAAGACCAGCGACTACCTGGGCATGCTGCGCGAGCTGGCGCCCGAGTGGCAGGGCCAGCAGCCGGGCCACCTGCGTGCGGCCAAGTTGCCGCAGCTGAAGACGGTGGTTTGGATCGATGAGGCGGGGCAGGGCGTTGACGAGCCCGGCCTGCTGCGCTTTACGGATTTGATCGCACGCGGCAACGCGGCTGACCCGCGCTTGGGAGAAGTCGCAGCCACGCTCAAGGCCACCGACCCCATCAACATCCAGTTCACCAGCGGCACTACGGGCTTCCCCAAGGGGGCCACGCTCACGCACCGCAACATCCTGAACAACGGCTTCTTCATCGGCGAGTGCATGAAGCTCACGCCCGCAGACCGGCTGTGCATTCCCGTGCCTCTGTACCACTGCTTTGGCATGGTGCTGGGCAACCTGGCCTGCTTTACGCACGGCGCGACCATCGTGTATCCCAACGACGGGTTTGACCCGCTCACCGTGCTGCAAACGGTGCAGGACGAGCGCTGCACCGGCCTGCACGGCGTGCCCACCATGTTCATTGCCGAGCTGGACCATCCGCGCTTTGCCGAGTTCAACCTCAGCACGCTGCGCACCGGCATCATGGCCGGATCGCCTTGCCCCACCGAGGTGATGAAGCGCGTGGTGGAGCAGATGCACCTGCGCGAGATCACCATTGCCTACGGCATGACAGAGACCAGCCCCGTGAGCTGCCAGAGCAGCACCGATACGCCGCTGGACAAGCGTGTATCGACCGTGGGTCAGGTACAGCCGCACCTGGAGATCAAGATCGTGGACCCCGAAACGGGTGCCACCGTGCCCCGTGGCGAGCGCGGCGAGTTCTGTACCAAGGGCTACTCCGTCATGCACGGCTACTGGGGTGACGAGGCCAAGACCCGCGAGGCGATTGACGAGGGCGGCTGGATGCACACCGGCGACCTGGCCACCATGGACGCCGAGGGCTACGTGAACATCGTCGGCCGCATCAAAGACATGGTGATCCGTGGCGGCGAGAACATCTACCCGCGCGAGATCGAAGAATTCTTGTACCGCCACCCGCAGGTGCAGGACGTGCAGGTGGTGGGCGTTCCCGACCAGAAGTACGGCGAAGAACTCTGCGCCTGGATCATCGCCAAGCCCGGCACGAAGCCGACCGAGGACGACATCCGCGCCTTCTGCAAGGGCCAGATTGCGCACTACAAGGTGCCGCGCTACATCCGCTTTGTCACCAACTTTCCGATGACGGTGACGGGCAAGATCCAGAAGTTCAAGATCCGCGACGAGATGAAGGATCTGCTGGGCCTGGAAGAACAAAAGACTGCTTGAACGAGCCACACCGTATGACCATTCTCGACACCCAACTCAACGCCCGCTCGGCGGACTTTCTGGCCAATGCCGCCGCCATGCGCACGCTGGTGGATGACCTGCGCGCCCAGCTCGACAAAGTGGTCCAGGGCGGCGGCGAAGCTGCCCGCGCCAAGCACACTGCACGCGGCAAGCTGCTGCCGCGCGAGCGCGTGCAGATGCTGCTGGACCCCGGCACGCCGTTCCTCGAACTCGCGCCGCTGGCTGCGCTGAACATGTACAACAACGACGCACCCAGCGCGGGGCTCATCGCGGG
Organism: Acidovorax sp. DW039; assembly: GCF_037101375.1. Classification (NCBI taxonomy): domain Bacteria; kingdom Pseudomonadati; phylum Pseudomonadota; class Betaproteobacteria; order Burkholderiales; family Comamonadaceae; genus Acidovorax; species Acidovorax sp. DW039. Next base: position 4,130,927 of record NZ_AP029019.1, on the reverse strand, counting down.
CATTGGCCGCGTGAGCGGCGTGGACTGCATGATCGTGTGCAACGACGCCACGGTGAAGGGTGGCACCTACTACCCGCTCACCGTCAAGAAGCATCTGCGTGCCCAGGAAGTGGCGCAGCAGAACCACCTGCCCTGCATCTACCTGGTGGATTCGGGCGGCGCCAACCTGCCTAATCAGGACGAGGTCTTCCCTGACCGCGACCACTTCGGCCGCATCTTCTTCAACCAGGCCAACATGAGCGCCATGGGCATCAGCCAGATCGCGGTGGTGATGGGGTCGTGCACGGCGGGCGGCGCGTATGTGCCCGCCATGAGCGACGAGTCCATCATCGTCAAGAACCAGGGCACGATCTTTTTGGGTGGCCCACCGCTGGTCAAAGCCGCCACGGGCGAGGTGGTGAGTGCTGAAGACCTGGGCGGTGGGGATGTGCACACGCGCCTGTCGGGCGTGGCAGACCACCTGGCGCAGAACGACCTGCATGCGCTGCAGCTGGCGCGCAATGCCGTGCGCAATTTGAATAAAAACAAGCCTCCAGCGCCCGCGGATCAAGCGCCAGTAGCTCCTAAATTTGCAGCGGAGGAGCTGTACGGCGTGATCCCTGTGGACACACGCAAGCCGTTTGATGTGCGCGAGATCATTGCCCGCATCGTGGATGGCAGCGAGTTCGACGAGTTCAAGGCGCGCTACGGCACCACGCTGGTCACGGGCTTTGCGCGCATCGAAGGGATGATGGTCGGCATCATCGCCAACAACGGCATCCTGTTCAGCGAGTCGGCCCTCAAAGGCGCGCACTTCATCGAGCTGTGCTGCCAGCGTAAGATCCCGCTGGTGTTCCTGCAGAACATCACCGGCTTCATGGTGGGCCGCAAGTACGAAAACGAAGGCATTGCCCGCAACGGCGCCAAGATGGTCACGGCCGTGGCCACGGCCAGCGTGCCCAAGTTCACCATCATCATCGGCGGCAGCTTTGGCGCGGGCAACTACGGCATGTGCGGCCGCGCGTACAGCCCACGCTTCTTGTGGATGTGGCCCAACGCGCGCATCAGCGTGATGGGCGGCGAGCAGGCCGCTGGCGTGCTGGCCACGGTGAAGCGCGATGGCATTGAGGCCAAGGGCGGGCAGTGGAGCATGGAGGAAGAAGAAGCCTTCAAGGCCCCCATCCGCCGCCAGTATGAAGACCAGGGCCACCCTTACTACGCCACGGCCCGCCTGTGGGATGACGGCGTGATCGACCCCGCCGACACACGCCGCGTGCTGGCGCTGGGCCTGGCCGCCACGCGCAATGCGCCGATTGAAGACACCAAGTTCGGTATCTTCCGCATGTAAACACGTTCAAAGGGAGCAAGGCATGCGCGCGTGGTGGTTTGGTGGTTTGGCATGGGTGTTGGCGACTGCCACAGGTGTGGCGCATGCCCGCGTGGTGGAAGAGCAGATGGATGTACCCGTCCAGGTGAAAAACATCTGGGGCAAGGAGGTTGCGCAGAACATCCGCGTGACGGTGTGGTCTGATGATTCCAACCCCCGGCCAGCGCCCATTGCCATCGTCAACCACGGGCGGGCGCCCGACGCGCAGGGGCGCGCAGCCCTGGGCCGCGCACGCTATACCGATGCATCCCGCTACCTGCTGCGCCGGGGATTTGTGGTGGTCGTGCCCACCCGTGTGGGCTACGGTGCCAGTGGTGGAGAAGATGTGGAAGACACGGGGGCCTGCAACAACCGCCACTTTCCGCCCGGCTTCGCTGCGGCAGCCCAGCAAATGGTGGCTTCGCTGAACGCAGTGCGCCAGCGCCCCGATGTGGACCCGGACCGCGTGCTGGTGATCGGCCAATCGTTTGGCGGGGCCAGCACGGTGGCCTTGGCGGCCATGAACCCGCCCGGCGTGCAGGCCGCCATCAACTTTGCCGGGGGCAGTGGTGGCGACCCCAAGGGTCGGCCGCAGAACCCCTGCTCGCAGGCCGCGCTGGATCGCACCTATGCGCAATACGGAGCGCAGGCTCGTGTGCCCATGCTCTGGATCTACACCGAGAACGACATGTTCTTTGGCCCGCAACTGCCCAGGCAATGGCATGCCACCTTCACCCAGGCGGGGGGCAAGGCCCGCTTTGTGCAGTTCCCGCCGCATGGGGAAGACGGGCATTCCCTCTTCACGCGTTTTCCGGAGGTCTGGCAGCCAGCGGTGTCAGAGTTTCTGGACGCCAACGGGTTCAAGGCCGTAAGCCGTCCCTGAAGCGTTGAGCCACTGAAAGAACCGACATGCCCTTCTTTTCTTCCTCGATTCCACAAGCCATCAAGCGACTGGCCTGGGCGGCTGCGCTGTGCGGCAGTGCCATGGCAGCGTGGGCGCAATCGACTCCCCAGTCGGGTTCCATGCAGCGTGTGGAGATCCCTTTGCCCTCTGGTGTGGTGCTGCGTGCCCACTGGCTGCCAGCCCCGCAGGCCGCACAGGCTGAGGGGCTGGCCGGTGCCTCTGCCCAGCCCGCTGTCATGGCCCTGCATGGCTGCGGTGGGCTGTACGCCAAGGGCGGGGCCTTGTCATCCCGCTACCGCGAGACTGCTGAGACATTGCATGCTGCGGGCTATGCCGTCTTGCTGCCCGATAGCTTTGGCTCCCGTGGCCTGCGGGAGGTGTGCCAGACACGCTACAGCGACCGCAGCCTGAACGTGAACGACCGCGTGCAGGACGCGCGCGCCGCACTGGTGTGGCTGGCTGCGCAGCCGGGCGTGGACGCCCAGCGCATCGGCGTGATGGGCTGGTCCAACGGGGGCACCACCACACTCAACCTGCTGGAGCAGCGCCACATCCACCCGCAGGCGGGCGAGCCACCGCTGGCCGGGGCTGCGGTGTTTTATCCCGGCTGTGGCCCGTTGCTCAAGCGGCGTGCGGCGGTAGAGTCCGCGCCTTTGCTCATGCAACTGGGAGCGCTGGACGACTGGACCCCCGCGCAGCCTTGCGTGGACTGGTCCCAGACCCTCAAGGAGCGGGCTGGCAGCGACGTGACGGTGCATGTCTACGAAGGCAGCTACCACGGCTTTGACGGCAAAGAGCCCGTGCGCCTGCGAGGCGATGTGCCCAACGGAACATCCGCCCAAGGGGTGCACCAGGGCGGCAACCCCCAGGCGCGCACCGAATCTCTGGCCGCGCTGCAATCTTTCTGGAGCCGGGTGCTGGGCGCCCGGAAGGCACCATGAACGCCACACAACATTTCAGCCAGTTGGCCCGCTACAACCAGTGGGCTACGGCCCGCCTGCTGGATGCGGTGGCGGTGCTGCCTGATGAGGACTATCGCCGTGACGTGGGGCTGTTTTTCCGCAGCATCCACGGCACCCTCAACCACCTGCTGGTGGGGGAGCACCTGCTGTGGTTTGTTCGGTTTTCTGAGGGCCGCTCGCCCAGCCTCTCGCTGGATGCTGAGGCCGAGCCCGACCGCGTTCGGCTGGCGCAGCGCCTGCGCGATGGTGCAGCCCGTTGGGCACCACTGCTGGCCAGCTGGCCCGCTGATCGCTGGGAAGGCGATCTGTCCTACACCACCACCAAGGGCGAGGCGGTATCGCTGCCCTTTGGCGCCACCCTGGCGCATGTGTTCAACCACGGCACGCACCACCGTGGACAGATCACTGCGGCACTGACCGCACTGGGTCACGATGGCCCGGTACTCGACCTTGTCTATTTTTTGCGCGCCGAGCAGGCCGCAACACCATCATGAGCAGCAACCTGCAAATCCAATACGAAGGCGCGGTCGCGCGCATCACCCTGACGCAGCCCGAGATCCGAAACGCCTTCAGTGATGAAGTCATTGCCGAGATCACTGCCGCCTTCGCCGAGGTGGGCAGCCGCGCCGAAGTGCGCGCCGTGGTTCTGGCGGCGGAAGGCCCCGCTTTTTGCGCAGGTGCCAACCTGAACTGGATGCGCCGCATGGCCGACTACACCCGCGACGAGAACGTGCAGGACGCTGGCAAGCTGGCCGAGATGCTGCGGGTGATCTACGAATGCCCCAAGCCCACCATCGCCCGCGTGCAAGGCGATGTGTACGCGGGCGGCATGGGCCTGGTGGCGGCTTGCGACATGGCCGTGGCCGTGGACTCGGCAGGCTTTTGCCTGAGCGAGGTGAAACTGGGGCTCATCCCTGCCACCATCAGCCCTTATGTGATCCGCGCCATGGGCGCGCGTGCTGCGCACCGCTACTTCCTCACGGCCGAGCGCTTTGGCGCGGCGGAGGCGCTGCGCATCGGCTTTGTGCACGAGGTGGTGGCTGTCGACCAGCTCGACGCCAAAGTGGACGAATTGCTCAAGGCCCTGACCGCCGCCAGCCCCAACGCCGTGCGCGTGTGCAAGAAGCTGGTCATTGACGTGGCCGAGCGGGAGATCAACGCCGGGTTGATTGCTGCCACGGTGCAGGGCATTGCCGACATCCGCGCCAGCGACGAGGGCAAGGAAGGCGTGCAGTCGTTCCTGAACAAACGCAAGCCCAACTGGTTATGAGCCGACACCCCCCTGAGGCGCTGCGCGCCTTCCCCCCGCTCTCGCTGTGCTGCGCTCAGCGGGCAGGGGGGCGACGCCCTCGCTGCGGGGCGGCCCTTGCTCGGCGTCCTGCGCCTGGTGCGCGCCAGTTGTTACGGTCAACCATCTTTCGCTGTGCCGGGGAGTGCTACTGACATGGACACCCTCTGGCTCCACATCGTGCAGTGGCTCCACACCGTGGGGCTGCATATCGACGGCGGCACGGCGAGTGCCGTGGGCGATGCCGCCGCCACGGCCACTGCGCGGCTGGATATGCCCGGTCTGTTGGCGCTGGCTGCGGCCCTGGGCTGGGCCAGCGGGTTCCGCTTGTATGCCGTGGTGTTTCTGGTGGGAATGATGGGCGTGCTGGGCTGGATGCCCCTGCCGCCAGGCCTGGCTGTGCTGCAAAGCCCTCTGGTGCTGATGGTGAGTGGCGCGCTGCTGGTGGTGGAGTTCTTTGCTGACAAGGTGCCTTGGGTGGACAGCGTGTGGGATGCGTTGAATGCCTTCATCCGCGTGCCAGCCGGGGCGGCTTTGGCTTATGGCGTGTTCGGCGCCGACAACGCCACGATGGCTGTGGTGGCGGGGTTACTGGGGGGCTCACTCTCGGCCACCGCGCTGGCCACCAAGATGACCACGCGGGCGGCGGTGAACACCTCGCCAGAACCCTTTTCGAACTGGGGCTTGTCGTTCTTGGAAGATGGCCTGGTGGTGGCGGTGGTGTGGCTGGCCACCCAGCACCCAGTGGCGTTTGGTATCGCACTGGTCGTGATGGTGGTGGTGTCTGCGCTGCTGCTGGTGGTGCTGTTCAAGTTTCTGCGCGCCGTGCTGCGGCGCTTGTCTTCTTTCTTTTCTGGTTCTGCCAAGGTGGCTTAAATGTTCAAAAAAATACTGATCGCTAATCGCGGCGAGATCGCCTGCCGTGTCGCCGCCACCGCCAAGCGCCTGGGCGTGAAGACCGTTGCGGTGTATTCCGATGCCGACGCCAATGCCAAACATGTCGCCGTGTGTGACGAAGCCGTGCACATCGGCGGCAGCGCGCCCAAAGACAGCTACCTGCGCTGGGAGCGCATCATTGAGGCGGCCAAATCCACAGGCGCACAGGCCATCCACCCCGGCTACGGCTTCCTGAGCGAGAACGAAGACTTCGCACAGGCTTGCGCAGCGGCGGGCCTGGTTTTCATCGGCCCGCCCGCCTCGGCCATCAAGGACATGGGGCTCAAGGCCGAGTCCAAGCAGCTCATGGAAAAGGCGGGTGTGCCCTTGGTGCCCGGCTACCACGGCAGCGACCAGGACCCGACGCTGCTGCAGCGCGAGGCCGACCGCATCGGCTACCCCGTGCTCATCAAGGCCAGCGCAGGCGGCGGCGGCAAGGGCATGCGGGCGGTGGACAAGAGCGAGGACTTCGCTGCCGCGCTCGAATCTTGCAAGCGCGAGGCCATCAACAGCTTTGGCGACGATGCAGTGCTGGTCGAAAAGTACGTGCAGCGTCCCCGCCACATCGAGATCCAGGTGTTTGGCGACACGCACGGCAATTGTGTGTACCTGTTCGAGCGAGACTGCTCGGTGCAGCGCCGCCACCAGAAGGTGCTGGAAGAAGCCCCTGCCCCTGGCATGACGCCCGAGCTGCGCGCCCGCATGGGCGAGGCCGCCGTGGCCGCCGCCAAGGCGGTGAACTACGTGGGCGCGGGCACGGTGGAATTCATCGTGGAGCAGCCGGGCGGCTACGAGCGGCCCGACCAGATGAAGTTCTACTTCATGGAGATGAACACCCGCCTGCAGGTGGAGCATCCCGTGACCGAGGCCATCACCGGGCTGGACCTGGTGGAGTGGCAGCTGCGTGTGGCATCTGGCGAGCCGCTGCCACTCAAGCAGGAAGACCTGTGTATCACCGGTCATGCCATCGAGGCGCGTATCTGCGCCGAGAACCCCGACAACAACTTCCTGCCCGCCACCGGCGCGCTGAATGTGTATGCCTTGCCCGAGTGCGTGACCTTCGAGCGGGGTTCGGTGCGCGTGGATTCTGGCGTGCGCCAGGGCGATGCCATCAGCCCGTTCTACGACTCCATGGTGGCCAAGCTCATCGTGCACGGCGACACGCGCGAGCAGGCACTGGCGCGGCTGGACGAGGCACTGGCGCAGACTCACATCGTGGGGCTGGCGACCAACGTGCAGTTTTTGCGCCGCGTTGCGCGCACCGAGGCGTTTGCCCAGGCCAAGCTCGATACGGCGCTGATCCAGCGCGAGCAGGCCGTGCTGTTCCATCAGGAACCCGTGGGCCTGCCGCTGGCAGCGGCCGCAGCGGTGGCGCAGACCTTGCTGAAAGAGCGCGCCAGTGAAGGCGCAGACCCTTTCAGCCGCCGCGACGGTTTCCATTCCCATGCTGTGGTACAGCGCCGCTTTGAATTTGAGTTTGGTGGGCAGCATGCCAAGGCGCTTTTGACCTATGAGCGCGGTGGCAGCCTGCATCTGGCGGTGGATGAGGGCGCTGCGCAAGTGGCGGGGCTGCTCCAGTTCCGAGCGCTGGCGCAGGGTGTGGAGTTGGAGTTTGCGGGCCAGCGCACGCGTGTTGCTGTGTATGCGCAGGGCGAGGTGGACCACATCTTCACACCGCTGGGGGCCACACAGATCACGGCCATTGATCTGCTGGCGCATTCCGGCGAATCAGCCGCCGAGGGCGGACGCCTGACGGCCCCCATGCCAGGCAAGGTGGTGTCGTTCGCTGTCAAGGCGGGCGACAAGGTGGCCAAGGGTCAACCACTGGCGGTGATGGAGGCCATGAAGATGGAACACACCATCGCAGCCCCGGCGGATGGGGTGGTGCAAGAGCTGCTGTACGCCCCTGGCGACCAAGTGACCGAGGGGGCAGAGCTGCTCAAGCTTGCCGCTGCGTGAAGCAGGTGACAGCGCCATCGCGCGGCAAGCGGTACGCTCGGTGCCCATGAAAATCACTTTTTGCTGTACCGATGCCAAGCCCGAGCCCTGGCTCCAGGGCTTGTCCGCCGCGCTGCCTGGCGCTGATATTTCCGTGTGGCAACCTGGGGCGCCCCAGGCCGATTACGCCGTAGTGTGGGCGCCGCCCCAACAGTTCATGGATGAGCAACCAGCCCTCAAGGCCTTGTTCAACATTGGTGCCGGGGTGGATGCCTTGCTCAAGCTGCGCTTGCCACCGCAGGCGCGGGTGGTGCGGCTGGATGACGCAGGCATGGCCGTGCAGATGGCCGAATATGTATGCCACGCCGTCATTCGCCACTTCCGCGAGTTCAATGGCTACGAGGCCGATATGGCCGCCGGGCGCTGGGGCTACCGCAAACCACGTCTGCGCAGCGACTTCCCCATCGGTGTGATGGGCTTGGGCGTGCTGGGTGAGCGCGTGGCCAAGGCGCTCGCGCAGTTCGACTTTCCTGTCAACGGCTGGAGCCGCAGCCCCAAGGCCATCGAGGGCGTGCGGGCCTTTAGCGGCACAGAGCAATTCAACGACTTTCTGGCGGCGAGCCGCGTGCTGGTCAACCTGCTGCCCCTCACGCCTGACACCACCGACGTGATCAACAAGGACACACTGGCCCGGCTGCAGCCCGGCGCCTACGTGATCAACGTGGCGCGCGGTGCACACTTGGTGGAAGAGGACCTGTTGGCCGCCATTGCCAGCGGCCATGTGGCGGGTGCCACGCTGGATGTGTTCCGCACCGAGCCGCTGCCCAAGGGGCACGCCTTCTGGAACCACCCCCAGATCACCATCACTCCCCACACTTCGGCGCGGACCTTGCGCGAGGAGAGCATTGCCCAGATTGCCCGCAAGATCGGCGCTCTGCAGAGGGGCGAGGCGATTGCCGGGGTGGTGGACCCCGTGCGGGGTTACTGAGCGATGGGGCTGGCGGCCATCGGCTCAGTCCACCGTCACGCCCGCATCGCGCACCAGCTTGCCCAGGCGCTGGGCATCGGTCTTGATCAGCGCGCCAAAGTCTGCAGCGCTGCCCGCCACCACGGGGGTGCCAATGGCCTCCCACTTGGCGCGGAATGCGGGCTCCTTGAAGATGGCGTTGACGGTGGCGTTGAGCTTGTCGACGATGGGTTGGGGTGTGCCTGCCCGCACGGCAATGCCATGCCAGCCGGTGATCTGGTAGCCCGGCACGCCAGCCTCTGCCAAGGTGGGTACATTGGGTAGCACCTTGGCGCGTTCGCTGGAGGTCACGGCCAGCGGTATCAGCTTGCCTGCCTGGATGTGGGGCAGTGAGCTGCCCACAATGTCAAACATCACATTGACCTGGCCGCCGATCAGATCGTTGAGAGCCGGGCCTGCGCCCCGGTACGGGATGTGCGCCAGCTTCACGCCCAGCGTGCTGTTGAAGAGCTCGCCCGCCAGATGCTGGGGTGTGCCGTTGCCCGCTGAGGCGTAGCTGAGCACCGGCTTGCCCGCTTTGGCCATGGCCAGAAACTCCGCCAGCGTTTTTACCCCCAGGGAGGGATGCACTTCGAGCACCAGCGGAAAGGCGGACAGTTGCACCACCGGGGCCAGGTCGGTCAACGGGTTGAACGGCATGCTGCTGTACAGCGATGCGTTCACCGCCATGGGGCCGCTGGCTGCCAGCAGCAGTGTGTGACCGTCGGCAGGGGCTTGCTTGGCCACCTCGGCGCTGCCGGTGTTGCCACCCGCGCCGCCCTTGTTGTCCACAATCACCGTCACACCCAGCCGGCTTTGCAGCTCGGGCTGCAGCATGCGCGCCATCAGGTCGGTGGGGCCGCCGGGCGGGTAGGGCACCACGAAACGGATGGTCTTGCTGGGCCAGCTGCTGGCGGCAGTTTGCGCGACGGCCTGGCCTGCAAAGCCCAGGGCCAGCGGCACGGCGCAGGCGGCGTGCAGCAGGGTGCGCCGGGTGGCGCGCTGCGCGAAGGAAAGCGTGGAGTGGTGTTGCATGTTGTCTCCTGTGGGGGATGGGTCCGTCCCGTCTGACGCGGGTTGTTGTCGGTGAACAGTGGGTGTTTTCAGCCCGCGCCAAAGCGCTGGCGGATATCGGCGGCGGTGGCCAGGGGGCGGCCCAGCGCATTGGCGGCTTCCACCGCCTGGCGCACCAGTGCGGCGTTGTCGGGCGCAACGCTGCCGTCCTTGCACAGCAGGTTGTTCTCAAACCCCACGCGGGCATGACCGCCAAACACGGCAGCGGCGGCCACGCAGGCGTTCTCGGCCGCCCCGAAGGCGCACACGGCCCAGGGTTCGTTGCTGTCGTGGGCGTTCAAAAATGGCAGCAGATCGCGCGGGCTGGAAGTCTGGCCCGCGCTGTAGCGGCCCAGCACAAACAGCAGGAACCACGGCGCATCTGGCACCACGCCACTGGTGCGCAAGGCCTGCCAGCGGCGCAGGTCGGCCACGTCGTACAGGATGACCTGCACCATGGTGCGGCGCTGGGCCAGGCCAGTGAAGAAGCGCTGCAGCCCCGCTTCGCCAATCTCGGGCTTGTCCACCTCGCGCAGGCCGATGGATACGGCCTCGGGCTGCAACGCCTCCACCATGGCGATCTGCGCTGGGGCCTGGTAAACGCCTGCGGCTTCGCTGGTGATCTGGATGACCATGGCATCGCCCACGGCCTGGCGCACCACACGCTGGGCCTCGCGGTAGCCCTCCACATCCAGGCTGTGGCGGCCTTGTGCGTCGCGGATGTGCATGTGCAGCATGGCTGCGCCCGCATCCAGGCAGGCCTTGGCTGTGGCGGCCAGCGTGGCGGGGTTGATGGGCACGGCCGGGTGGTCAGCGGGCTGTTTGTACGCGCCGTTGGGGGCCACGGTCACGATCAGCGGGTCGGCCCACTGGCTAGGAGTCATGGGTGATGTGGGCGAGGTGGTCATGAACGATCTCCGGTCTTGGGGGCAGCGTCGGTAGGGGGCTCGATGGTGGGCAGTTCGCTGGCCAGCAGTGCCAGGCCCTGGCGCAGCAGCGTGTCGTAACGCGCGCGCTCGGCCTGCTTGCGGTCTTCGGGCCAGTCGAAAAATCCCTTGCCCGTCTTCATGCCCAACTGGCTCTGGGCCACCTTGTCGCGCAGGGCCTGGGCGGGTATGTCGGTGTTGGAGAGGCTTGGGTACATGGTGGCCGCGGCGGCGGTGTGCACCTCAATGCCCGCATGGTCGCGCTGCAGCACCGGCCCCGCCGCCAGAAAGCGGAAGCCGAAGCCAAAGCGCACGGCGGCGTCCACGTCCTCCGGCGAGGCAATGCCTTCGTCGATGAGGGCAAAGGCCTCGCGCGAGAGCGCATGCTGCATGCGGTTGGCCAGAAAGCCCGGCTTGTCTTTCTTGACCAGCACCGGCACGCTGCCGCAGCCCCGCATGAAGGCGTGCAGCCAGGTACCCAGGGCGGGGTCGCTGCGCTCGCCCAGCACCACTTCCACCAACGGCACCAGGTGGGCGGGCATGAAGAAGTGCAGGCCCAGCATGCGCTGCGCCGTGGCTAGCCCCTTGGCAATGGCGCTGATAGGAAAGCCCGAGCTGTTGCTGGCCAGCACCGCGTTGGCGGGCGCGATGGCTTCCAGCTCCGCAAACAGTTGCTGCTTGGCGGCCAGCTGCTCGGTGATGCATTCGACCACCAGCACCACGCCGGTCCAGTCCACCTCCTGCAGCGAGGCGCACACCTGCACCGGGCCGGCATGGGCGGCCTGGCCGGCGGTGGTCAGCTCCTGGGCGATGTGGGGCAGCAGCCGGTTGCGGCGCTCGGTGTGCGGGTCTATCACCGTCACGTGGGCGCCCCCGCGCGCCAGAACCACGGCCACATCGGCCCCCATGGTGCCTCCGCCCACCACCACGGTGCGTGCGTTGCGAGGCGAACTTGTTTCCATCGTGTCTCCTGTTTCTTGCTGAGCGTGCTTGCGTGCAATGCAGTCTAGGGAGCCTGCATTGCGCGGTCCAGACGTCTTTTTCGATAGACTGATCGGCTATGAAGATCAATTGGTCCGCCCGCGAGGTGGATGTGTTCCTGTCGCTGGCCGAGACGCTGAGCTTTCGGCGCACGGCCTTGCAGATGCACCTGTCGCAATCGGCGGTGTCGGGCACGGTGGCGCGGCTGGAGGAGATGCTGGACGTACGCCTGTTCGAGCGCACCACGCGCACCGTGCAGCTCACGCTGGCGGGCGAGGTGTTTGCCGAGCAGGCGCGCTTTCTGCGCCACCAGATGGAGGAGACCGTGCGCCGCGTGCAAGAGGTAGCGCAGCTGCAGGTGGGCCGTGTGGCGCTGGCGGCGCTGCCGTCGCTGGCCGCCGGGGCCGTGCCACGGGCCTTTGCCCGGTTTGCCGCGCAGCACCCGGGCGTGCAGATGGAGCTGATCGACAGCTTGGCGGGCCCGGCGTTTGACATGGTGCGCGCCGGGCGGGTGGACTTTGCCCTCACCGCCGCCAACCCCGCCTATGCGGACCTGGACTACACCCCGCTGGTGTCCGACCGGTTTGTGCTGCTGCTGCCGCGCACGCACCCCTTGGCTCGTGGGCGGGGCGCCGTGGCCTGGGCCGATGTGGCCGAGTTGCCCCACATCTCCATGCCCGCGGGCACCAGCGTGCGGCAATACGCGCAAGAAGCTTTGCTGACGCACCGCATCCGCTTTGAACCCCGCTACGAGGTGGAGCACCTGGCCACCATCGCGGCCATGGTGGCGGCGGGGCTGGGGGTGAGCGCGCTGCCCGAGCTGGCTGCCCAGGTGGTGCGCAGGCCCGAGGTGGTGACGCGCGCGCTCAAGGCGCCCGTGCTGCACCGGCCCATCGGGCTGATCACGTTGCGCGGCCGGCCGCTGTCGCTGGCGGCGCAGGCCATGGTGGCGCTGCTGCGGCAAGAGGTTGAGGGCGATGGCGCCCAGGCTGGCTGATGGCGCGTCCGGCGTATGGTCTGGCACGATATGAGGTGGCTCTGTGGCGGCGCTGGCGAGACAATGGCGGCATTCCTTGTCCACCCTTGGTAGCCCCATGAGCATTCCCTCCCGTGTCCGCCTCATCGACGTTGGCCCCCGTGACGGCCTGCAGAACGAAAAGACCCCGGTGCCCGCCGCTGTCAAGATCGAGCTGGTGCACCGCCTGCAGCAGGCGGGCCTGCAAGAGATCGAAGTCACCAGCTACGTCAGCCCCAAGTGGGTGCCGCAGATGGCCGATAACCACGAGGTGATGGCGGGCATCACCCGCCAGAGCGGCGTCGCATATTCGGTCCTCACGCCCAACCTCAAGGGCTTTGAGGCGGCCGTGCTGGACAAGCCCGATGAGATCGTCGTCTTTGGCTCGGCCAGCGAGGCCTTCAGCCAGCGCAACATCAACTGCAGCATTGCCGAGAGCATCGAGCGCTTCGCGCCCGTGGTGCAGGCGGCGCTGGCCGCCGGCATCCGCGTGCGTGGCGCCATGAGCTGCACCGTGGGTTGCCCGTACGAGGGCGACATCGCCCCTGAGCGTGTGGCCTATCTGGCGGGCCTGCTCAAGGGTATTGGCGTGCAGCGCGTGGATGTGGCCGACACCATTGGTGTGGGTACACCGCGCAAGGTGCAGCGTGCCATCGAGGCGACCTTGCAGCACTTTGGCGTGGATGAAGTCTCGGGCCACTTCCACGACACGTATGGACAGGCGCTGTCCAACACCCTGGCTGCGCTGGAGCTGGGGGTGTGGAACTTCCAGTCGTCCGTGGCGGGCCTGGGGGGGTGCCCCTATGCCAAGGGTGCCACGGGCAATGTAGCGACGGAGGATGTGGTCTACATGCTCCACGGCATGGACATTGACACCGGGATTGACCTTGATCGCCTGATTGACGCGGGCGCGTACATTAGCGGCTTTCTGGATCGCAAGCCCCAGTCCCGCGTCGCGAACGCCCTGCTGGCCAAGCGCGCGGGCTGAGCGACCCGGCAGGTGGTGCCGGGCGCAGCGCACGGCTGGGGTTCACAAGGATGAATGAAGCTATGTGTGGAAGTGAACTGACCTCCTTGCCCGACGGCGTGCAGCGCGTGGCTGCCGCCTTGCAGGAGAAAGGCCATCCGCATGCCCCGCGCATGCTGGACAACTCGGCCCGCACCGCCCAGGAGGCGGCCGATGCCCTGGGCATTGCCGTCGGCCAGATTGCCAAGAGCATCATCTTTCGCCGCAAGAGCGACGACGTGGCCGTGCTGGTCGTCACATCAGGCGACCGCCGGGTGGACGAGAAGAAGGTGGAAGCCCATGTGGGCAAGATTGGCCGGGCCGATGCCGATTTCGTGAAGAGCCGCACGGGTTTTTCGATTGGCGGAGTTTCTCCCGTGGCCCATGCCACGCCCCCGGTCACGCTGATCGATCAGGACCTGCTGCGCTTTGATGTGGTGTGGGCGGCTGCGGGGCACCCGCATGGTGTGTTTCCGCTCCACCCCAACGACTTGCAGCGGCTGACCGGTGCACCGGTGGTGGATGTGGTGCAAGCCCCAGCCTCCGCAGCAGGAACGCAGGGGAACCCATGAGCGTCACGCCATCTGCTACTGAATCGATAGCAGCCCGCGCTCAATTGATGAGCGATGGGGGCTATTTTGATCTGAACTCTGACGAGGTGGTGCCGTCGCCCTGCATCTCGGTGTGTCGGCTCACGGATGACCGCACCCGCTGCGCGGGGTGCTTTCGCACCATCGACGAGATTCGCGCATGGTCTGCAGCGGACAGCGCCCAGCGGCGTGCCATCTGGGTGACGCTGCTGCAGCGGGCGGGTGTGCCATTGCCTGCCGCTTTGGATCGCTGAGTCTTCCCCGCTGAGTTTTGCCCGCGCTTTGACGAAGAGGCCCCGACATGAAACGCATCACGTTCTACCTGGACTTTGTGTCGCCCTATGCCTGGCTGGCGTATGAACGCCTGCCCGCAGTGCTGGAGGGGCTGAGCTACCAGGTGCTCTACAAACCGGTGCTGCTGGGGGCCTTGCTGCAGCAGCACGGCAATCCAGGGCCTGCGGGCATTGCCCCCAAGCGGGGCTGGACCTACCGCCATGTGGTGTGGTTGGGCCACGCGCAGGGCACGCCGCTGCAGATGCCCGCGCGCCACCCGTTCAACCCGCTGCCCCTGCTGCGCCAGGCGCTGGCCTGCAGCGACGATGGCTACATCAACCGCTTTGTGGCGGGCGCGGTGCTGCGCCATGTGTGGCAAGGTGGACAGGACGCGCTGGACGTTGGCAGGCTGGCCGCCCTGGCAGAGCAGCTGGCCCAGCAACAGCGCCCTGGGCAAGACATGCACAGCGACGCCCCCAAGGCACTGCTGCGCGCCAACACCGAGGCCGCGCAAGCGGCGGGGGTGTTTGGGGTGCCAGCGTTTGAAGTGGACGGCAAGCTTTTCTGGGGTCTGGACAGCCTGCCCATGCTGCGTGCCTACCTGGATGGCGACGCGTGGTTTGAAGGCCCCGACTGGGAGGCTGCCGCCCAGGTGTCCTCAGGGCTCCCCGCCAAAGCCAAAGACTGATCTGCTATTGAGTTGGTAGCTGCCTGCGCTTTCTGAGTAAGCGCTAGGGCCGGATTTGGTCATGTCTTTGTGGCGCTACATACCGCCACGTTCTGCAAGGCCCCTGCAAGCGGTGGGTGGTGCAATGGCTCTGTCGGGTTCTTCGAAATCCGTGGAGACAGCCCCGTATGCCCAACGCCTTCCCGTTTTCCCTGTCGCCGTTTGATTGCCTGGATCCGGACGAGCAGCGCCGGGTGCGGGCCAGCGTGGACATTGCCTACTTTCCGCAGCACGCGGCCATTCTGGAGCCGGGGGATACGCCCGCGTACCTGTTTGTCATCGTCAAGGGCTACGTGCAGCAGCTGGACGATGGGGATGCCGTCGCCACGCTGGGCCCGGATGATTGCTTTGACGGCCGCAGCCTGGTGGCGGGCCGCGTCAGCAGCCGTTTTGTGGCAGCGCAGGAGGTGGTGGCCTATCAGCTGGCGCGGCATACGGTGATTGAGCTGATTGCGAGCAATGCCACTTTTGGTGCACTGCTGTTTGCCGACCTGGGCCACAAGCTGAGCGTGCTGGCCGAGCGCCAGCAACCGCGTGAGCTGCCTTCGCTGAGCCTGTCGCGGGTGGGCGAGGCCTTTTTGCGGCCTGTGCACAGCGTGCCTGCCCATACCGACATCCTGAGCGTGGTGCGCCTGATGCGCGAGCAGCGCACTTCCAGCGTGGTGGTGTGTGATGAGGCCGCAGCACGCAAGGGCATCTTCAGCCGCACCCTGCTGCAGCAGGCGATTCTGGATGGGCGGCCTCTGCAGTCCATGCCGGTGGGGGACTGGGCGCGCTATCCGTTGATTGAAGTGCGCTCTACCGAATTGCTGGGGGACGCCATGGCCCTTATGCTGCGCCACCGCATCCACCGGCTGGTGGTGGAAGAGGGCGGCGTGATGCTGGGTGTGCTGGAGGCGCTGGACCTGCTGAGTTATCTGTCCAACCAGTCACACATCGTGACCCTGCAGATCGAGCAGGCGCGTGACCTGCAGAGCCTGGGGCAGGCGGCATCGCAGATGACCAAGGTGATAGCGCAGCTGTTTCGCAGTGGCTCCCGCGTGGAGCTGATTGCGCGGCTGGTGCAGCAGCTCAACGCCCGGCTGTTTGAGCGGGCGTGGCAGTTGATTGCCCCAGCCGACCTGGTCGCCAACAGCTGCCTGTTTGTGATGGGCAGCGAAGGGCGGGGCGAGCAGTTGCTCAAGACGGACCAGGACAACGGGCTGATTCTTCGGGACGGCTACATGCCGCCTGAAGACTTGCAGGGGA
The DNA here is from genome assembly GCF_037101375.1 of Acidovorax sp. DW039. NCBI lineage: Bacteria > Pseudomonadati > Pseudomonadota > Betaproteobacteria > Burkholderiales > Comamonadaceae > Acidovorax > Acidovorax sp. DW039. Next base: position 4,114,729 of record NZ_AP029019.1, on the reverse strand, counting down.
TTTGCGAGCGCTTTTCGCAGGCGCTGGGGCAGTTTGGCTACCCGCCCTGCCCGGGGCACATCATGCTCAGCAACCCTGCCTGGCGGCGCACTGCCAAAGATTTTGCCGCCATGCTGCGCCAGTGGGTGTGGCAGCCCGCAGGCGACAACCTCATGCATCTGGCCATCTTCATGGATGCGCATGCTGTGGCGGGTGATGCGGATTTGCTGGCCCAGGTGAGTGAGGGTCTGCACCAGCTGGCCACGGACAACGATGCACTGCTGAGCCGCTTTGCTGCGGCCATGGATGCCTTTGGCACCCACGGCGGATGGCTGAGCAAACTGTTCTCGCTGGGGGAAGCGCCCGCACCGCTGCATCTCAAGAAGGAAGGGCTGTTTCCGCTGTTGCATGGAGTGCGCAGCCTGGCATTGGCGCACCACGTGCGGGCTACGTCCACCGTCGCACGGGTGCAAGCCCTGGTCGCGCAGGGAGCCCTGTCGCCAGGTGAGGGGGAGGACGTGCTGGAAGCGCTGCACGTCTTCATGGCCCTCAAACTGAAGGCAGGCTTGGCAGAACAAGAGCAGGCCCGGCCGGTGACGGGGACCGTGTCTGTGCAGCACCTCAGCAGCCTGGACCGTGATTTGCTCAAGGACGCGCTGGGCGTCGTCAAGCGGTTCCAGCAACTGCTGCGCACACGTTTTCACCTGGGGGCGCTGTGAGCATGCGGGGCCTGGATGGGCAACGTCCTGCCTTGCTGCCGGGGTGGGACAGGTTGCGTCGGCATTGGCTCAGCCACAGATTGCGGGACGCCCGGTTTCAGGATCTGCTGCTGCCACCGCCTCCCGAGGAATGGGTCGCGCTGGATTGTGAGACTACCGGGCTGGACGTGCGCCATGATGAGATCGTCTCGATCGGCGCCGTGCGCATCGTGGGCGATCGCCTGCTGACCAGTGAGCGGCTGGAGTTGCTGGTGCGGCCAGAACGGGCCGTGTCTGCGGGCAGTGTGCGCATTCACCGCCTGCGCAGTCAGGATCTGGCAGGCGGATTGCCGCTGCATGAGGCCGTGGTGCAGTTGCTGCGGTTCATCGGGAGCCGCCCGCTGGTGGGGTACTACCTGGAATTTGACGTAGCCATGCTCAATCGCGCGGTGCGCCCGCTGTTGGGGTTTGGCTTGCCCCAGCCGTGCGTTGAAATCTCTGCGCTGTATTACGACTACAAGTTCCAGCAGCTCCCGCCCTACCAGCAGCAAGCCAACGCTGATATCGACCTGCGCCTGAGCACCCTCATGTCAGACCTGAACCTGCCTATACGTGAAGCCCACGATGCATTGAACGACGCCGTGATGGCAGGCCTCGCATTCGTCAAATTACGGCACCTGAGATCTGACTGACGCGCTGGCGTGTAGTGCTTGGTTGTGGCGAAATTGATAATTCCACCCACTCAAAATGTGGCGAATTTTTGACGGGGTGTCCTCAATTTGTTGCGTAAATGCATAAATTGAAAGCTGAACAGCAAATTGCCAGAAGTGCAAGGTGGTGTAACACCTAAAATTTCCCCAGTTGTAATCCCGGCTTTGGCGGTGACCCCGACATGTCGTGATGCCACTCCTCCTGATGGACTAAAAGCAAACAAGGAAACCTCATGCAAAAGACGAATCGTTTGGCACTGGCTGTGCTGGCCCTGGTTGGCAGCACTGCTGCTTTCGCTCAAAGCAGCGTGACTCTGTATGGTCGCGTGAACACCACCGTGGAACGCCAAAAAAGCGGCGACGTGACTACCACTGGTCTGTTCAACAACTCTTCCCGCTTCGGTTTCAAGGGTACCGAAGATCTGGGCGGTGGCCTGAAGGCTGGCTTCCAACTGGAAAGCGGTTTCAGCTCTGACACCGGTGCTTCCGATGCACGTGGTTTCTTCGCTCGTCAAAGCGAAGTGAACCTGTCTGGCGGTTTCGGTACAGTCCGTCTGGGCCGTTTCACTGCTGAGTCCTACTACGCAACTGCTGACTACGTCAGCATGCACAACCACGACACAGGCTCTTCGTCCGACGCGTTCTACGCCTACGTGATGCCTGATGCCAACAAGATCGCTTACCGCACTCCCAGCTTCGGTGGCCTGACTGTGGACGCCGCTGTTGCTCTGCACGAGCAACCTACAGGCAAGCCCGGCAAGAACGCCTTTGACCTAGCTGCCAACTACAACCTGGGCGCTCTGGCCCTGGGCGCTGGCTACACCAAGCAAGGCGACGTGAACCAGTTCGCAGGCCGCGGTCTGTACACCTTCGGTGCCTTCACCGTTGGCGGTTACGTGCAACGTGACGAGCGTGCCGATGGCCGCAAGCGCACTTCCCTGCGTCTGGCTGGTGCCTACAACCTGGGCGCTTCCGAATTCCACGTGAACGTGGGCCGCGCTGGCGAGTACAAGGGCATCAACGACAGCGATGCAACTCAGTACACACTGGGCTACAACTACAACCTGAGCAAGCGCACCAAGGTGTACGGCTACTACACCCACGTGAACAACGCACGTAACGCTTCCTACATGACTGGCACCGCTGGCGCTGACTTCAGCTCCGTCGCTGTGGGTATCCGCCACAACTTCTAATTGAAGTTTTATCCAGCAGACGCGTTCTGCTGGATGGCCTAGATACAAGGCCCCGCATTCGCAAGAATGCGGGGCCTTTTGTTTTAGGTGTCTTGAATGGACCAGGCAGGTGATTTACTGGGTGCTATTACTGCGGAAGTTAGACCGAGGCTCTGTGTGGGTCAGTTGGAACATCCAGAGCAATACGTGTCCTCCCAATAGGCCTGCATAGGTGTCATGAATGGACTGAATTGACCTTCATGCTTTCCAGCTTGAGCGCTGAAGCTGGCTGTAGCTCGGTGCCTTTTGCATGGGTTTGATGAAGCATGAGCTGAGAGCGGTTTTCAAAGTGCGTTGAAATGGAAATGCAGGGCCTGTTTCTCTGATCCGCGTATGAACGATGAGCCAGAAAAAAGGCGCTCCCCATGTGACTGGGGAGCGCCTTTGGTTTTTGGGGCTTGGAAGCTCAGTGTCCCGAAGCTCCAGAGGCGCCCAGGCCAGTTTCCGATCGGACTTGCTGCGCCGGGAATGCGGCCCTCTCTCGGGCTGCGGTAGCGCTGCGATCCAGCAGCGAGAAGATCCAGATGCCTACGAAGCCAATGGCCATGGAGAACAGGGCAGGCGACGTGTAAGGGAAGAGGGCGCTGCCTTTGGGGTTACCCAGAACGGCTTCCCATACCGACGGAGACACGACCGTCAGGCCCACAGACGACACCAGTCCCATGAAGCCACCAATCACTGCTCCTTTGGTGGTGCAGTCTTTCCACAGCACGCTCATGAACAGCACCGGGAAGTTGGCCGATGCTGCAATGGCGAAGGCCAGAGACACCATGAACGCGATGTTCTGCTTTTCAAACACGATGCCCAGCACCACGGCGACCACGCCCAATGTCAGCGTAGTGATGCGTGATACGCGCAGCTCTGCAGCGCTGTCAGCCTTGCCCTGCTTGAACACTGTGGCGTACAGGTCGTGTGATACGGCGGATGCACCCGACAGTGTCAAACCCGCCACCACCGCCAGGATCGTGGCGAACGCCACGGCCGAGATGAAGCCGTAGAACACGTCTCCACCCACCGATTTGGCTACCAGTACGGCTGCCATGTTGGCTGTGCCCGCCCCGCCTTTGATGACGCCGGTGACTGTGTCGGAGAACTCAGGGTTGGTGAGCACGAGAGTGATGGCTCCGAAGCCAATGATGAAGATCAGCACGTAGAAATAGCCGATCCACGTGGTGGCCCAGAACACGCTCTTGCGTGCTTCCTTCGCGTCTGGCACCGTGAAGAAGCGCATCAGGATGTGTGGCAAGCCTGCGGTACCGAACATCAATGCCATGCCGAAGCTGATGGCAGAGATGGGGTCTTTGATGAAGCCGCCGGGGCCCATGATGGCCAGACCGATCTTGGCCGCTTCTTCTGCAGGTTTGCCCGAGTTGGCCGCAATCGATGTCTTCACCGCAACGCCCTTGGCAAACAGGGCCTCAGGGCTGAAGCCAAACTGCGCCATGACCATGAAGGCCATGAAGGTAACACCCGCGAGCAGCAGGCAGGCCTTGATGATCTGTACCCAGGTGGTCGCTGTCATGCCACCGAACAGCACGTACACCATCATCAGGCCGCCCACCAGCACCACGGCGATCCAGTAGTCCAGACCAAACAGCAGTTTGATCAGCTGGCCTGCACCCACCATCTGCGCGATCAGGTAGAACGCCACGACGACGAGCGTACCGCTGGCAGCAAAGGCACGGATAGGAGTCTGCTGGAACCGGTAACCAGCCACATCAGCAAAGGTGAACTTGCCCAGATTGCGCAGGCGCTCTGCCATCAAAAAGGTGATGACCGGCCAGCCGACCAGAAAGCCGATGGAGTAGATCAACCCGTCATAACCGCTGGCCATCACGGCAGCAGAAATACCCAGGAAGGACGCCGCAGACATGTAGTCACCCGCAATGGCCAGGCCATTCTGAAAGCCCGTGATTCCACCGCCACCGGTGTAGAAGTCTGCAGCCGACCGAGTCTTGGCGGCCGCCCATTTGGTGATCCACAGGGTGCCCGCCACAAACAGGGCAAACATGATGATGGCGGTCCAGTTGGTCGCCTGTTTGGCGGCTTCCCCTACATCGCCGCCTGCGGCATGTGCTGCAGTGCCCAGGCAAGCCAGACCGGCCCAGGCAAGGGCTGCTTTTGCGGTGGTGAAGCCGCGTGAAGTCAGATTCTTTTTCATTTGGCGGCATCCTTGAGAATGGCCTGTGTCAGCGCGTCATAGCGACCGTTTGCGCGACGGACGTAAATGCCGGTGATGGCGATGGTGAAGACGATCACACCAAACCCCAAGGGCACGCCCAGCGTGGTCACGCCGTTGCCAATGGGTTGTGCGAGGAAGGCCTTGTCGAAGGCAATCAGTGCGATGTAGCCGTAGTACACCAGCAGCATCAGGGCCGTGAGCAGCCAGCCAAAGCGGTTGCGTTCACGCTTGAGTTCCAGGTACTTGGGGTGGCTCTGGATTCGTTCTGCCACGGGGTCCGTCATGCTTATCTCCTTCGGTTTTGGGATCTTGCGCAGCACGTCATGGGGCTTGCTGCATGCTGGGGCGGATTCTGGAAACGCGGACTGACCGCCCACTTACGCTGCAAGGTCGTTTGTCTAGGGGTTTGTCCTTGGCAGGGTTGACCCGTAGGTAGAGGGTCAGGATTTACCCCAACGCCTTACGGGTAGGAAGGCCCATGCAGGGCCATTTCAGACGCCAAACGACCCCATTTCCCACATCAAGAAAAAAGCTCTCAGGGTTGAACCGGAGCGTGGCCTGACCTCTGGCCGCAGCCACGCAGAAGTGCGCGGGAGCGCCATGACTTTTGTCAGTTTTCGGTCAGATGACCATCAGATATTGCGCCTCACGGAGCGGGAGGGCTCGTCGGTGTAGCGCCTTTTTTCGCATCCGAAAAAACCTATACAGGAGACACACACCATGGCAACAACAGTTCATCCCGCACCGCGGCCGATGTCACCCGAGGAGCGCAAGGTTATCTTTGCCTCATCGCTGGGTACCGTTTTCGAGTGGTACGACTTTTATCTGTATGGCTCGCTTGCAGCCATCATCGCCAAGCAATTCTTCAGTGGCCTGGATGCCGGCTCGGCGTTCATCTTTGCGCTGCTGGCATTTGCTGCGGGCTTCATCGTGCGTCCGTTCGGTGCCATCTTCTTCGGCCGTCTGGGCGACATGATTGGCCGCAAGTACACGTTCCTGGTCACCATTTTGATCATGGGTCTGTCCACCTTTATCGTGGGTGTGCTGCCTACTTATGCCTCCATCGGCGTGGCCGCCCCAGTCATCCTGATCATCCTGCGTTTGCTGCAAGGCTTGGCGCTGGGTGGTGAGTATGGCGGTGCCGCGACCTATGTGGCAGAGCACGCACCGCACGGCAAGCGGGGTGCCTACACGGCCTGGATTCAGACAACCGCCACGCTGGGGCTGTTCCTGTCGCTGATGGTGATTCTGGGTACGCGCACCATCACTGGCGAAGAAGCCTTTGCCGACTGGGGCTGGCGTGTTCCATTCATCGTGTCGATTGCGCTGCTGGGTATCTCGGTGTGGATTCGTTTGTCCATGAACGAGTCCCCCGCCTTCCAGAAGATGAAGGCCGAGGGCAAAACCTCCAAGGCTCCGCTGACCGAGTCTTTCGGCCAATGGAAGAACCTGAAGATCGTGATTCTGGCGCTGGTGGGCCTGACAGCCGGCCAGGCTGTGGTGTGGTACTCCGGCCAGTTCTATGCGCTGTTCTTCCTGACGCAGGCGCTCAAGGTGGATGGGGCCACGGCCAACATCTTTGTCGCCATCTCGCTGCTGATCGGTACACCCTTCTTCATCGTGTTCGGTGCCCTGTCTGACAAGATCGGTCGCAAGCCCATCATCCTGGCAGGTTGCCTGCTGGCTGCAATCACTTACTTCCCGGTGTTTGGTGCGCTGACCAAGGCGGCCAACCCCGCGCTGGCTGAAGCCCAGGCCAAGAACAAGGTGGTGGTGGTAGCGGATCCCAACGAGTGCTCCTTCCAGTTCAACCCCACCGGTACCGCCAAGTTCACCAGCTCGTGCGACATTGCCAAGCAAGTGCTGGCCGGTGCTTCCGTGAGCTACGAGAACTCTGCTGGTGCAGCAGGCTCGCCTGCGGTCATCAAGATTGGCGAGACTTCCATCACTTCCTACAGCAGCAAGGGCCTGCCTGCAGACGAGGCCAAGAAGAAAGATGGCGAGTTCAAGAAGGCCGTGGCAGATGCCCTGAAGGCTGCTGGTTACCCCACCAAGGCAGACCCTGCGCGTATCGACAAGGTCATGGTCACGGTGATCCTGACCTACCTGGTGCTGCTGGTGACCATGGTGTACGGCCCTATTGCTGCCATGCTGGTGGAAATGTTCCCCACCCGTATCCGCTACACCTCCATGTCTCTGCCGTATCACATCGGTAACGGCTGGTTTGGTGGCCTGTTGCCCACCACGGCCTTTGCCATCGTGGCGCAGACCGGCAACATGTACAACGGCCTGTGGTACCCCATCATCATCGCTGCCGCCACGGTAGTGATTGGTGGCCTGTTCATCAAGGAAACCAAGGACGTGGACATCTACGCCAACGATTGATGTGTGCTGCCGTGACCTGCATTTCCGAGGTCACGCTTCTCATCAGGGCCCGCCTTCACGGGCCGGGCCCTGTGTTGAACCAAGGCGCTTTGGAATCGTTGCATCGTCTGAAGCGCCTTCGTTGAACAACCCCTATCTCTGGAGACTTGTATGTGGAAGATTGCAGTTGGTTTTGCCTTGTTTGCGGCGCTGTCTATTTTTGTGATCCTCAAAGCCGGTGACAAGGCAGACATGGGCGGTGAAAAGCATGGTGCAGATGCTGTGCATGCACCCGAGCCCGCCGCCAGCGCGCCGGCCGCTGCCCCTATGGCTCCAGCTTCTGCTGCTAGCGCTTCCTGATCGCAGTCCTTAAAGGCAAAAAGGCCCGCCCTCGTCAGAGAGGCGGGCCTTTTGTGTTGTGAAGAAGGCTGCGAAGAAGGCCGTGAAGAAGCAGACCGGGATTTCAGCGCTTGAACTTGCCGTCGGCTCCAATGATGGCCAGGTCAGAAAAATCGAGGCCTGAATGATCGGTGGGGCTGTACGACAGCTCCAGCCCCCCCAGATCGAACTTCTTGATGCTCTCCAGGGCGGCGTGCAGCTTGGTGCGGTCGGGCTTGGGGCCAGCGCGCTTGAGGCCCTCTACCAGCACCTTGGCGCTGACAAAGCCCTCCAGCATGGCGGGTGTCAGGTCCGCAATGTTCTTGGCCCGGGCCAGCTCCATGGCTTCCTTCACCATGGGATAGTTCACCGATCGCTCTGACGGCAGCACCTGCGTGACCACTACACCGCGGGCACTGTCTCCCAGGGCCTTGATAAAGCCCCCGGAGGCATTGTTGGACAAGGTCACGATCTGCCCGCCCACGCCAGCCGCCCGCAGGGCCTTGATGCCATCCACCACTGCAGCCCCTGTACCGACGAAGATCACAGCCTGCGGCTGCTTCTGCGCGACGCGGGGTGCCATGGCGCTGTAGTCGGGTTTGGTCCGGTCAAACTTCTCGATGAACAGCGGTTCCAGGTGGTTGGCCTTGAAGCCGGACATGGCCCCTGCCAGCGCATCGGCACCAAAGGTGTCATCCACATGCACCACCCCGATGCGCTTGATTCCCAGCGTGTTCAGGTGGCTGATGGCTTTTTCCACTTCATGCTGATAGGGCGCACGCACGTTGAATACGTACTTCTGCACCGGCTTGTGCAGGGCAATCGCGCCGGTGGATGGGCCCACCAGAGGCACACCGTGCTGCTCCAGCAAGGGCAGCAAGCCTTGGGTGTGGGGCGTGCCCCGTGTCATGAACAAGGCCAGCACACCCTTTTGCTCAATCAGCGTGCGCGCGTTGTCCAGCGTGAGCTTGGTGTCAAATTTGTCGTCCAGCGTGATCAGTTCGATTTTCTGGCCGCCCACGCCACCCTTGGCGTTGATGGCATCCAGGTACAGGCTGGCTCCTTGTGATGCTTCCTGCACCGTAGCGGCCGCCGGGCCGGTTACACCAACGGTCTGGCCCACCAGCAACTGGGCCTGGCATGTGGCCCAGCCCAGCAGGGCCAGTGCAGTGCCTGTGCGCAGCCAGGCAGTCCAAGAAATCATGTGGGGCTCCTCTTGTCTCTGTAAGTGAGCCCTAGTTTATTTACAAAAGGTGACAAATGCCGCGTGTGGTCTTTGTCTGTGGGGGCATTGGCCCCATCTGTCGCATAGCCGCCGCATCTGCCCTGCGCGCGGCTACGCTGCCCTTGGTGAGGACTCAGCGCCGGAACTTGCCGTCCGTGCCCACGATGGACAAGTCCGCAAAATCGAGCCCCGTGTGATCGTCTGGGGTAAAGGACACTTCCAGCCCGCCCAGGTCAAACTTGCGGATGGTTTCCAGCGCCGCGTGCAGCTTCTCGCGCGTGGGCTTGGGCCCGGCACGTTTGACGCCTTCCACCAGCACCTTGGCGGCAGCAAAACCCTCCAGCATGGCCGGGCTGATTTCGCTCATGCCCTGCGCGCGGGCCAGTTCCTGGGCTTCCTTCACCATGGGGAATGTCACGGCGCGTTCGTTCGGGAACACCTGCGTCACGATCACTCCACGCGCATTGGCCCCCAGGCTCTTGATGAAGCCGCTGGAGGCGTTGTTGGACAGAGTGACCAGTTGCGCCGCAGAGCCCGCACCGCGGATGGCGTTGTTGGCGTCCACCACGGCAGAGCCTGACGCAATCATCAGCACTGCCTGTGCATCGGCCTTCACCAGCTTGGCGGCAATGGGGGCAAAGTCGGGCTTGGCCCGGTCAAACTTCTCCAGCACCACGGGTGTCAGCTTGGCTGCTGTAAGGCCCTTTTGTGCCCCGGTCACGCCGTCGGCTCCAAAACTGTCATCGGCGTACACCACGCCGATACGGGTGATGCCCATGGATGCCAAGTGGGTCATGGCCTTTTCAGCCTCGCGCTGGTAGGTGGCCCGTACGTTGAAGACGTATTTGCGCACCGGCTGGTGCAGCACCATTGCACCTGTGGAAGGGGCAATGAGCGGGACTCCGTGCTTGTCCAGCAGCGGGATGATGGCTTCCGTGTGCGGTGTGCCCCGGTTCAGGAACAGGGCCAGCACGTTGTTCTCTTCGATCAGCTTCTTGGCATTTTCGGCGGCCAGCTTGGGGTCGAACTTGTCGTCCAGCGACACCAGTTCAATCTTCTGCCCGTTCACGCCGCCCTTGCTGTTGACCATGTCAAGGTAGAGCTTGGCGCCATCGGTGGTCTCTTTCACCCCGGCCGCCACTTGGCCGCTGAAGCCTGCAGTCTGGCCGATGACGATTTGCGCCTGGGCGGTACCCAATGCCATGCACAAGGCCGCGGCGGCCCAGCATTTGTTCCATGTGTTCATGGTGTCTCCGGTTAATTTTTTGTTACCTTACTTTACTGGCTGTGTATGACAACCCGGCAAACCCTCAAATAGGGAAGGGGCGCAGGTATAGCTGCCGCAGCTGACGCGCACCTTGCCACGGGAGTGACGCGTGTGCTCATACCGTGGGAGCCATCAACGAGCCTCACGCCCGGCCAGCAGCCGTACAAACCGCTACTTCTGCAACAGCGGGCGCAGATCACCACAGCAGTCCCAAGGGTCTCGCGCTGCTGCCAATACGGTGTCAGTAGGCGCTGCCTAGAATGTTCCGCCTCAGAGCGTTTCACAAAGCTCCCCTGGTGTCGTTATCCCGTCTGGCCGTATCGGGCCGTCCTGCCTGCAACGGAACGCCTAGCCAGGGCCGCTACGCTGAGTTTTGTGAGCCGCTCCTACCCCATACCACCAGCAAAGCCTCCACATGACCCAGGGAACCATCCGCATCCGTGGCGCACGCCAGCACAACCTTCGCAACCTGGACCTGGACATCCGCACCGGCGAGCTGACGGTGGTGACCGGCCCCAGCGGCTCGGGCAAATCCAGCCTGGTGTTCGACACGCTGTATGCCGAGGGCCAGCGCCGCTATGTGGAAACCTTCAGTGCCTACGCGCGCCAGTTTCTGGACCGCATGGACAAGCCCGCGGTAGACCGCGTAGAGGGCGTGCCGCCCGCCATCGCCATCGACCAGACCAACCCCGTGCGCTCCAGCCGCTCCACCGTGGGCACGATGACGGAGCTGAACGATCACCTCAAGCTGCTGTTTGCGCGCGCGGGGCAATTGTTTGACAAGCAGACGGCGCAACCCGTGCGGCACGACTCGCCCGACACCATCTATGCCGAGCTGGCAGCGCGCTGCGCGGTGGCGGGGGACCCGCGCATCGTGCTCACGTTTCCGGTCGAGCTGCCTGCCAACACCAGCGCCGAACAGGTGGAGCAATGGCTTTCGGCCAGCGGCTTTACCAAGGTGCAGGCCGAGCGGGACGAGGGTGAACGCAAAATTCTGGATGTGGTGGCCGACCGTTTCCGCTGGAGCGGCGCCGAGCGCGCGCGCGTGGTGGAGGCGATCGAGGTGGCGCTCAAGCGTGGCAGCGGGCGGCTCAATGTGTACCGGTTGGTTGATGAAGGCGAGCCCGAACTGTGGCGCTTCTCCACCGGCCTGCACTGCCCCGACAGCGACTTGCGCTACAGCGAGCCCATTCCCTCCGCCTTCTCGTTCAACTCGGCCGTAGGTGCGTGCGACACCTGCCGGGGCTTTGGCCGGGTGATCGGGGTGGACTGGGGCTTGGTCATCCCCAACGACAAGCTCACGCTGCGCTCGGGCGCGATCAAGCCCATCCAGACGCCCGCCTGGCAAGAGGCGCAAGACGACCTCATGCGCCATGCTGAGGCCGCGGGCATTCCGCGCGACACGCCCTGGTACCAGCTCACGGCCGAGCAGAAAAAGTGGGTGATTGAAGGATCACCGAACTGGAACGGCAAGTGGAACCAGCAGTGGTACGGCATCCAGCGCTTTTTTGATTACCTGGAAAGCAAAGCCTACAAGATGCACATCCGTGTGCTGCTGTCCAAGTACCGCAGCTACACGCCGTGCCCGGTGTGCGCAGGTGCGCGGCTCAAGACGGAGAGCCTGCTGTGGCGCATCGGCCGCAAGGAAGACGCCGACGCAGTGATGGATCCCGGCCAGCGTTTTATGCCTCAAGGCGTGCAGTGGTCGCGCGAGCAATTGGAGTCCTTGCCCGGGCTGTGCCTGCACGACCTGATGCTGTTGCCCATAGACCGCCTGCGCCAGTTCTTTGCGCGCATGCAGTTGCCGGTGGGCGACGATGCCAAGGGCGGCGACGCCCAGGCGCTGAAACTGCTGCACGAAGAAATCACCGCGCGCCTCAAATACCTGTGCGACGTGGGCATTGGCTACCTCACGCTCGACCGGCAAAGCCGCACTTTGAGCGGCGGCGAGGTGCAGCGCATCAATCTCACCACGGCCCTGGGCACCAGCCTGGTCAACACCTTGTTTGTGCTGGACGAGCCCAGCATTGGCCTGCACCCGCGCGACATGCACCGCATCACCGAGGCCATGCTGCGCCTGCGCGATGCGGGCAACACCCTGGTGGTGGTGGAGCACGACCCCGCTGTGATGCTGGCGGCAGACCGCATGATCGACATGGGCCCCGGCCCGGGCCGCAAGGGCGGCAGCATTGTGTTTGACGGCACCACGGCCGATTTGCGTCAGGCCGACACCCTCACCGGCAATTACCTGAGCGGGCGCAAGCAGGTGGGCTTTGGCTTCAAGCGTATGGTCACCGATTCGACCCCGCGCCTCATCCTGGAAGGCGCGCGCGAGCACAACCTGCGCGATGTGTCGGTGGAGTTTCCGCTGCAGCGCTTGGTCACCGTGACCGGCGTGAGCGGCTCAGGCAAGTCCAGTTTGATTCAGGACGTGCTGGCCCCCGCACTGATGCGCCACTTTGGCAAGGCCACCGAGGCACCCGGTGCGCACGACCGCCTGCTGGGCGCGGACCATCTGGCCGATGTGGTGTTTGTGGACCAGTCGCCCATCGGCAAGACGGCACGCTCCAACCCCGTGAGCTACGTGGGCGCGTGGGACAGCATTCGTGAGCTGTATGCCACCTCGCCCCTGGCCAAGCAGCGCAGCTACACGGCGGCCAAGTTCAGCTTCAACAGCGGCGATGGGCGCTGCCCCACCTGCGGGGGCTCGGGCTTTGAGCATGTGGAGATGCAGTTCCTCTCTGACGTGTACCTGCGCTGCCCCGACTGCGACGGCAAGCGCTACCGGCCCGAGATTCTGGAGATCACCATCGAACGCGGCGGGCGGGCTCTGAACGTGGCCGACGTCCTCGAACTCACCGTGGCCGAGGCCGTGGCCCTGTTCGCGGGCGACAAGGACGTGGTGCGCGCCCTGCAGCCCATTGTGGATGTGGGGCTCGACTACGTGGCGCTGGGCCAGCCCGTGCCCACGCTCAGCGGTGGCGAGGCGCAGCGGCTCAAGCTGGCGGGCTTTCTGGCCGAGGCGGCCAAGACCGCCGCCAAGTCGCGCCAGAACGTGGCCCGCAAAGGCACGCTGTTCTTGTTTGACGAGCCCACCACCGGCCTGCACTTTGACGACATTGCCAAGCTCATGCGCGCCCTGCGCAAGCTGCTGGAGGCCGGGCATTCGCTCATCGTCATCGAGCACAACCTGGACGTGATCCGCGCCAGCGACTGGCTCATTGACCTGGGGCCCGAAGGCGGCGTGGGCGGTGGTCTGGTCGTGGCCGAAGGCACGCCCGAAGACGTGCGCGAGCACGCCACATCGCACACCGGCCAGGCCCTGCGCGACTACGAACTGGCGCTGGGCGTGGGCGGCCATTCGGTGCACGAAAAAGCCGCCGTGCTACGAAAACAGGAGCTGCTTGCGCAAGAAAGACATGCGCTACAGGGCAATTTGGCTAAAAACGCCATTGAAATCGTCAACGCCAAAGAGCACAACCTCAAGAGCCTGAGCGTGGACGTACCACGTGGCAAGTTCAACGTTATCACCGGCGTCAGTGGCTCGGGCAAGTCCACGCTGGCGTTCGACATTCTGTTCAACGAAGGCCAGCGCCGCTATCTTGAAAGCCTCAACGCCTACGCCCGCAGCATCGTGCAGCCCGCTGGCAGGCCCGAGGTGGACGCGGTGTACGGCATCCCCCCCACCGTGGCGATTGAGCAGCGCCTCTCGCGCGGCGGGCGCAAATCCACCGTGGGTACCACCACCGAGGTGTGGCACTTTCTGCGTCTGCTGTACGTCAAGCTCGGCACGCAGCACTGCGTGCACGATGGTGCTGCCGTACAGCCGCAAACGCCCGAGAGCATTGCCGCGCAGCTGCTCACGCAGTTCCGTGGCCAGCACATCGGCCTGCTCGCGCCGCTGGTGGTCAACCGCAAGGGCGTCTACACCGAGCTGGCCGACTGGGCCCGCCCACGCGGTTACACGCACCTGCGTGTGGATGGCAACTTCCTGCCGACCTCCAACTTCCCGCGCATTGATCGCTTCAAGGAACACACCATCGAGCTGCCTGTGGCCAGCCTCGATGTCTCGCCTGAGAACGAGGCCGCCCTGCGCACCGCGCTGGCCGATGCGCTCACGCACGGCAAAGGCGTGGTGCATGTCCTCTCCAGCATCGGCACCCTGGCCGCCGCCATGGAAAGCGGTGCGCCCACGGCGGGCATCGGGCATTTGCAGGTGTATTCCACCAAGCGCGCCTGCCCCGTGTGCGCCACCAGCTATGCCGAGCTGGACCCGCGCCTGTTCAGCTACAACAGCAAGCACGGCTGGTGCCCCGACTGCGTGGGCACGGGCGTCAAGCTCACCAAAGAGCAGCGCAAGGTGTTTGACGACTCGGTGCTGGCCGACAAGGAAAAAGGCCGCGAGCAGACCTTTGCCGAGCCCGAGGTGGAAGACCTGGACGGCACCACCGTCTGCCCCACCTGCCAGGGCACGCGTTTGAACGCCACGGCCCGCGCCGTGAAGTTTGCCGGTGTGGGCATTGCCGACATTGCCGCGCTCTCCGTCAGCGATGTACGCCGCTGGGTGGAGGGCCTGCGGGCCGCCGGTGGCATGACGCAACGCGAGGCGGACATCGCCCGCGACCTGGTGCCCGAGATCCAGAGCCGCCTTGAGTTTCTGGAAGAAGTGGGCCTGGGCTACCTCACGCTGGATCGGGGCGCGCCTACGCTCAGCGGTGGCGAGGCCCAGCGCATTCGCCTGGCGGCGCAGTTGGGCAGCAACCTGCAAGGCGTGTGCTACGTGCTGGATGAACCCACCATCGGCCTGCACGCGCGCGACAACCAGATCTTGCTCAACGCCCTGCACAAGCTGGGTGACAAGGGCAACACGCTGGTGGTGGTGGAGCACGACGAGGACACCATCCGCCGCGCCGACCACATCATCGACATTGGCCCCAGCGCCGGCAAGCGCGGTGGCCGCCTGGTGGCGCAGGGCAGCGTGGCCGATGTGCAGGCCGCAGAAGACTCGCAAACCGGCCGCTACCTGCTGCACGCCATGCGCCACCCGCTGCAGGCACGCCGGGCGGTGGATGCTATGGATTTGGTAGCGGCCAGCGCTCAACCAGCAAGCGCCACAGGCCTAAAAGATGCAGAGCAGGGTGGCGACAAGCCCCTGCACTGGCTGCGCCTGCACGGCGCACACCTGCACAACCTGCAGCAGGTGGATGTGGCCGTGCCACTGAACCGGCTGGTGGCCGTGACGGGCGTGAGCGGCTCCGGCAAATCCACCCTGGCGCGCGATGTGCTGCTGACCAACGTGCAGGCCTGGGTGCAGCAGCGCAGTACCAAAGCGGGCCGTGATGCCATGGACGCAGGCAAGGCCCCGGCCCTCGTGGGCAGCACCGGGCTGGCAGGCTTTGAAACCATTGACCGCGTGCTGGAGGTGGATCAGACCCCCATCGGCAAAACCCCGCGCAGCTGCCCCGCCACGTACATCGGCTTCTGGGACACCATCCGCAAGCTGTTTGCCGAAACGCTGGAGGCCAAGGCACGCGGTTACGCCGCCGGGCGCTTCAGCTTCAACACTGGTGAGGGCCGCTGCCCCAGCTGCGAAGGCGCAGGCGTGCGCACCATCGAGATGAGCTTCTTGCCCGACGTGAAGGTGCCCTGCGAAACCTGCCACGGCGCACGCTTCAACCCCGAAACGCTGGCCGTCACCTGGCGCGGCAAGAGCATCGGCGATGTGCTGCAGATGGAGGTGGACGAGGCGGTGGAGTTCTTTGCCAGCATGCCCAGCATTGCGCACCCGTTGCAGTTGCTCAAAGACGTGGGCCTGGGTTACCTCACCCTGGGCCAGCCCTCGCCCACGCTCAGCGGCGGCGAGGCGCAGCGCATCAAGCTGGTGACCGAGCTGACCAAGGTGCGCGACGAGGTGGGCCGCCGAGGCCAGAAAGCCCCGCACACCCTGTACGTGCTGGACGAGCCCACCGTGGGCCTGCACATGGCCGACGTGCACAAGCTCATCCGCGTGCTGCACCGCTTGGTCGATGGCGGACACAGCGTGGTGGTCATCGAGCACGATCTGGACGTGATCGCCGAGGCCGACTGGATCATCGACCTGGGCCCCGAAGGCGGCAAGGATGGCGGCCGTATCGTGGCCGCCGGCACGCCCGAGGACCTGGTGCGCCTGGGCACCCACACGGGCAAGGCGCTGGGGCCGGTGCTGGCGCGCTGAGTCCTTCGCCTCTGATCGCAGGCAAGGTCACGCGGCCGTGCCTGCGGTATCCTGCGGCCCCAAATCTGATCACAACAAGGGACGCAAGCAATGAAGAAGGCGCTATGGGGGGCGGCCGCAGGCGCTGCCGTGGCAGTGGCCGCTGCGGGGGGCTGGTGGGCGTGGAGCCAGGGGCGTGCGGTGGTGCCGCAGGCGGTGGAAGGCTCCGCCAAGGGGGGCGGGCCCCAAGGCACGGCGTCTGCCAGTGCTGATGCGCCTGCCCGTGCCATGGCCCCGCTGCGCGAGGTGCTGGCCAACTACCGCAAGATCATCGTGTTGCTGGCCGACGAGGCCAAGCTGGGGGCGGCGGAGAAGGCTGCGGCCAACCAGGCGGGCATGGCACTGTTCCACGCCAATATCGCCAAGGGCAAAGAGCTGGTGGCGTTGCTGGAAGAGGGCCCGCTGGCCGAGCCCCGCATGCGCTTGCAGGTGCTGCCTGCGCTGCTCGACTATGTGGAGAGCGACCCCGAGCTGTTCGATGCCGACCGCCTGGCGTTTCGCGAAGTGCTGCGCCAGTGGCAGGCGCTGATGGCGCGTGATGGCTCGCTACCCGCCATCAAGCTGCACAAGCGCATGGGCGAAGACCTGGACGCGCTGGCCGAGATCGAGCGCAACTACGAAAAAGAAATCCGCGAGGTCTTTGGCCGCTTTGAAAGCCGGGGCATCACCTTGAAGCGCGAGCGCTGGGACGACTACGTGGCCCAGCTGCAGCGCCTGTACACGCGCGAGGCCATCTTGCGCGACCACGGCGTGGTGTTGCCGTACCCCGAGCCTCCGGTGGCCGACAGCGGCAAGGGCAAGAACAAAGCCAAAGACACCGAAGGCGCAGAGCTGAACGGGCGTGAGCTGCCGCCCAAGACCATTGTGCTGACGTTTGACGATGGCCCGCACGGCACCTACACGCCCGAGATTGCGGCCATCCTCAAGCAGTACAGCGTGCCTGCGGTGTTCTTCCAGGTGGGAAGCAACCTGGGCACGGTGGGGGCCGATGGCAAGCCCCACCTGCATGCGCGCGCGCAGGTCAGCAAGCAACTGCAGGACGCTGGCCATGTGCTGGCCAACCACAGCCTGACGCATGCCCAGCTGTCCAAGCGCAGTGGCGATGCCCTGCGCGATGAAATTCTGGTGACGGACAAGTTGCTCACCTCGGTGGACGAGCGCCGCTCTGCGCTGTTCCGCTTTCCCTACGGTGCGCGCAATGCCGAAGGCATGGACATTCTGAGCAGCGCGCACCTGCGCTCGGTGATGTGGAACGTGGACTCGCTCGACTGGGCGGACCCGGTGCCTGCGTCCATCGCGCAGCGCGTGCTCTCTACCGTGGACAAGGAAGGCCGCGGCATCATCCTGTTCCACGACATTCACGAGCGCACCGTGAAGGCGCTGCCGGGCATTCTGGCCAAGCTGGTGGCCGATGGCTACCAGTTCGCCACCTGGGATGGCAAGGCCTTTGTGGTGCCCAAGGGCGGCCCATCGCCCAGCGCGGCGGCGGCTGCCGCACCGGCTGCGGCCACGGCGGGCAGCTACGGCCAGTCGTGGGCGATTGTGGTGGGCATTGATGAGTACGCCCGCTGGCCGCGCCTGCAGTACGCGGTGCGCGATGCCCGATCGGTGCGCGAGGCGCTGATCCAGAAGTTCGGCTTTGCGGCCGAGCGCATCGTGACGCTGGAGAACAAGGACGCCACCCGTGCCAACATCCTCGCGGCCTTCCACGACAAGCTGGCCCACAGCGGCATGCAGAAGAACGACCGCCTGTTTGTCTTCTTTGCCGGGCACGGGGCCACGCGCAAGCTCACCTCGGGGCGCGATCTGGGCTACATCATTCCCGTCGATTCCGACCCGCAGCAGTTCGCGACCGACGCCATCCCTATGAGCGAGCTGCAGAACATTGCCGAGAGCGTGACGGCCAAGCACACGCTGTTTGTGATGGACGCCTGCTACAGCGGCCTGGGCCTGACGCGCGGGGGCGGCAACGCCAACTTCCTGCGTGACAACTTCAAGCGCGTGGGACGGCAAATGCTGACGGCCGGTGGGGCGGACCAGCTGGTGGCCGATGGAGGGCCCAATGGCCACTCGGTCTTCACCTGGGCGCTGCTGCAGGGCCTGGGCGGCAAGGGCGATTTGAACGGTGACGGCATCATCACCGCCACCGAGCTGGCCGCTTATGTAGCCCCCGCAGTGGCTTCGGCATCCAGCCAGACGCCTGCGTTTGGCAGCCTGCCCGGCTCGGAGGGCGGTGATTTTGTGTTTGAGCTGCCCACCGAAACCGAGTTCTTGAGCGCGCAAAGCACCCAGCTGGGCAGCGAAGCGATTGCCATGAACACCCGGCTGGATGCCGCCAAGCCCGCTGCTGCCCCTGCGTCGCAGGCGGGCACCACAGCACCCAGCGCCGCAGGCCCCGTGCCCAAGGTGGTGGCGCCCGTGGTGGTGAAGGACTTGCAGGGCAACGACCAGAAGATCACGCCCCCGCAGGCGGTGACGCTGTCCAACCGCCAGCTGGCCCAACGCGCCAACGACCGGGGCCTGCAGCTCTACCGCGAGAAACAGTACGAACAGGCCGAGGCCCAGTTCACCGAAGCCCTCAAGCTGCGCCCCGACTTTGCGCTGGCGGCCAACAACCTGGGCTTCATCTATTACCGGCAAGACAAGTTTGTGGAGGCTGCGCGGTGGTTCGATAACGCCATCCGCATGGACCCATCCCGCGCCGTGGCCTACCTGAACCTGGGCGATGCACTGGACAAAGCCGGTGAGGCCGACCGCGCCCGCAAGGCCTACACCACCTACCTGGAGTTGGCCCCCAAGGCGGCGGGGGCGGACAAGCTGCGCGAGAAGCTGGGGCTCTGAAAAGGCCCGTGGCAGGGTGCGAGGTTGAGCACTCGCCGTGCGGGGTGTCGGTGTGTAGGTTCGGTCCTACAAGCCGCCCCCTCGTTCTCTGACACGCTGCGGGGCAGTGGCCGAATAAAGTCAGAACATGGTGGTTGCGGAATCATTCGCACCGCAGCAATCAACCCCTGGGCCGATCGAACCCTCCCTCCCTCAATTTGATCGGCTTTTAACCCGCCCTGGTGGCGGGTTTTTTTTGGTCTGAAGGCGTCGTGACGCCGATCAGACGGGGCATCGGAGAGTACTTCGGAGGGCACCTCGGAGGGCAGATTGCAGCCACTGACACCTGACGCAGCCGCGCGGCTTCTTCCTACGCGTTGCATGTGGCTGGGACGACGTGCTTGTGGTCCGCGCCTTCCTAGCATCCAGCTATCGATGACAAGGCACCCCAAGGCTGAGCAGGCCGGGTGCAGACCCTGTGCGGCATGTCATCGTTTTTCAAACCTGATACTGGAGCGATTCCCATGCCACTGAACCCACGAAGCCTTCTTCTGTCTGTCGCAGCCCTGTCCACCACCATGCTGGTGGCGTGCGGTGGAGGTAATGATGACGATCCGACCCCCAGCAACGAGACCGGCGTGCTCACGGTCACCAGCGCAACGGTGGACGGCCTCAACGGCATCTACGGCAATGGTTCTCTCAACCTGACCGATGTGGACAAGAAGAACCCCGTGGGTTCGTCGCCCGAGGTGTGCACCTTCCGCTTTGACGGGGCCAACAAGGTGGGCTCGGACGCTACGGCTTTTGGCGATATCCGCTACCAGATCAATGGCACGGTCACGTACCAGGTGTTCCTCAACTTTGCGGGCAAGGAATACGCCAGTGGCGATGCAGCAGACTCTTCGGTCGAGCGCGACAACAACCAGGTGCGTTTCTCGGGTAAGACCCTCACTGCTTCGGACGGCTCGGGCAGCACCCTGAAGGTCAGCGGCATTGTGCCGATGCGGCCCAACCGCCCCAGTGGTTGCTGATGTGTGAGGCCGCCAGGCCCGAGAAAAGTTTCTTCGGCTCGGCTGCCTTTAGAGCGGCTCACAAAACTCTTCTGGCGTCGTTGCCACGTCTTGTCGTACCACGTGTACTGCCTGCGACGCAGCGCCTGACCAGAACCGCTGCGCTGAGTTTTGTGAGCCGCTCTTATCCCAACTCCTGTTGCTCCTGCATTCCCCTCAGGCCGGTTTTTTCCTCTCCCTCCCTTTGGACCGGCCTTTCTCCCCGCTTGCCGCGATGGCCAGCGGGGTTTTTTTGTGCCGCACAATCGCCATCCGGCCCAGCCATTGCCTCTCCACCTGTGCGGAGTTTCCACCAGTGCAAACCACCACCCCATCGCATGCCCCGCAGCTGGCGCTGAACTTGCCACGCCAGAGGTTGCCGCATGCGTGACAAGGCGCGTCACGCATCTGCGGATGCCGCCACAGCGCCGGTGGTGTGGCTGCAGCCTGCTGCACCTGCCAAACCACCTGAAGGTGCTGCATGCAACGGTTGCGGCCTGTGCTGCCTGGCAGAGCCTTGCCCACTGGGCATGCTGGTGTCGCGCCGCACGCGGGGCAGCTGCGTGGCGCTGCGCTGGAGCGATGCGGACCAGCGCTACTGGTGTGGCATGGTGAGCCAGCCGCAGCAAGTGCTGGGCCCGCGCTGGCGCTGGCTTGCGCCGTGGGCCGCACGCCTGGCCCGGCGCTGGATCTCTGCGGGCAGTGGCTGCGATGCCCGGTTGCAGACATACTCTGCCGATCCGCCTTCATCCTGATTTGCTATTAAAAATATAGCTGCCTGCGCTTGATTCATGAGCGCCAGGGCACAAAAAGCATTATTTCGCCATGAACCACCTCGACGACACCGACCGCGAAATCCTCAGCATCCTGCGGGCCGATGCGCGCACGCCCGTGGCCGTGCTGGCGCAGAAGCTGCGGGTGGCCCGTGGCACGGTGCAGAACCGCCTGCGCAAGCTGGAGGACAGTGGTGTCATTACCGGCTACACCGTGCGCCTGCGGCCTGATACCGAGCCGCAGCGCATCCGCGCGTGGATGAGCATTGCGGTGGAGGGCAATGCCGCCCCCGAGGTGATCCGCAGCCTGCGTGGCGAACCTGCCGTGGGCACCCTGCACACCACCAACGGGCGCTGGGATATCGTGGCCGAGGTGCGCACCGAAAGCCTGGAGGCGTTTGATGCGGCGCTGACCCGCATTCGCCTCACGCCGGGCATTGCCAATACGGAAACCAGCATTCTGCTGTCCACCTACAAGGCCTGACCGTGCTGGCGTGAACACTGAGGCTGTGGCGCGGGTGCCGCCTTGGTGACAGGTGGGCAGAGTTCCTAGGGGTTTTCTGCATGACGTGGGTAGAGAGGTCGCGGTCCAATCCGTGAACTCTTTTCCTTCGCTTTTCAGGAGCCCGCCATGCAACGCCGCCGTGTTCTTCAATGGGGTGCCGCCAGTCTCGCAGCGCCCGCTTTCCTGGCCCAGGCGCAGAGCTTTCCCAGCAAGCCCATCAAGCTGATCATCGCCTTCCCCGCAGGTGGGCCCACCGACATCACCATGCGCTCACTGGCCGATGGTGCCAGCAAGATCCTGGGGCAGCCCGTGATCGTCGAGAACAAGCCCGGTGCAGGAGGCACGCTACCCG
Source organism: Acidovorax sp. DW039 (assembly GCF_037101375.1). Classification (NCBI taxonomy): domain Bacteria; kingdom Pseudomonadati; phylum Pseudomonadota; class Betaproteobacteria; order Burkholderiales; family Comamonadaceae; genus Acidovorax; species Acidovorax sp. DW039. The sequence continues at coordinate 4,092,942 of NZ_AP029019.1, read as the reverse complement.
CGCAGCAGCTGCAAACCTCTCCAGCCGACGGCTACACGGTGGCGCAGATCCCGCTGGGGGTGTTCCGCCTGCCCTACACCACCAAGATCAACTGGGACCCGGTCAAGGACATCAGCTACGTGCTGAACGTGACGGGCTACGCCTTTGGTGTGGTGGTGCCTGCCGATTCGCCGCTCAAGACCTGGACGCACTTTGTGGCCTGGGCCAAGGCCAACCCCGGCAAGCTCAGCTACGGCTCCACCGGCACCATGACCAGCCCGCACCTCACCATGGAGCTGATTGCGCAGCAACTGGGCATTGAGCTGCTGCATGTGCCGTACAAGGGCAGTGCCGACCTCATGCAGTCCATCCTGGGCGGGCAGATCATGGCGGCCGCCGACTCCACCGGCTTTGCACCGCAGGTGGAGGCAGGCAAGCTGCGCGTACTCAACACCTGGGGGGCGGAGCGCCTGGCCAAGTTCCCTGATGCGCCCACGCTCAAGGAGCTGGGCCTGAACCTGGTGCAGAACTCGCCCTTTGGCATTGGCGCACCCAAGGGCACGCCTGCCCCGGTGGTCAAGCGCCTTCACGACGCCTTCAAGCAGGCCATGGAGCAGGAAAGCTACCGCACGGCCCTGGCCCGCTACGACATGGTGCCCATGTACATGAGCAGTGCCGCGTACCAGAAGTTTGCGGCAGAGACTTTTGCGCGCGAGAAGGCGCTGGTCGAGAAGCTGGGGCTGGCGAAGCCCACGTGAAATCGGCCCGCAGAGGGGCGCTGCCCGTTCCGTGTGATGATCCGCAGCATTGAACGGAACTCACACACGATATGGCATCCCCCTCCGACAACATCAGCATGGCCCTGTTCTGCGACTTTGAAAACGTCGCCCTGGGCGTACGCGATGCGCAGTACGAAAAGTTCGACATCAAGCCCATCCTGGAGCGCCTGCTGCTCAAGGGCTCCATCGTGGTCAAGAAGGCCTACTGCGACTGGGAGCGCTACAAGGGCTTCAAGGCCACCATGCACGAGGCGAATTTCGAGCTGATTGAAATTCCGCATGTGCGCCAGTCGGGCAAGAACTCGGCCGACATCCGCCTGGTGGTGGATGCGCTGGACCTCTGCTACACCAAGTCGCACGTCAACACCTTTGTCATCATCAGCGGCGATTCGGATTTTTCGCCGCTCGTCTCCAAGCTGCGCGAGAACGCCAAGCAGGTGATTGGCGTGGGGGTGAAGCAGTCCACGTCGGACCTGCTCATTGCCAACTGCGACGAGTTCATCTTCTACGACGACCTGGTGCGCGAGAACCAGCGCGCCCAGGCCCGCCGCCAGAACCCCGGCAACAACCCGCCCGCGCCCCGCCGCACACCTGAGGAAGAACGCCACCGCAAGGAAACGCAGGACGCACGCCGCACCCAGGGGGTGGAGCTGGCGGTGGAGACGTTTGAAGCCCTGCTGTCCGAGCGCGGCGACACCGGCAAGATCTGGGCCTCGGTGCTCAAGGAAGCCATCAAGCGCCGCAAGCCGGACTTCAGCGAAGGGCGTTACGGCTTCCGCACGTTTGGCAACCTGCTGGAAGAAGCCCAGGCACGCGGTCTGCTGGAGTTTGGCCGCGATGAAAAATCAGGGGCCTATGTCTTCCGCAGCCATGGCGCTGCAGCGGCCGTGCCTGCGGCGGCTGCGCCTGTGTCGGCTGCCGTTTCATCCGCTGCCACAACCACACCACGCACGGAAACCAGCAGGGAGGCGGGCGCAGACCGCGCAGTGCCCCGATCCAGCGACAAGGCTGAGCGCAACACTTCGCGCGTTCAGATGCAGGGCGCAGAGCACTCTGCCGACGCTGCGATGGAACGCCCACCCAGCCGTTACTTCAGCCAGCCGACTGCGCCTGTGGTGGCAGCGGTGCCTGCGCAGGCTCCAAACGATGACGATGCAGAGGCGGCGGCCCATTCCTCCGTTGTAGTGCAGGAAGAGGAGGCTGTTGCAGAAGTGCCTGTGGTGCCAGAGCCCGCAGACGCATTGGCCACCGATGCCTCTCGCCCTGCGCGCGGACGTGGCCGCAGTGGTGCCAAAGCACAAGCGGCCAGCACCACACAGGGCGGACCCCGCACGCGGCGCACAGCGGCTGCAGAAGAGGCCGCTGCCACCTCCGCACCTGCAGAGCCAGTCGCAGAGAAGGGCGATGCAGACCAGCCCGCCGCCGCCAAGAAGCCTGCACGTCCCCGCAGCCGTGCCCGCAAGGCGGCAGACGAATAACTGAAGAGGCAAACAGACGCGGGGCTCGTCAGGCCCAGCCTGCAGCGGCCATGCGCTGGCGCACGGCCTCATGGGTGGGCGGTGTGCAGCCAGCCCGCTCCACGCAGTAGCTGGCGCTGGCCAGTGCGTGGTGCAGCACCTGCCGCAGGTCCTGCTCGGTTCTCAGGTGGACCAGTGAATCCGTGGGCGCAGCATCCGCCAGCCAGGCGGTGATGAGCCCGGCCAGAAAGCAGTCGCCCGCACCCACGGTGTCCACCACCTTCAGCGGGGCGGCCTCGCAGGCATGGACTTCCACCCCATCGCGCTGCAGCAGCCACGCGCCCCCCGCGCCCAGGGTCAGGGCCACCCACTGTGCCTGCGTGTGTTGCAGCAGGTGGCGGGCGCGTGCCAGCGCGTCGTTGCCAGGGGTGTGCAGAGCCTCCAGGTCATCGTCGCTCACCTTGATGAGATGGGCCTGTGCCAGCGCTGCCATCACGTTGGCGCGGTAGGCGGGGGCGTCGTCCACCGCAGACAGGCGCAGATTGGCATCCACCACCACCATGCGGCCCGCGGCGCGCTGGGCCGCCAGCCAGGGCTGGTAAATGGCCGCGTCTTCTGCCACCAGCGCCAGGCAGCCGGTGGCCACCACCTGCAGGGCGGGCAGGGCGGCGCAGGTGGCTTGCAACCGCTCGGCGGTGACCTGCCTGTCCGCCACACCATCGCGGTAGAAGCTGTAGCTGGCCTTGCCTTGCGCATCCAGCGTGGCCACCGCCAGCGCTGTGGGGGCTCGCACCGGGGTGACTTGCGTTGGCTGAACGGCTGCTTCCTGCAGGCCTTGCGCCAGCCGCCGCCCCAGCAGGTCGCTGGAGAGCGGGTTGAGGTAGGCCGTGCCCACACCCTGCAGCCCCAGGGCGCGGGTGAGGTTGTACACGGCCCCGCCTGCACAGCGTTGCAGGCGGCCATCGGCCTCTTCGATCAGGTCAAACAAGGCTTCACCCGCTGTCGCTACACGCACCGCAGAGAGGGCGGCGCGGTGATCTGCAGAGGGCTGGCTGCTGGCTGAATCGCTAGGGAAAACCATAATTAAATCCACTTGATTTATTAAGTTGCCGGGGAATATAGTTCGATCCCATCCACCAGGCAAGGTGGTGAACCCGAGGGGCCGCCAATGCAGCGCCGCCGGGGTGTGAACCTTCCCTTCATCACAGGAGACAACCGTGACCCAACGTGCCCCCGCCTTCGCGTTTACTGCCCTCGCCCTCACCGCTGCCCTGGGCTGCGGCCTGGCCCAGGCGCAAAGCTCCGAACCCGTCATCGGCCTCATCACCAAGACTGAGACCAACCCCTTCTTCGTGAAGATGAAAGAGGGCGCGACGGCCGAGGCCAAGAAGCTGGGTGCCAAGGTAGTGGCCGCCGCAGGCAAGACCGATGGCGACAACGCAGGCCAGGTCACGGCCATGGAGAACCTGATTGCTGCCGGTGCCAAGACCATCCTCATCACGCCCAGCGATGCCAAGGCCATCGTCCCCGCCATCAAGAAGGCCCAGGCCAAGGGCGTGATGGTGATTGCCCTGGACAGCCCCACCGAACCCGCAGACGCCACTGACGCCCTGTTTGCCACCGACAACTACAAGGCCGGTGAGCTGATCGGCCAGTACGCCAAGGCCGCGCTGGCGGGCAAGAAGCCCGTGATTGCTATGCTGGACCTGCACCCCGGCCACCCGGTGGGCGCGCAGCGGCACAACGGCTTTTTGAAGGGCTTTGGACTGCAGGCCAACGATGCCAAGAGCAACGAACTCTCGCGCCCGGCCGAAGTGGCCTGTATGGCCGACAGCTTTGGTGACCGCGCCAAGGGCCAGACCGCCATGGAAAACTGCCTGCAAAAGAACCCCGACATCAACCTCGTCTACACCATCAACGAGCCCGCAGCAGCCGGTGCCTACAACGCCCTGAAGGCCGCAGGCAAGGACAAGAGCGCCCTCATCGTGTCGGTAGACGGCGGCTGCGCCGGGATTGCTGACGTGGGCCGGGGCGTGATTGCCGCGACCAGCCAGCAATACCCCCTGCGCATGGCTGCGCTGGGCGTGGCGGCGGGCGTGGAATACGCCAAGACTGGCAAGAAGGTGAGCGGCTATACCGACACCGGCGTGACGCTGATCTCTGCCAAGCCCCTGCCCGGCGTAGACAGCAAGGATGTGAAGACCGGCACCGACCTGTGCTGGGGCACCAAGTAAGGCGCTTGGCATCACCGCCCGCTGCCCCTTTCTTTGCAACGCCGGGCCCATGCCCGGCGCGCCGATGGACTGACCCGTTTCCAAGCCATGAACACCACTGCCTCCAAGCTCCCGCCGCTGGCCACGCTCGGGCCTTTCATCGCGTTGCTGCTGGCCTGCGGCTTCTTTGCGCTGCAGAGCGACCGGTTTCTGACCGGCCAGAACTTCGCACTCATCCTGCAGCAGGTGATGGTGGTGGGCGTGATCGCGATCGGGCAGACGCTGGTCATCCTCACGGCAGGCATTGATCTGTCGTGCGGCATGGTGATGGCGCTGGGCGGAGTCGTCATGACCAAGGTGGCGGCGGACTATGGCCTCTCGGCCCCCGCAGCCATTGCCTGCGGCATGGCGGTGACCACGCTGTTCGGCCTGGTCAACGGGCTGCTGGTGACGAAGGTGAAGCTGCCCCCGTTCATCGTCACACTGGGCACGCTCAATATCGCCTTTGCCGCCACGCAGCTGTACTCAGGCGCGCAGACCATTACCGATATCCCTGAAGGCATGACCGCCCTGGGCAACACCTTTCAGGTGGGCGGCACGGCAGTGGTGTGGGGCGCGGTGCTGATGCTGGCGCTGTACCTGGCCATGTGGTTCTTCTTGCGCGACACGGCTCCGGGCCGCCACGTTTACGCCGTGGGCAACAACCCCGAAGCTACGCGCCTCACCGGCATTGCCACCGACAAGGTGCTGCTGGGCGTGTACATGCTGGCCGGTGTGTTCTATGGCATTGCCGCGCTACTGTCGGTGGCGCGCACCGGCGCGGGGGACCCCAATGCCGGGCAGACAGAAAACCTCGACGCCATCAGCGCCGTGGTGCTGGGCGGCACCAGCCTGTTTGGCGGGCGGGGCGTCATCCTGGGCACGCTGGTGGGGGCGCTGATTGTGGGCGTGTTCCGCAACGGGCTCACGCTGATGGGCGTGTCGTCGGTCTACCAGATTCTGGTCACCGGCATCCTCGTGATCCTGGCCGTGGCCACGGATCAACTCTCGCGCAAAGGAGTGCGTTGATCATGAGCAACTCCACACAGACGAATCACGCAGCAAACGCCCCGCTGGTCATGCAGGCCAAGGGTTTGGTCAAGCGCTACGGGCAAGTCACCGCGCTCGATGGCGCAGACTTTGAACTACGCGCAGGCGAAATCCTGGCCGTGATTGGCGACAACGGTGCGGGCAAATCGAGCCTCATCAAGGCGCTGTCGGGTGCCACCGTGCCCGACGAAGGCGAGATCCTGCTCGACGGCCAGCGCATCCAGTTCAAAAGCCCGATCGACGCGCGCAAGGCGGGCATCGAAACCGTGTACCAGGACCTGGCCGTGGCCCCGGCTATGACGATTGCCGAGAACCTCTTCTTGGGCCGCGAGTTGCTGCGCCCCGGCTTTCTGGGCAGTGCGCTGCGCATGCTCGACAAGAAAAAGATGCTGGAAGAAAGCATTGCCCGCATGGCCGAGCTGAAGGTGGGCATCCGCTCGATGACCCAGGCGGTCGAAACCCTGTCTGGCGGCCAGCGCCAGTGTGTGGCCGTGGCGCGCGCGGCGGCGTTTGCGCGCCATGTCGTCATCATGGACGAACCCACCGCCGCCCTGGGCGTGAAGGAGGGCAACATGGTGCTGGAGCTGATCCGCCGCGTGCGCGACAAGGGCCTGCCCGTCATCCTCATCAGCCACAACATGCCCCATGTGTTCGAGATTGCCGACCGCATCCACATCGCCCGCCTGGGCAAGCGCGCAGCGGTGGTCAACCCCAAAAAGATCAGCATGAGCGACACCGTGGCCGTGATGACAGGGGCCATGGCTGCGTCTGACCTGCCCGCCGACTGCCTCGCTTGACTACGTTGCCATGCTCAAAAACATCGACCCCCTGCTGACCCCCGACCTGCTCAAGGTGCTGGCCGAAATGGGCCACGACGACGCCATCGTGCTGGCCGATGCCAACTTCACCGCCATGAGCCTGGGCGCGGGCAAGCCCGTGCTGCGTTTGCCCGGCATTGGCATGGCGCGCGCCGTGCAGGCCGTGGCCAGTGTGCTGCCCCTGGCGCAGGATGTGCCACACCCCGTGGCTTACATGCAGGTGGGTGGCACTGAGGTGCCGTACCGATCTGCCCTGCAGCGCGAAACCATGGACGTGCTGGCACGCGAGGGCGTGGCCAGCGCGCAGGCCGAGGGCGTGGAGCGCTTTGCCTTCTACGAGCGCGTCAAAAAGGCCTACGCCATCGTTGTGACGGGCGAACTGCAGCCCTGGGGCAACTTCCTGCTGCGCAAGGGCGTCATCGGCGAAACTCTGCGGGATTGAAGCCGCCGCACCCATGCTCGACACTGACCCTGCCATCCCTCCCGCCGATCCTGCCGATCCCGTCACTGCGGGCCCGGCCCTGTTGCGCCAGCGTGGCTCCAACCACGTAGGGCTGCGCCAGTTCAACGAGCGCGTGGTGTTGCAGGCCCTGCGCACCCACGGCAGCCTGGCCAAGGCCGAGATGGCGCGGGTGACGGGGCTCACGGCCCAGACCATCGGCCTCATCACCGCCCGGCTCGACGAAGACCAACTGCTTCGCCGCGAGGCCCCGGTGCGCGGCCGGGTCGGCCAGCCTTCCGTGCCCATTGGCCTGAACCCTGATGGTGCCTTTGCCATCGGCATCAAGATCGGTCGCCGCAGCGCCGACTGGCTGCTGGTGGACTTCACCGGCCATGTGCGTGAGCGCGTGGTGCTCGACTACGCCTTCCCCGACATCGACGTGCTGCTGCCTGCCATCCGCACACACCTGAATCAGCAGCTTGACGGCCTGGGACCTCTGCGCTCGCGCGTGGTGGGCGTGGGCGTGGCTGCGCCGTTTCAGCTGGGCGGCTGGCACCGCATGCTGGGGCTCACCGAGGCGCAATCCGAAGCCTGGAACCGCATCGACCTGGCCGAGCAGGTGCAGCAGATGACCGACCTGCCCGTGAGCTTTGCCAAAGACACCTCTGCCGCCTGCGTGGCCGAACTGCTGCAGGGCCGCGGGCGCGACATCCCGAGCTTTCTGTACCTGTTCATGGACACCTTTGTGGGCGGCGGGCTGGTCATCAATTCGCACCTGCACCGCGGCCTGCATGGCAACGCAGGGGCGGTGGCCTCGCTGCCGCTATCGCCCGCCGATCCCGGGCAGCGGGGCCAGGCCCCTGCACAGCTCATCAGCCAGGCATCGCTGTGGGACTTGGAGCAGCGCTTTCGCGAGCACGGCTTGGACCCCATGGCCGCCTACGACCAGCGCGTGCTGCAGGCCCCTTGGGTAGAACACAGCCGCGCGTGGATCGCCAGCGCCGCGGCAGGCCTGGCGCATTGCATCGTCTCTGCCACCGCGTTTCTGGACCTGGACGCCGTGGTGCTGGACGGCGCGGCCGCCCCCGAGCTGCTGCAGGCCCTGTGCGACGGAGCCCGCAGCGCCCTGGTCCATTACAACTGGGAAGGCCTGCACCAGCCCCCGCGCCTGGAACTGGGCAGCATCGGCTCTGACGCGCGGGCCCTGGGCGGAGCCCTGCTGCCGTTGCACGCGTGCTTTGCGCCTGACCACGAGATTTTTCTCAAGGCCTAAGGCCCGCGCAGCGCGAGGCTGGAGTCGATCTCTTCGCGCTAGAAATATCCGTTCGGGTTGAGCCTGTCGACAAGCTCAGGACAGGCCTGTCAAAACCCTGCGCGGCGCTCGCACGCAGCGCTCCGTGTGCGATTCAATGAGGCTCAGACCGGATTGGTAGTGCAGTTTGCTATTGAATATATAGCTGCTTGCGCTTTGTGGACGGGCGCTACAGCTTGTTTGATATGAGGTGTGCAGTCTCCTCATCTGGCATGACGTGCACTGATTGCCGGTTTGCCAGAACAGCCCGCGCCACTTCCGCAAAGCCTGCTCCCCGCTCCCCCTCCGTCACATAGCGGGGCAGATGCTGCAATTGCGGCACAAACCGCGCCACATTGGCCACGCCCACGCTGTGCTCAAAGTGCTGGAACATCAACTGGTCGTTGGTCGAATCGCCCACATACACCCAGCGGCCCATCTCCGCATCCAGATCCCGCCCCCACAGCTCGCGCACGATCCAGCGCGCGCCTTCGAGCTTGTTGTGGTCGCCAAACCAGCCGTTGATGTGGATGCTGCTCACCGTGGCGTTCATCCCCGCCTCGCGCATGATGCGCACCGCATGGTCGATGGCCTCCTGGGGCAGGTGCGTGAACTCGCTGTGGTCGATGGCAATGTCCGTCTCCCGCCCCGCAGAATCCGTAGCCCGTTGCGCCCCTGGCACTTCGGCCTCAATCTGCGCCAGCACCTCTTGCATGCGCGCAAAGTTGCGTTGCCGAACCGCCGGAGCCTGTTGATATGATTTTGATAGCTGCCAGCGCTTATTCAGCAAGCGCTGGGAGGTGATTTCATTCAAACCCTCCGCCCGCCGCAACGCCACAGCCCCGTTCTCCGCCACGATGGCATCCACCGGCCACTGCAGCGCAAACGGCTCACTCCACCCCACAGGCCGCCCCGTGATGGCCACCACGCTCAGCCCTGCAGCCTTGAGATCAGCGAGGGCCTTAAGAGCGTCGGGGGTGATGGCACCGTCGGTGGTGAGGGTGTCGTCGATGTCGGTGAATAGGCCCGTTAGGTTGTGCCACCCAGAGGGCTCACACTGTGCAAAGTGTTTCATTCAAAGCGCTGCTTTCATGATGGGCTTTTCCACCCAGGAATACCAAACCCTGCTGATCATGACGATTGCAATAGGAAGTGCCAGCAGAAACGCCAGCAATCCTTCGGGAGATGCAATTCCAAGGGCCATACGCACCTTGCCGCTGAAATCAAGCAAGAAGGTGTGCAGTAGATACAGACTAAACGACGCATCGCCCACAGTGACCAGCCAGTTGGGTGGTGTGTGGCGTGTTTGTTCCAGCGCAAGCGCAGCGACAAGTGCTGCAATACCGGCCACTCCGAAGCTGCCTGCCCGCATCACTTCCACGCGATCAAAGTAGGGCGAGGTCATGCCTAACGCGAGACCTGTGGCCATACATCCCACACAGGTTGCGATAGCGATGTAGGGCCTGCGGAACGGCTGCGGACGACCTTCATACAAATGCGCAACCAGGGCTCCTGCGAGAAACTCTATGCCTAAGCCTGTGAGTGCATAGCGAAGTGGCTGTTGGCCTGCAAATACGGCGGAGTGGTTGGCTACCAGCCACCCCGTGCCCCAAGCGGTTAAAAGCAGCAACCCGAAGATGATGGCTTTCACTTGGTGACGCTGGGGCAGCATGGCAATCGCAGCGATCCACAGATAAAAGTAAATTTCCATGGTCAAAGACCAAGCAGGTAGCAGCCAGTTGTCCCAGATGTTGGGGTACAAGAGCAGCGTGCTGAACACCATCTTTTTCAGTGGGGGCAAGCTGCTGTGGTAAACAAAAACTGTGGTGATCGCTATCAGCAGCAACACGGGCCAATAGCCGAGATAGATACGCAAAAGGCGTCTCTTGACGAACGGGAAAACACCTTGCTCGGGTACAGCCTGGCGGGCAGACCGGTACACGACAAAACCACTCAATGCAAAGAAGACGTCTACTCCAGAAAACCCCCAGCGGGTGATGTCACTGAAGACCGCAAGTGCAGGGGTCAACTCCCAATGCGGGCGCATATGAAAGAACAGCACCATCAGTGCAGCGAAGCCACGTAAAGCTTGAATCCAGTGAAGTTTGTGCGTCATTGAGGTCACGCCGATAGATAAGGGCAAAGTTTGTGCAGAGTGAGCAGGTGCTGAGCCGCCGTCATCTCCGGCTTGCCGATCGCGGTAGCTTCATTTGGGTGCCAAAAGCGCGCTTGAAGACTATGGTGCAATAAGTGGCTACCGGGGAATATGCTCAGGTGGGTGGAGTTTGATATGGCTTGGCGATTGCGGGCAGCAACGCGAGAGGCAAAGTGAAGAAGGGCAGCAGGTAGCGGTATTCGCCCGCAATCGAGAAGACAAAAACGCCGCCCAGCTGAACCAGCATGGGTACAGCAATCAGCAGCATGGCCTTGTCCCTGTGCCGAGCGCCCCGGGCAACGCCCCAAAACAGCAACGCAAAACCCAGCCACGGAGTCCACAGCACCCAGCGCCACGCATAGCTCTTGGCATGGATGCGTTGCAGCCAATGCTCGAGCGTGCTCCAACCCCAGGCTCTGTACTCTGACGATGAGGTGATTCGAGGCAGAACGTTGGTCGAGTAAGAAAGTGCAGGAAAACCGCCTTGTGCCAAGGCCGCTGTCAGAAACACATTGACCCTGCTCCCCACAAAATCGGGCAGATTTTGCCAAAGGTTGTAAGTCCAGAACTCCTTCACCACGGTTTGCTTGTCTGCATCCGACAGCGCTCCGATTTGAGGGCCGTTCGGGTGGAAGACCAGCATGTCCCAATAGGCGGGGTCGCGGTATTGCTGGATTCTTTCCAACGGGCCCCGATGGCTAAGGGCCTCGATGGTTGCTGGGGAGACTTTGGGTTTTTGCAGCACCCAGGGGTCATTCATGTGGGGGTAAAGGGCCCAGAGTTCGTTCATCGCCCGCTTTTGCAAGAAACCGGCAGTTTCAAAGGCAGCCAGCGGGAACTGGGTCTCCTGCGTGGTCGATTTATGCAACTGGTTGCCCGCAACAGCTGCAGCCGACCAGGCCATCGCAATGAACAGCGTCCATCGGCGGCTGCGTGCATCCAGCCAGAGGGTAGCGATTGCCACAGGGGCGAGAAACACCCACCCGTTGGGCCGTGCAAACGCAGCAAATGGCAGAGCGACGGCCATCATCAGCAAAGAGCCAGTAGACGCTGACTTGCGCTGCACACACAGCCACACCTCAAACAGCAACGCTGCCGATGCCACAGCAAACAGGCCATCGGGGTACAGCGTGCCCATGAAGTAAATCATGTGAGGTGCCATAGCAATGGCCAGCAGCGCAAACCACAGTGTCTTGTAAAGACCTTGGTCCCAGTACCAGGCCAGCATCCGGGCGAACATCACAGCACACACTGCCAGTGCCCCAGCGATCGGTGCTTCCACATGCCCGGTGGTGCCGTACAGCAGTTTGACAAAGTAATACCAGACCACCGTCTTGCCCGAGCGGAAAGCCTCGGGGTTCTGGACTTCCTGCAGGATGGCTACGCTGTCCTCGCCCAAAACGCCTGGCCAGAAGGTAAGTAACCAAATGGAGTAGGCCGTAGCGAGCACCGCCAATAAGGTCAGAAAGCGCGCCAAGCTGCGGCGCTCCTCTGGGCCAGAAGGAGGTGTGAATGTCAGTGACTTCACGTTCACCCGTCAAGACTCATCAGGTTGCTCTGCAGCGAGAGAGTTGCTGAGGGGGGCTGTCGGGAGGTTACTCACGTCGTAGTGCAAAAAGGCGATGAGGAACTGGATGCCGATCAAAACAGGCAGCGCCGCCAGCATGACGGTGCCGCTGGTGGCGGGTTGATTGGACAACGCACTATCAAGCCAGTGCATCGCACCAAAGACGGAACCAACGGTTAGTAGCAAGACCCCGAAGAGACTGTAGAGCGTGCCCACGTTGAAGTCCCGGACAAGGTAGCTGTACACATACCGGCGCCACAAGCGCGATGCATGCTTTTTTAAAAACTCGGGTAGCACCTTCCCGATCTTGAGGTTGGATTCCTCGTCGGCATAGACCGAATCCATTGGAATATCTTTGACAACGGCGCGCAATGTGTTGAGCCGAAAAAGCATGTCGGTTTCAAAGAAATAGCGCTTCTCCAGCTTGTCCAGAGGCAACTCGGCCAAAACGCAGGTGCGGGCTGCCGTGTATCCGTTGGTCGGGTCCATGATGTTCCAGTACCCGCAACTGAACTTGGTCATGAAGGACAGCACTGCATTGCCAAACAGCCGGACAGGTGGCATGCCCTGCACTGACTCGGGGCGGAAAAACCGGTTGCCCTTGGTGTAGTCGGCTTCCCCTCGCAACAGTGGGCGAATGAACTTGGGCAGCAGGGCCGGGTTCATCTGCCCGTCGCCGTCGATCTTCACCACGATGTCCATGCCATCAGCAATAGCTGCTTTGTAAGCGGTGACTATGGCTCCTCCGACGCCACGATTTTCCGGATTGAACAGAACTTTGACTCTGGGGTCTTGGTTGCGCGTTTCAATAAAGTTGCCGCTGTGATCTGGGCATGCGTCATCTACCGCGTAGATGGCGTGAACTTCGGGGCCGATAGCGGCAATCACTCCGAGCACGTGCTGGGTGACTTTGTAGCATGGGATGGCGACGGCGATTTTCATATAAATCTATGAATATTATGATGAGGCTAGGGCCACACCGGCCAAAATAATAAAACCACCGACAAGCGTTTTCCAATGCAGTGGCTCACCAAGTATCAGCCATGCCAGTGTGGGGACTATGATGAATGCGAGTCCCATGAATGGATATGCAAGATGTAAAGGGACTTGCCGCAAAATCCAAATCCATCCCAATGTTGTTAGCCCATAAATAGCAAGCGATGTTATCAACCAGCCGTTCAGGATAATACTTTGCCAAGTGATTGGATCTGTAAGATGTGCGGCTGATTTTTTAAAGAGTATTTGGCCAATGGATATGAGAAAAACGCAAACTAGTGTTTGTGCTATGTTTAGTAATGTCATATTCTTGATTTCTTTATTTGACTGCAAACCATACCAGGCCCTTATGAGAACCTATCTCGTAGATTTTTGAACTTTGGCGTAATATTGCTGCTTGATCTTCAAGCGCCGCAACCCTTTGTGCTCCTATTTTTTTAAATTCGAACTCAAGAGGATCGATAATCACTGAAACTTGATCCATTGCAGCCGATGATACGGAGTAGCTTTTTTTCCCCGAGGGGGTTCCGGTTGAGAATCCGAGATGCTGGTATCTGTTAACAATTTGCCAATCTTCTTTTGAAAGTTCCATGCTCTGCCACAGTTCTTTGTGGGGGTAATAGTGTATTCCGTTAACTGTAGGTATACCTGAAGCCGCTAAAGTCTGTGCACCAAGACCATCCCCTCCAATCACAAGAGTTCGCAGTGGAGTGCCTTTTTCGTCAGAGGCCAATTCTTTTGTGATCTTTTCCGGGCTCAAATTTTTTGGAGATTGAGACAGCGGGTTAAACCCTATGGTTGATAAAAAGAAAGTTACCCACAAGAGGGTGATGGATTTTCCTATATGATTTTTTGCAATCCAAAATGTAATTAGTGTTGCAATTATAATTATTGAAATAATATAAACTGGACTGTTTCTTGGGAAAACTTCGACTGGAAGTTCAAGTAGTTCTTTTTGGATTAACCATGCAGTTGTTGAGATGGAGATCGTCAGGAGGATTTGATGTTTGTATTTTGATGTTTTGAGCCATCCAGTTGAAGCTAAGCTCAGAATTAGAAAGAATGATAACCCCATTGCGAGATCGCCGCGGTTGGTCGGTACTCTTCCCCATTGAGTAATCTTTGCCATCCATGAAGGAATGCCTAAAAATAGAAAGCAGCAATGGAATATTATGAATAATAGACATCCCAATAGAATCCATTGATGTTTTTTGCCCCTTGAAATTCCTGCGATGCATAGCCATATTGTTATGGCGGGCAGCCAGAAATATGAGCTTATCTCGGATTGGTTTGCCCAAGGTCCTGTGCCAAACGTTAAACTCTCCAGATTCGTATAGCCTCTGAATGCCCATAGAAAGCCGTTATCGCCACCTGTTAGTAGGGTTCTTTGACCTGGATAGACAGTATTTTTTAAAGTATTTACCGCTTCGCTAGTATCAAGCCACCAACTTCCAATGAATATGAATATTACTATACAAGTGAGAAATAGGGCGGTTATTTGATGGCTGGCAATTGAGATGGATTTTTTGTTGTCAATTAACCAGCCAATCATAACAAGCGTTAGTAAGGTTCCCGTCGTAACTATCCACGGGGGGTATAAAGTAAGAATCCAAGCAGATATGCTGTATCCTAAAAATAATGCCCAAAAAATACTCTTTTTCCATTCTCTAGATTGCGCAATTTTAATTGCGGCAGCCGTTCCAAGGCACGGAAATAATGCTGCGTAAAGAGGCCAGTTGGACCATGCTGCTGCGTACGGCGCGATACAAAATGTGAAAGAAAGTGCAAAATTTCTACCTGTAGACTCAGGTTTTATCAAATTCATTAGCCACCATACTGCTAATAGGCAGCTCCAAAAAGGTAATTGCCATTGCCAGGCCAAAGCATTTCTCAGGGGTAGGAAAAAATATCCCCATGTAGCAGGGCGTGCAATGGCTGATAATTGAGCAATTGGAACCCCGGTCATGCCAATGACCCCCATATTTTGGCCCTCAATTCCTATGTTTTTATTAACTATTGGGAACTTGGGGTCGTGATTCAGTTGGGCTATGACGTTTGGCATCAAGACCCCCCACTCATCACCTCTAATGGTTTGAGTTTTGAATATTTTTTTGTTATTTCCCTCTGTCTGGATTGAGGCGTTGCCAAATGGCCCTTCTAGAAAAATTCTAATGGAACTTCCAGTAATTCCTAGGGAAACAAGGAGAAAAAATATGAGAGTTAATGTGGTGGCAATTTTCTTTTGATGTATTTCAAGGAAAATTGATAATTTTTTCTCGCCTGCTAGATATTTTTTTGTCGAACAAAAAAATGCAACAAATAGTGTAATTATCAGTAAGATCCAATGGCGTGTATATATTTGTTCTATATGTATATAAGGCGTTTTATGGTCTTGGGATTTTAATTTAATTGATTTTTTATTTTCAAATTTTGCCTCTACCTCTACTTCTGATAATCCGCCTTTTAAGCTTTTTGGAAAATTTGCAGATATGGAGAAATTCTTCTCGGAATTGTCATCTTTTGTATTTTTTATTATTTTATTAATGGTTATCTCGGATTTCTGTCCTTGAGTTGATACTTCAAATGCATCAGCTGCACTTTTATTGATTGAGTCCCAAGCCCATCCTTGTACAAGAATGGTGTTGCTGTCAGGTAAATATTGAATAGAGTCGATTGAGCCAATAATTCCACTTTTTTCGGTAGACCATGCAGTTATCGCAAAAAAAGATAAAAGTGAGGCAAATAATATTTTGAACATTATTATTAACTGTATTGCAACGCCAACCCCGCATGCTCCCGCAGCGGATGAAAATGAATCTTCGGAAACCGCTCCTGTGCCAGTCGCACGTCATATGGTGATGTGCACAGATAGGCCAGCGTGTCTGCCGCGTCACGCGCCATGCGCATGGGGTAAGCGTTTTCAAACTCGCGCAGTTCGGCGGGGGTGTCTGCGGTAATCCAGCGGGCACCTGTGTACTGGCAGGCCTCCAGGCGCACGTCGCAGTCGTATTCGGTTTTCAGGCGGTGTTGCACCACTTCAAACTGCAGCTGGCCTACGGCGCCCAGCAGCATGTTGCCGCCCGCGTCGGGCTTGAAGACCTGGATGGCGCCTTCTTCGCCCAGTTGCATCAGACCCTGCTGCAATTGCTTGGTGCGCAGTGGGTTCTTCAGCACCACGGTCATGAACATTTCCGGGGCGAAGAAGGGCAGGCCGGTGAACTGCAGGTTGGGGCCATCAGTAATGGTGTCGCCCAGTTGCACGCCGCCGTGGGTGGTAAAGCCGATGATGTCGCCTGCGTAGGCTTCGTCCACGGCTTCACGGCGCTGGCTCATGAAGGTGACCACGCTGGTGGGGCGCAGTTCTTTGGCGGTGCGTTGCACCTTCATCTTCATGCCTGGGGTGTATTTGCCTGATGCCACACGCACAAAAGCAATGCGGTCGCGGTGGTTGGCGTCCATGTTGGCCTGCACTTTGAAGACCACGCCGGAGAAGCTCTCGTCTTCGGGCTGGATGGTCTTTTCTTCGCGGTTGCGGTTGACCTCGGTGTAGGCCACGCGCGGGCCAGGCGGGGGCGACATGTCGACCACCGCGTTCAGCACTTCCATTACCCCGAAGTTGTTCACACCGGAGCCGAAGAACACGGGGGTGAGTTTGCCCTTCAGGAAAGCATCGTGATCCCACTCGGCAGAGGCTCCTACAGCGAGGTCCATGCTTTCGAGCGCGTCGTCAAAAGCTTGACCGAAGCGGGCGCGCAGGTTGTCGGCGTCAGACAGGGGAATGGTCTCGAAGTCCTGTGGGCGCTTTTCGCTACCGGGCTGGAACACCGTCATGCTCTTGGTGAGCAGGTTGATGATGCCGCCAAAGCTCTTGCCCTGGCCTACGGGCCACGTGATGGGGCAGCAGGGCATGCCCAGTTCGCGCTCCACCTCGTCCATGATGTCCAGCGGGTCGCGCACTTCGCGGTCCATCTTATTGACGAAGGTGATGATGGGCGTATCGCGCTGGCGGCATACCTCGATGAGGCGGCGGGTCTGGCTTTCCACGCCGTTGGCGGCGTCAATCACCATCAGGGCCGAATCGACGGCGGTGAGCACGCGGTAGGTGTCTTCCGAGAAGTCCTTGTGGCCGGGGGTGTCAAGCAGGTTGACCACATGGTCGCGGTAAGCCATCTGCATCACCGACGATGCCACAGAGATACCGCGCTGCTTTTCAATCTCCATCCAGTCCGATGTAGCGTGGCGGCTGGCTTTGCGGCCCTTGACGGCCCCTGCGATCTGGATGGCACCCGAGAACAGCAGCAGCTTTTCCGTCAGCGTGGTCTTACCAGCGTCAGGGTGGGAAATGATGGCAAAGGTACGGCGGCGCCGGGTTTCTGGGGCGTAAGACACGGAATTTCCTGGAATGGGTGTGGCAAGCAGCGCTGCACGCTGCTGCGTTGCCAGATCAGACTCTGCAGAGGTCTGTTGCTGCGCTGGGATGCAGTGCAGTTGACAAAGATTTTACCTATGCGTGAAACGGCGGCTGAGCGGGTTGTTTCGCTGCGGACGTAGTCTGCCCAGGCGCTGAAGTGTGAATCGTACCGTGACGGCTTTCCCGCTTCGTGTCCAGATGGTTACCTGCATGAATGGATGCCATTGCAGAGCCTTGCTCCTATAATCCCGCCATCCGAGGAGCGTTGCAGCGCCCCCTGCCAATTGCGGGGCGTGAGGCTCGGAGTCATCAAGCAACGACGCTCATCCACTTTTCGTGCGGTGAGTTGCATCTTCCCCCCGTCAAGTGGCTTTTCAAACCTGCTTTGGAGCACACCATGAACGCACGCGTCAACGCCCCGGTACATACCGACTGCATCATCGCCGACATCGGCCTGGCCGATTGGGGCCGCAAAGAAATCAAGATTGCCGAAACCGAGATGCCTGGCCTGATGGCCATCCGCGAAGAATTCGCGCCCAAGCAGCCCCTCAAGGGCGCCCGCATCACTGGCTCGCTGCACATGACGATCCAGACCGCTGTGCTGATCGAGACCCTGCAGGCACTGGGCGCGCAAGTGCGCTGGGCCTCGTGCAACATCTTCTCTACCCAGGACCATGCCGCTGCCGCCATTGCTGCCACCGGCACCCCTGTGTTTGCCGTGAAGGGCGAGACATTGGTGGACTACTGGGACTACACCCATCGCATCTTTGACTTTGGTGCCAAGGGCACCGAGGGCGAAGGCCCCAACATGATTCTGGACGATGGCGGCGATGCCACGTTGCTGATGCACCTGGGCAAGCAGGCCGAAAAGGACCAGAGCATTCTGGCCAACCCCGGCAGCGAGGAAGAGCGCATTTTGTTTGCCGCCATCAAGGCCAAGCTGGCTGAAGACAACACCTGGTACAGCCGCAAGAGCGCGCAGATCATCGGTGTGACCGAAGAGACCACCACCGGTGTGCACCGCCTGAAGGAAATGTCGGCCAAGGGCACGCTGATGTTCCGTGCCATCAACGTGAACGATTCGGTGACCAAGAGCAAGTTTGACAACCTGTACGGCTGCCGCGAATCGCTGGTGGACGGCATCAAGCGGGCTACCGACGTGATGATCGCTGGCAAGGTGGCCGTGGTGTGCGGCTATGGCGACGTGGGCAAGGGCTCGGCCCAGGCGCTGCGCGCCCTGAGCGCTCAGGTGTGGGTCACCGAGATCGACCCCATCAACGCCCTGCAAGCCGCCATGGAAGGCTTCAAGGTCGTGACCATGGAGTGGGCCGCCGACAAGGCTGATATCTTCGTGACGACCACCGGCAACCGCGATGTGATCACGTATGAGCACATGGCTGCAATGAAGGACCAGTCCATCGTCTGCAACATCGGTCACTTCGACAACGAAATCCAGGTGGCCAAGCTGGAAGAAAACTGCAAGTGGGAAGAGATCAAGCCCCAGGTGGACCACGTGATCTTCCCTGACGGCAAGCGCATCATCCTGCTGGCCAAGGGCCGTCTGGTGAATCTGGGTTGCGGCACCGGCCACCCCAGCTTCGTGATGTCCAACTCGTTCGCCAACCAGACCATTGCGCAGATCGAGCTGTTTACCCACCCCGAAGGCTACGACGTGGGCAAGGTGTACGTGCTGCCTAAGCATCTGGACGAGAAGGTAGCCCGCCTGCACCTGAAGAAGGTGGGCGCGATGCTGACTGAGTTGAGCGACGAGCAGGCCGCCTACATTGGCGTGCCCAAGCAAGGTCCTTACAAGCCTGACACCTATCGCTACTAAGAGCGGCTCACTCAACCCCCTGGCGCTGTGGGCCCGTCTCGCAGTTCTTATGGAACTGCCTGCGGCGAAAGCCCGGTCAGGAGCGCTGGGTGGAGTGGTGTGAACTGCTCCCGTTGAGGGAGGTCGGGGCGCTTCGCCGCCTCGTGTAGCGAAATTTTGTTATCGATTTTGCTATTTTTATGATAGCTGCCTGCGCTTGTTGAATAAGCGCTAGAGGCTGATTTGATTCATAAAGGATGAGCGCCATGCGCGCAGATGTATTTCTCGTGGAACGCGGCCATGCCGCCACGCGCTCGCAGGCGCAGCGGCTGATTGCGTCGGGGGTGGAGTGGCGTCTTTCGCCATTGGCCGCCTGGAACAAGGTCGTCAAAAACGGTGATGACATTCCGTCCGTGGCGGAGGTGCGGTTGCTGGACGATGCAGAAGCCAAGTACATCTCCCGTGGCGGCCTCAAGCTCGAAGGCGCGCTCAAGACGGCAGGTATTTCCGTAAAGGGCCTGCGCTGTCTGGATGTGGGGCAGAGTACAGGTGGCTTTACGGACTGCCTGCTGCAGCGCGGTGCCTTGCAGGTGATCGGTGTGGACGTGGGGCACGGGCAATTGCATGACCGGCTTCGGAACGATGCGCGTGTGGTGTGTGTCGAAGGCTTGAACGCGCGCTCCATGACGGCAGAGTCGCTAGTCGAAGCCTGCGACATTGCCTTGTCTGAAGAGGTGGTGCAAGACCTGGAAGACAACGACACCCAGCCCGTGGCCCCCTACAGCTGGATGCGCAATGGCGGCGTGGTCGATGAGGAATACGACGACAGCGATGATGCCAAGGAGCAGGAGATTGAGGCTTTCAAGGCCGAGCGGCAGGCGCTGGAAAAGGCGCGTGCTGAAGGCACCCTGCCCAAGGAACGCAGGCGCAGGCCCGGTCGCGAAGAGACCGACACCACACCGGTGTTTGATCTGGTGACGGGGGATCTGTCCTTCATCTCGCTGACGCTGGTGCTGCCTGCGCTCGTGCCTTTGCTGGCACCACAGGGCCGCCTGATCATGCTGGTCAAGCCGCAGTTTGAGCTGCAGCCTGGCCAGGTGGGCAAAGGTGGCATCGTGCGTGACGAGTCGCTCTACGCTGTGGTTGAGCAGCGTATCCGCGAGTGCTGTGGCGCTTTGGGACTGGAAGTTGTGTCGTGGATGGACAGCCCCATTCAAGGGGGTGATGGCAACCGCGAATTTTTTGTTGATGCAAGGAGGGCCGCATGAACGCCGTCAAAGCAGAAGCCACCGGGTTCCCGGTCAGTCTGGAGTTCTTTCCCCCCAAAACCCCCGAGGGGGCAGAAAAACTGCGCACGGTGCGCCAGCAGCTGTATGCGCTGCATCCTGAGTTTTGCTCGGTGACCTATGGGGCCGGTGGTTCGACCCAGGAAGGGACTTTCACCACCGTCAAGGAAATCCTTTCTGAAGGTGTCAGCGCCGCATCGCATTTTTCCTGCATCGGTGCCACGCGTCAGTCAGTGCGTGAGCAATTGCAGGTGCTCAAATCCATGGGAGTGCGTCGCCTGGTGGCGCTGCGCGGAGACCTGCCCAGTGGCTATGGTGCGGGTGGGGAGTTTCAATACGCCAGTGATCTGGTCGCCTTCATCCGGGAAGAAACGGGGCGTGACTTTCATATCGAAGTGGCTGCCTATCCGGAGTTTCATCCCCAGGCACGGTCGCCGGAGGCAGATCTGAAGGCTTATGTGGCCAAGGTGAAGGCAGGTGCCGACGCTGCCATCACCCAGTATTTCTATAACAGCGATGCTTACTTTCGCTTCGTAGAGGACACCCAGAAGCTCGGTGCGGACGTGCCCGTGGTTCCCGGGATCATGCCGATCTCCAGCTCTACGCAGCTGATGCGTTTCTCGGATGCCTGCGGAGCAGAAATTCCCCGTTGGATTCGCTTGCGCCTGCAGGGCTTTGGCGACGATACCGCCAGCATCAAGGCGTTTGGTCTGGATGTGGTGACCGACCTGTGCGACCAGTTGCGCAGTGCCGGGGTGCCAGCGTTGCACTTCTACACCATGAACCAGAGTGCCGCGACTCTGGAAATCTGCCGACGCCTGGAGCTTTGAGCGTGCCTGGGTGGTGGTCGAGGGAGTGGCGGGCGCGGTGCGGCGATGTGGCCGCATGGTTGTGCGTGCCCATCGGCGCTGCACTGTGGGTGGTGGCTGCGCATGCGCAGGACTTACCAGGTGCCAGTGCCGCGCACGCGGGCGAAAGCCCGTCTTCTACCACGACTGCGCAGACCTCTGTGCGTTCTTCCATTGATCTGCTTGGTGAGGACCCTGTGGGTGATGACGATGCCAGCGAAGCAACTCCCAGTGAAACGGGTTTGGTCTCCTGGTATGGCCCGGGTTTTCATCGGCGGCGCACGGCTAGCGGAGAGCGCTTTGACATGCACGCGTTGACCGCTGCTCACCGAACCTTGCCTTTTGGTACGCTGGTCTGTGTGCGCAGCCAGGCGACAGGCCGCGAAGTCGTGGTCCGCATCAACGACCGGGGGCCTCATGTTGCCAACCGTGTCATGGACCTCAGCCGCGGCGCAGCCATGGCACTGGGCATGCACGGGCTGGGGTTGAAGCCTGTGGATGTCTTCCCTCTCAATGGTGACGACACCACCTGCCCACCCAAGCGGGCAGACTGACCTGAAAGGGGATGCAGCAGCCCGGCTGCAGCGGTTTGGGCTTAGCCCCCCGACTCCAGCGTGTGGGTGGCGTGCTGGTCTTGCCCCAGCAACTCCACCATCTGGGGCAGCGCCTCCTTCAAAAGCGCTTTCAGGGTGTAAGGCGGATTGATCAAGAACATCCCGCTGGCGGGCAGTCCAGGTCGCTTGGCTTCGCCTGTTGCGCTGGCCGTGACCTTGCTTGACTTGACTGTCAGCGTAGCGTGCAGCCAGTTCTTGCCCGCTTTGGTCGCCAGCGTTTTCAGCCTGCGCGGCAAATCATGCGCCTCGGGGCGAGGGATGATGGGATACCACACGGCGTAAGTTCCTGTGGCGAAACGTTTGAGCGAGTCGGTGACCATATCCAGCACCTTGGCGTAGTCGCTCTTGATTTCATAGCTGGGATCGCATAGCAGCAAAGCCCTGCGGGCGGGTGGAGGCAGAAACTTCTTGACGCCCTCAAACCCGTCTTCATGCAGCACCGCTACCTGACGGCCAGCTTCCAGCTGGGCAACGTTGCCCGCGAGGGCGCGCATGTCGGTCGGGTGGAGTTCAAACAGCTTGAGCTTGTCTTGATCGCGCAGCAGTCGCTGGCTGATAAAGGGGGAGCCGGGGTAGACCCTCGTCTTGGCCCCTTGATTGAAGGCTTGAACCATCGCGACATAGTCGGCCAGTGCGGGGGACAGGGTTGACTGGTCGCCTGCCATGAGTTTCAGGATGCCCTCGGCTGCTTCACCGCTGGTGCTGGCGTAGTCTCCGTCCAGCCGGTAGAGCCCGGCACCCGCGTGGGTGTCCAGAACGGTCAGTGCCGCGTCTTTCTCGGTAAGGTATTGCAAGGTGGCAATCAGCACGGTGTGCTTGAGCACATCGGCGTGGTTGCCTGCGTGGAAGGCATGGCGGTAACTGAACATGGCCCTATGGTAACCACTGCCGGTCCGGCGCTCCCTCAGAGGGGATGTGTGCGTGGGGCGATTAGGGCGGCGTCGTGTCTTGTTGCCGTAGCCCGAAGGCTGTGATGTTTTTGGCAGACAGTGTGCTTTTTGTTGCCTTTGTATCAGGTGGCATGCCCCATCATCGGGCCTGTTACGGGTCTCTACCGTCCAGTCTGTTAGATTTCGTTACAGACACTTGATCGATTTGCCTTTTCTGACCTATGACCGACAGTCCCAGCACCATCACAGCCAGCGGCATCAGCCATGTGGATGCGCTGCCGCCCGGGACCCGGCTGGCTGAGTTTGAAATTCTTGGCTTGTTGGGGGTTGGTGGTTTTGGAATGGTCTACAAAGCCTTTGACCATTCGCTGCACCGTGCGGTGGCGATCAAGGAATACATGCCTTCC
The DNA here is from genome assembly GCF_037101375.1 of Acidovorax sp. DW039. NCBI lineage: Bacteria > Pseudomonadati > Pseudomonadota > Betaproteobacteria > Burkholderiales > Comamonadaceae > Acidovorax > Acidovorax sp. DW039. The sequence goes on along the minus strand of NZ_AP029019.1, from coordinate 4,069,887 downwards.
GCCCTTGCAGGGCGCGCGCAGGGGCAGTCCTTATGGGTGCGGTCTTCGTCGGATCAGCAAACCTTTCAGGCGGGCTTGGCATCGTTTGTGGGCGAGGCGCGCTTGCTTGCCCAGTTTGACCATCCTTCGCTGGTGAAGGTGTTTCGTTTCTGGGAGGCCAACAACACCGCTTACATGGTCATGCCGCTGTACAGCGGCATGACTTTCAAGCAGGCGCGTGCGCAGATGCGCACTCCGCCGCCTGAGGTGTGGTTGCGCAAGGTCCTGTGGTCGGTACTGGGGGCGCTGCGGGTGTTGCATGAGGGCAATACCCTGCACCGTGACATCTCGCCTGACAACATCTTTTTGCAGGACTACGGCCCCCCGGTGTTGCTGGACCTGGGGGCCGCTCGCCATGCGATCAATGACCAGGGGCGTCAGCATACGGCGGTACTGAAGGTCAACTACGCTCCGATTGAGCAGTATTCAGAAGCAGATCAGGACCTGCGGCAAGGCCCGTGGAGTGACCTTTATTCGTTGGCTGCCGTCGTTCATGGCTGCCTTTGCAACGACACGCCACTTCCCGCCACGCTGCGTTCGATCCGTGATCGCATGGTGCCTTTCTCGCGTGTGGCCAAAACGGTCAAGCGGCAGTTTGGGGTGGAATATTCACCAGCTTTTGTGGCCGCCATCTCTCAGGCGCTTTCCTTGCGGCCGGAGGGACGTCCTCAGAGTATTGATGCATTTCTTGAGCTGATGGACATGGTCCATGCGCCAGACGACATCAATGAGTTTGACTTTCGTGCTGATCTAGGTGACATCTGGGTGGAACCCGCAGACCAGCCCGGCCCTGGGCTGGTGACTCCGACTGTGGATGTGACTTCTGCGCCGAAGGCTGTTGCCGAAATTCAGGCCCAGACCGAAAAAGCGCTTGCTTCGTCTGAAGGCGCCAATGCTGGCGCTGAGTCTCATACCCGTGAGGTGAGCATTGCGCAAGACGCAGCAGACACGCGCAGCGGCCCAGACACCGTGGTCGTGGACATGGCGGACACCGTGTTCATGGATCCGGGCGATACGGTTTCTCCCGACCCGGATGCTGTGGAGTTGCCCAAAGCCAGTAGCCGACCTAGCCTGGAATCGAAGGAGCGTGACAGCAGACCCGCCAGCCGTTCGGAAGGGGGCCGACGCTCTCGCCGCGCGACTGGAGCATCCCGCACGCGTCGCGTTCGGTGGGGCATCGCATTGGCTGCCACTCTTTTGGCGTTTGCTGCGGCGGCTTGGTGGGGCCAGCACCGCAAGGCGCCTCCGAAGGACGACATCATTACCGAATTGGCCTCAGATTCGGTGCCCGTTCCGCTGCCCGAGGCCTCTGCGCCTGATGTGGTGGCATCAGAGCCTACATTGGAGGCCAGTGACGCTGCCTCTGCTTCCGCCTCCGCTGTGGTGGAGCTGCCATTGCAGGCGGTGCCCGCTCCAGCAACACCCGCTTCCAAACCCGCGGCCCGGAATGCTTCCAAAAAGACGCAAGCTGAACCTGCACCCGTTCCGGTAGTGGTTGAGGCACCCCCTCCACCACCGCCCCCTCCGGTGGAAGTCAAGCCCAAGCCAGCTCCCGTGCGGGTTCCCACGCCCCAGGAGGTATGTGCCAACGCCAGCTTCCTTGCCAAGCCCATGTGCATTCATCAGGAATGTCAGAAGCCCTCGCAGGCGGGATTGGCGATTTGTGTGGAAACTCGCAAGCGATACGAGGCGGAGGAGCAGCGGGCGCGTCAGATGGCTAACTGAGCGCTGTCAGTCTTCATCAGACCGGATGAGCGCTTTGACGGTACGCCCAAATCGAATCGAGTGGCCGCTTGCTGCGGCTACGGGATAAATCGTATAATAAAAGGCTTCGCAGCGATTTAGCGGCCCCGCGGCGAATACTTAAAGCCACCTAAGAGGCTTCCTTCAGAGAAGCACCGACCGTGGAAAAGGGCCCTCAAACCACCTCTTGAAAAGAGAATCTCATGTCTACATTCAGCGCAAAGCCCGCTGAGGTTGTGCACGAGTGGTTTGTGATTGACGCGACCAACAAGGTCCTCGGACGAGTAGCCAGCGAAGTTGCTCTCCGTTTGCGCGGCAAACACAAGGCCATTTACACGCCTCACGTCGATACTGGTGACTTCATTGTTGTGATCAACGCAGCACAACTGAAGGTAACCGGCACCAAGTCCCTGGACAAGGTGTACTACCGCCACTCTGGTTATCCAGGCGGTATTACGGCTACCAACTTCCGCGATATGCAAGCCAAGCACCCCGGCCGTGCTTTGGAAAAGGCTGTCAAGGGCATGCTTCCCAAGGGTCCCCTGGGTTACGCAATGATCAAGAAACTCAAGGTGTACGGTGGTGCTGAGCATCCGCACACCGCCCAGCAACCCAAAGTGCTGGAAATCTAAGGAGCCTTGAGATGATTGGTGAATGGAACAATGGCACCGGCCGTCGCAAGTCCAGCGTCGCCCGCGTGTTTCTGAAAAAAGGCTCTGGCAAGATCACTGTGAACGGCAAGGACATCCAGTCCTATTTTGGCCGTGAAACATCGATCATGATCGCCAAGCAACCTCTGGTGCTGACCAACCATGTCGAAACCTTCGACATCCAAGTCAATGTGCACGGTGGTGGCGAATCTGGCCAAGCGGGTGCAACCCGTCACGGTATCACTCGTGCCCTGATCGACTACGATGCGACCCTCAAGTCGGCACTGAGCCAAGCTGGCTTCGTGACCCGTGACGCTCGTGAAGTGGAACGTAAGAAGGTTGGTCTGCACTCTGCCCGTCGTGCAAAGCAGTTCTCGAAGCGTTAATCGTCAGAGTCTTGCGATGCGCAGCTGGTGCTGCAAATCAGAAAAGCCGCCCTCGGGCGGCTTTTTTTCGTTTATGGTGCGCTCTTTGTTGAATTGAATCGAACTCCATGCGTCTGCGTTTGCTTCGCCGTCGGTTGACCATCAGTGCCCCCCGGGTTGCTATTCGTAGTGCGTTACCTTGGCCCCTGCGCTGGCTGGTCTTTGCCCTGGTATTGGGGCTCAGCTGTGCGGCGGCGTTGTGGGCGTTCGAGTTTGGAAAAACGATTGCCGGTCTCGAATCTGCGTCTCGGGAAGAAGTTCTGCGGTTGCGCTCTGAGCTGGAGCAACTGAGGGAGCAGTCTTCCCAGCGTCAGCTTCTGTCCGAGACGGCAGAGAGCCTCTTGGCTGCCGATCGTGCGACTTTGGAGCGCCTGACAGCCCAGGTCAAACAGCTGGAGTCTGAAAACCGCATGCTGCGCGACGATCTGGGTTTTTTTGAAAAGCTGATGCCTGCAGCCAAGGGAGACGGCTTGGCCATCAGGGGGTTTCAGGCGGAGGTGCTCGCCGGAGTTCAACTGCGTTGGCAGATGCTGGTGATTCAATCGGCTGCGCGCAATGCGCCAGAGTTCAAGGGGCGGGTTGAGTTGACAGCGGCTGGCTTGAAGGAAGGCAAACCCTGGTCCCAGGCCATTCCCGCCGAGGGCAAGGCGCTGCAGTTCAAGCAGTACCGGCGCATCGAAGAGATACTCACGCTCCCCCCCAATGTCGTGGTAAAAACTGTTACTGCACGTGTCCTGGAGGGGCAGACTGTTCGTGCATCTCAAACCATCGAACTGGATTGATGGCTCGCCGTGGCAGGACTCATGCTGTTCCTGCCTACCTAATGATTCGTTGTTGATTGGCGTCTCGGCCATGGTTCCCATGGGTAATCCGTCGCCGTCCTGGAGGAGTTCCCTATGTTCAAGAGCAAGAAGCAGCCGCCCATCAAAAGTCTGGTGGCCCATGGGACACGGATTGAGGGAAATGTACTGTTTGAGGAAGGTATCCGGATTGATGGTGACGTGATTGGCGATATCCGTGCCGCGCTGGAGCAGCCTAGCATCCTGGTGATTTCCGAAACTGCGCGTGTGGAAGGCGGCGTGTATGCCGACCATGTCATCATCAATGGATCGGTGGATGGGCCCGTGCACGCAGCAGAACTGCTCGAACTGCAGCCCAAGGCGCGGATCACTGGCAACGTGCATTACCGGGCGCTTGAGATGCACCAGGGGGCCACTATTGCGGGGCAGCTATTTCCCTCGGCTGTTCTGATCGAAGAAAAGGCCCCACTCAAGTTAGCGTCAAGCAATCAATAGTCGCCGTGGCGGCGGGGGTTGCAGTACCATCACGCCAAATATTGATTTGGAGCTTCCCATGAGCGCTGTTGCAGACAACGTCCAGACCGAGATGCCGGCCCCCATTGTGTTTACGGACAGTGCGGCGGCCAAAGTGGCAGATTTGATTGCCGAAGAAGGTAACCCCGACCTGAAGCTGCGCGTCTTCGTGCAAGGCGGTGGCTGTTCGGGTTTTCAGTACGGCTTTACTTTTGATGAGATCACCAACGAAGACGATACGACCATGACCAAAAATGGCGTCTCGCTGCTGATTGATGCGATGAGCTACCAGTATCTGGTGGGTGCAGAGATCGACTACAAGGAAGACCTGCAGGGCGCTCAGTTTGTCATCAAGAACCCCAACGCCACGACCACTTGCGGTTGCGGTTCGAGCTTTTCGACCTGAGAGCGTTGATTTGGTAATAGGCCCTGGGCACTTAACGCCGGGGCTTACGCGGGGTAAATAGCCCCCAAAACACGGGCGCCTCTGGCGCCCGTGACGCTTTGGAGATTGCCTGGAAGTCCCAAAAGGGCCTGACGCGCAAGCCATGCGAAAGCGCTGGCTTCCACCTGCATGGCGGGCAGGCCCAACGCATCCGTTGGGCGCACCTGTAATGCTGGATGCAGGTGCTGAAGGCGCTCCATCAGGTAGGTGTTCAGCGCTCCGCCCCCACACACCGCAAGAACACGGGCGTTGGCGGCAAAAACCCGCGTAGCCTGTGCGCAAGCCTGCGCCGTGAATTCTGTCAGCGTCGCCTGCACGTCTGCCGGAGCCATGTGTGCATGCGGCCCCAACTGCCCTGCCAGCCAGGTCGGGTTGAAAAGGTCTCGGCCCGTGCTTTTGGGCGGAGCTTTTTGCAGGAAGGGCTCTTGGAGCAGCTGGTTCAGCAAGGCCGGAGCAACATTGCCTGTGCGGGCCCATTGGCCGCCGATGTCAAACGGCTGACCTGTGTGCTCCTGGCACCAATAATCCATCAATGCATTGCCTGGGCCGCAGTCAAACCCTGAAACGGCACCGTCGTGGCAAAGCACGCTGAGGTTGGAGATGCCTCCGATATTGAGAACCAGAACGGTCTCTGTGGCGCTGCCAAAGACGCCTTGATGAAACGCCGGCACCAGCGGGGCTCCTTGGCCGCCAGCCGCCACGTCACGGCTTCGGAAATCAGCGACTACAGGAATTCCGGAACGCTCTGCCAGCAACGCGGGGTTTTGCAGCTGCAAGGTGTAGCCCGTGGCGTCAAATTCCTGGGGGCGATGGCGTACCGTTTGCCCGTGTGCTCCTATGGCACGAACCGTTTCGCGCTCCGTGCCACTCTGGCGAAGCAGCTGGTCTACCAGGTCAGCGTAAGTCCGGCTGACGGCATTCCCAGCCAGTGCAGCACGGTGCAATTCGTTGTTGCCAGGACTGTTGAGCGCCAGCAGTTCTGCCCGAAGGGAGTCTGGAAAGGGTGCAAAACAATGCGCGATCACCTCAAGCGGCTTCGCAGCGAAGTCCACCAACACGGCATCCGCGCCATCCAGAGACGTTCCGGACATCAGTCCGATGAATAGCTCACGCATGCGTGTCAGAGGCCTGCATTCATGCGGGCCTGGTAGAGGTCACTGGGCGCTGGCTTGCTGAATCAGCTCTGCCGCGGAGAGCTGGGTGCGCATGGAGGAGGCCAAGCGGTCGAATGCGGGGCGTGCTGCCGCAGATACGGGGGCTGCTGCCTCGCTTTGCTGGGCAATGGTTTGAGGATCCTGGTGCTGCCCGTTGATGCGGAACTCAAAGTGCAGATGGGGTCCTGTGGCCCAGCCTGTAGCGCCGACCGCACCCACCGTCTGCCCCTGCGACACCGATTGGCCGTTTTTCACGTCAATGCGGCTCAAGTGGGCGTATACGGTGACGTGCTGATTGCGGTGCTTGATGAAAACGACATTTCCAAACCCGTTTTGCACACCGGCGAACTCCACGACACCGTCGCCCACCGTGCGCACAGGGGTGCCGGTCGGTGCGGCGTAATCAGTGCCCAGGTGGGCGCGCCATGTTTGCAGGATGGGATGCAGGCGCATCTTGAAGCCGCTGGTGACGCGCGAAAACTCCACTGGCGAGGCAAGGTATGCGCGGCGCATGCTTTCGCCTTCCAGCGTGTAATAAGCGCCCTTGTTGCTCTCGCTTTCCTGGAACCAGACGGCCTGGTGGGTTTTGCCGTTATTGCGAAATTCTGCGCTCAGCACGCGCCCGCTGCGCAGGGGCTCGCCATCGGCCTCAAGGGTTTCGTACACCACGGCAAAACGGTCTTCCTTGCGCAAGGAGCGATGGAAATCGATGTTGCCGGAAAAGATTTCTGCGACCTGAACTGCCACCGCATCGGGGATGTTGGCGGCATCGGTCGCGGCAAACAGCGAACTGCGGATGACGCCCCCTGCCAGGCGCGTGCCTTTGGTCAGAGGCGCGGTCTCAATACGCGAATTGAAGCCATCGTCCTTGCGCTCGACCACCAGTCGGCGGAAGGTTCCACCATCGTCAGGAGCCCAGCGTGCTGTCAGGCGCACCAGACGGTGGTCATCGGTGGTTTCGGCTGAAACCATGCGACCCGTGCGGCCCAGCAGGTTCTGGCGCACAGCGTTGTCGCTGCGCAAAAATGCGGCAGCGGCAGGGTCTGCCACCCCCATGCGCTGCAGCAGGGACTCGGCCGTATCGCTGCTGCGTGTTTGTTCGGAGCGGAACAGGGAGAAGCCGGGGGCATCCAGCGCTTCCAGTGCGACGTTCTCTGCAAGCGACTCCACCGGATAGCTCACCATTTTGGTGGGCAGTTCTGCAGCGTCTGGGCCCAGGGACGCTACAGCGAAAGCACCGCCGCCGCCCGTCAGCAGCACGGCCGCGACGGCGGCAGTGATGCGTTTGGGATGTTGTTGTACGGTCTGGGACAGTCGATCAAGCAATGCCAAGCTGGCGGTGGTCAAGCCGTGAATCAATGTTCTATCCCCAGAATAGTTGTGCGTACGCAGGGCGCGCGGGCTTGAAGCCTGGCTGGAACCGGAAGCACAGAGATGGAAACGCTATCAATCTCGACCGGGGCTGCCCGGGCTGAGACGGCGGGCCTACTAGAATCCGCCTTTGCAATGGAGCCCGAGTATAGCGGCGCACGATCCCCAGACATCGAAAAAAACCCTTATGAATCAATCTGCTGTTACAACAAGCCCGCTGTCCGATGGTGTACGTCAGGCCCTCGAAATCTCGCTGCGCGGTGTGGACGAGTTGCTGCCGCAGGATGAGTGGGTCAAGAAGCTGGTTCGCTCCGAAACCACGGGCACACCCCTGCGTATCAAACTGGGGCTGGATCCTACGGCTCCCGACATCCACATCGGCCACACCGTGGTGCTGAACAAGATGCGCCAGTTGCAAGATCTGGGCCATCAGGTCATCTTTTTGATCGGTGACTTCACCAGCCTGATCGGTGACCCTTCTGGGCGCAACAGCACACGCCCGCCGCTCACCCCCGAGCAGATCAAGGTCAACGCAGAAACCTACTACAAGCAGGCCAGCCTGGTGCTGGACCCTGCCAAGACGGAAATTCGCTACAACAGCGAATGGAGTGAGCCGCTGGGCGCTTCCGGCATGATCCAGCTGGCAGCCAAGTACACCGTGGCGCGCATGATGGAGCGGGACGATTTCCACAAGCGCTTCACTTCGGGCCAGTCCATCAGCGTGCATGAGTTCCTGTACCCGCTGATGCAGGGTTATGACTCGGTGGCACTCAAGAGTGATCTGGAGCTGGGCGGCACCGACCAGAAGTTCAACCTGCTCATGGGGCGCCACCTGCAGCAGGAATATGGTCAGGAGCCGCAGTGCGTGCTCACCATGCCGTTGCTCGTGGGGCTGGACGGCGTGGACAAGATGTCCAAGTCCAAGAACAACTACATCGGTATTACCGAGGATGCCAACACCATGTTTGCCAAGGTGCTGTCGATTTCGGACACGCTGATGTGGGACTGGTACACCCTGCTGTCGTTCAAGAGCCTGCAAGAAATTGCCGCGCTCAAGGCCGAGGTGGCGAACGGGCGCAATCCCAAGGATGCCAAGGTGATGCTGGCCAAGGAGATCACCACCCGCTTTCACAGCGCGGCAGCGGCCGAGGCAGCAGAGCAGGACTTCATCAATCGCAGCAAGGGCGGCGTGCCGGACGAGATTCCGGAAGTGGCACTCAGCGGTGCCCCACTGGGCATTGGCGCGCTGCTCAAGCAAGCCAATCTGGCTCCTTCCACCAGCGAAGCCAACCGCCTGATCGATGGCGGCGGTGTGCGTGTGGATGGCAGCGTGGTCAGCGACAAAGGCCTGAAGCTGGAATCTGGTACGTATGTGGTGCAGGTGGGCAAGCGCAAGTTTGCCCGTGTAACGCTGGCTGCTTGATACAAAAATGGCTTGTAGCGCTTGCAGTAAAAGCGCAGCAAGCTATCAATTTTGTAGTGAATGATGGGTGGAACTTTGCCCGGTTCCACCCTCCCTCGGCCTTTCCAGGCCGCGCTCAGCGGCTCCCCGTCACTCAGTTGGTCTGTTGCTCTGCAAGAAGGCTGGTTTCCGGGCTGCCGACAACCTGGTCGCGCCCGGCGCGCTTACCCCGGTAAAGCGCCTTGTCCGCGCGGTGTACGGCATCCATCAGCGATTCGTCCTTGCCCAGAATGCTCACCCCCACGGTGACGGTCACCTGCAGCTCGGCAGAGCCCGTGGTGAAGGGGGCGGAGTTCACAGCCACCCGCAGCCGCTCTGCCAGCTGAAGGGCGCCCGCCTTGTCGGTATCGGGCAGCAGGATCAGAAACTCCTCACCGCCCCAGCGGCAGATGCTGTCGGACGAGCGCGTCACCCCCAGGGCCCGGCGGTGAAAGTCCTGCAGCACCAGATCACCCGCCTTGTGTCCGTGGGTATCGTTGATGCGCTTGAAGTGGTCGATATCGCACAGCAGCAGCGCCAGCGGTGGCTCTGTCTCGCCCGGCTTGGGTGGCCGGGCATGGCGCATGCGGTGCAGCTCGGCGCGGCCGATTTCCATCAGGCCCCTGCGGTTGATGGCTCCCGTCAGCGGGTCGGTGGATGCCTGCCGGGCTAGCGCCGCCTGCGCTTGCGTGACCACGTTGTAGTAACCACGCGAGAGGATGATGAACGCCAGCAGCAGCGTGACAATGTTCTGGTAGCGCAGCAGGTCTTGCAAGGTGCCGTTCAGCACGTAAAGCGGAGTGTTCTGGTCGCTCCACCCATCCAGCCCCAGGTAGATGGCCGAGAGGCACAGCGCAATGGTGTTCTTGAGCGTAGCGTGTTCGCTGGAAGACAGCATGGCGACCGGTATCACCGGCAGCATGAGGTAGTGAAAGCCCGTGTGCCAGCCGACAAAGACCGTCGCAGCAATGGCGTGCACCGTGATTTCACCGATCAGCAGCAGCGTGGCTGCCCGCAAATGTCCCTGCGGGCGGGACAGGTGAAAGGCCAGTGCATGGGTGGCCACACTGAGCACATTCAGCCAAGCCAGCCCATCCACCTGTGCCCACGCAAACAGGGCGATGTATAGGCTGTGCACCACCACGCACAGCGCAGACGCCTGCCGGATCAGCATCCGGAAGTTGTCGGTGGGTGGTGGGGCTGGGGTGTTCATGGCGTGGAGGGCGGGGCTTCTGAACTATCCGGCGTCTGGTTCAAAAAGGCGTCTGCCGCACGCCGCGCGTGGCAGAACAGGTCCGCAGAGTGTCTCTCTGTGCCGCGTCTTGCGGGCTGGTGTTTTCACGGGGCTGCAGTGTGGTCACGTCTTTGAACAGGTTGTGACGCAGCTTGTCAGTCCAGCTGATCCTGGGTGTCTGGGTCGGGCACGTCGCCAATGGCCGTGCGGGTAATTTGGGCCTGCGCTTGCAGCCAGGCGCAAAAAGCCTGCACCTCGGGCCTGTGCCCGCTGCGCGGGCCCAGCAGCAGCCAGTAGGCAAGGGGCGAGTCCAGCCGGTGGCGTGGCAGCACCTCCACCAGGTCACCCGAGGCCAGCGCGTCGGCAATCAGCGGCATGCGTGCCAGTGCCAGACCCTGGCCGCTGAGGGTGGCCTGCACGATCTGGTGGGCGTAGTTGAAGTAAATCCAGCGCTCGGGCTGGACCTGGGTGGTGCCAAACTGCTCAAACCAGCGGCGCCAGCTCAGCCACTCCAGGTGCTGGGTGCGGTAGGCATCTCCGGCCTCGATCAGGGTGAACCGCGCCACATCGGCAGGCGTGCGCACCGAGGGCTTGTTCTTGAGCAGCCAGGGGCTGCCCACCACCGCCAGCTGCTCGCCAAACAGACGGTGCGCGCCTTGCATTGGTGCGCCAGGCAGGGCGTAGCGGATGGCCAGGTCCACATCCGAGGTTTCCAGGTCCTGCTTTGCATCCGTGGCATCGATGCGGATGTCGATGCCTGGATGGTCGCGCTGGAACTCTTCCAAGCGCGGTATCAGCCACATCGAAGCGAAGCTGGCCCAGGTGGTGATGGAAACCAGCTTGCGCCCTGCACTCAGCCGCACCTGCCGCACGGCGCTGTCCACCCGCTCCAGCGCTGGCCCTACCGCGCGGTGCAACTGCGAGCCCGCGCTCGTCAACTCCACAGCCCGCGTGTGGCGCAGGAACAGGGGCACTCCCACTTCGTCCTCCAGCGCCTGGATCTGCCGACTGACCGCAGATTGGGTCAGTGCCAGCTCATCAGCGGCCGCGCGAAAGTTCAGATGCTTGGCCACCGCCAGAAAAGCCCGCCAGTGGCCTGCGCCCACCGGGCGGGAGCGGGGAATGGCTGGGGCGTTGTCGGCAGTGCTCATGGCTGGGTGAGGGTGTGAAGAGGGTGGTTGATTGATGCGCAGATGGAATCAATAGCGTAACGCCTTTTCATTGGACCGGGCATGCCAATCTGCGCACCATGGAGCCTGCACAACACCTCCTGTTGTCACTGATTTCCCAGCCATCCAGACAAGGAGCCCACCATGCAGACGCCCAGCTCACCCTCGCATCCATCCTCGCCCCTATCCTCTTTGGCCCCGCTGTCGTCCTCTTCGTCTTCCATGACTGACAAGGCGGCTCAACCTGGCGCAGAGACCCCTTCACCTGCCGGTTGCTGGCGGCTGGCACCCGGGCGGGCGCTTTCGCTCATGCCGCAAGTGCCCAGCACCTTGCACATTGTGCGCGGCAGGGTGTGGCTGACCACGGGGGATGCCGCTCCAGACCAGGTGCTGCCTGCGGGTGCCCGCATCACGGTGGAGCCTGGGCAGCATGTGGTGATGGAACCCTGGGCTGATGGACGCACCGCGCACCCCTCGCACGATGGGGCAGTGAGCTTCTGCTGGGATGCGTTGCCGCAAGCTCGCGTGGCCTCGCAGAGCCCGGTGGCGGGCCAGGTGCATGACTGGGAACGCAGCGTGGCAAAGCCCATGCGTGATCTGCTTCAGGCCCTGGCAGGTGCGGGCCGCGCCGTGGGGCAGGCCGGGGTCGATGTCTGCGTGGCTGTTGCGCGTCTGGCCGCAGGGGTGGCGCACTTTGCGTTTGCCTCCTTGGGGGCTGGGCAACCACGGCGGCACATGTCCGTTGTGCCGGAGACTGCAACTACGACTCCTTGTGCCTGCAAAGTGTCCTGATACTGTTTTTGGTAAATCGTGCTGCAGGGCAATGAAAATCAGCGCAAGGTGCTATGAAAGGTGTAGCGTAGCGTGAGGGGGCGATGCCCGTCTTGCCTCACAGCACCAGCTCTTTGCGCATGGCTTCAAACGCATCCAGCGCTGCAGCACCATCCAGTTGCTCCATGCGGGGCAGGGCGTCTTCGTCCTCCACCGTGCTGAAGGCCAGGCTGAACTGCTGAAAGCGTCGCGCGGGCAACGGCCCGTGGTGCAGCACTTCCACATTCATGTGGCGCGCATCGTTGCGTATGCGCTCCATCAGTTTGAGCACGGGGATTTGCGGCCCCTCCAGCTGCTGGCAGAACCGTTGTCCATCGAAGATGAGTAGGCCTGTGATTTCCAGCTGGGCATTGGCGTGGCGCGCCACGGCGGCGATTTCGGCCACGACCTGCAGGGGCTGGTCAGGGGCAAGCGTGCTCACGTAAAGCACTTCGTATAGATCAATGGAATGGTTCATATGCCCGACCCAATGTAGGCGGATGTCGTACAGCAAGCAATGTACTAAGACATAGTGATGCTGTTACCAACGGTGCGAAACGCGCTCAGCAACAGGGCTGCTGTGTGCCTAGAATCTGCGCACCATGAACACCCCATCACCAGCCTCATGCCCGCCCCACTGCCGGGATTGCAGGTTGCGCCGTACCGAGGCGTTCACCCCTCTCAAGCCCGAGCTGGTGGACTTCATCCAGAGTTTCCGCGCCGAAACTGCCACCGTGCCTGCGGGCAGCAGTGTGGTGCATGAAGGGCAGACCAACGCACGCCTGTTCACGCTCTATGCAGGCTGGGCATTTCGTTACAAGACGCTGAGCGATGGCCGCCGCCAGATCCTCAATTTTTTGCTGCCCGGCGACTTGGTGGGCCTGCAGCAGGAGTTTGACAGCGTGTCTCTGCATGGTGTGGAGGCGTTGACCGATTGCTCGCTGTGCGTCTTCCCGAACGACAGCCTCTGGGCTGTGTTCCGCGAGCATCCCCGCCTGGGCTACGACATCACCTGGCTCGCGGCCCACGAAGAGAGCCACGTAGACGACAACCTGCTGAGCACAGGGCGGCGCAATGCCACCGAGCGCGTGGCCATGCTGCTGGTGCATCTGTATCGCCGCATGGAACGCCTGGGGCTGGTGGAAGATGGCAGCGTGGCATTTCCTCTGAACCAGCAGCACATTGCCGATGCGCTGGGCCTCTCGCTGGTCCACACCAACAAGACCTTGCGACGCCTGTCGGCGCTGGGTTTGCACGAGCTGAAGAACGGACGGTTGCGCTTGCTCAACCCCCGTGCGCTGGCGCGCATTGCCGAGTATTACGACGCGGCTGAGCGGCCCAAGCCTTTGCTGTGAGCGGGCTGCCGGGTACGGCGTAACAGCTCCCGTCAAGCCACAACGCCAGCGCCGATAATCCGGCGCAGACCTTTGCTGCAGCGCCATCGTGCTGCCGCACCCCACCCACTGACGCATTCCATGACTCCACTCGACATCCTCATCATGGCGGCCGGCAAGGGCACGCGCATGAAAAGCCGCACCCCCAAAGTGCTGCAACGCCTGGCCGGGCGCCCCCTGCTGCACCATGTGCTGGACCAGGCTGCCCACCTGCAGGCCCGCAGCGCCATCGTCATCACGGGCCACGGTGCTACAGAAGTAGAAGCGGCTACCGCTGGATTCACGGGCGCTGCAGCCCATTTTGATCTGAAGTTTGTGCGGCAGGAGCCGCAATTGGGCACCGGCCATGCCGTGCAGCAGGCCGTGCCCCATCTGCCCGCGGATGGCACGGCGGTCGTACTCTCAGGCGATGTGCCTCTTACCCAAGCAGATACTTTGCGCGCCCTGGTGGCTGCCAGCGGTGGCGAGCGGCTGGCGCTGCTGACGGTGACCCTGCCTGACCCCACAGGCTACGGCCGCATCGTGCGCAATGCCGATGGCGCGGTGCAAGGCATCGTCGAGCACAAAGACGCCACCGATGCGCAGCGCGCCATTACCGAGGTCTACAGCGGCATCATGGCCGTGCCCGCGCGCCTGCTCACGCCCTGGCTGGCAAGGCTGACGAACAACAACGCGCAGGGCGAGTACTACCTGACCGACGTGGTCGCCATGGCAGTGGCCGACGGTGTGCCCGTGATGGCCCATCGCATCACCGATGCGCTGCAGGTGGCAGGCGTGAACAGCCCGCTGCAACTGGCCGAGCTGGAGCGAGCCCACCAACTGCGCCAGGCCTGTGCCTTGATGGAGCAGGGCGTGCGCCTGGCCGATCCTGCCCGCTTTGACCTCCGCGACGACACCCGCATCGGCGTGCGCGGTGAACTGGTGTGCGGGCAGGATGTGGAGATTGACGTGAACTGCGTCTTCACCGGCCGCGTGGAGCTGGGCGAGGGCGTGAGCATTGGCGCCAACTGCTGTATTTCCAATGCATGCATCGCGGCGGGCGCCGTCATCCATCCCTACACCCACATCGACGGCGAAAAGGCCGGCGCCACCGTGGGCGAAGGCGCGCTGATCGGCCCCTTTGCCCGCCTGCGCCCTGGTGCGCAACTGGGCCGCGAGGTTCACATCGGCAACTTTGTGGAGGTGAAGAACAGCACGCTGGCCGATGGTGCCAAGGCCAACCACCTGGCCTACCTGGGCGACGCCACGGTGGGCGAGCGCGTGAACTACGGCGCAGGCAGCATCACCGCCAACTACGACGGTGCGAACAAGCACCGCACCGTGATCGAGGCCGATGTGCACATCGGCAGCAACTGCGTGCTGGTGGCACCTGTGACCATTGGCGCGGGCGGCACGGTGGGCGGCGGCAGCACCATCACCAAGAGCACGGAGCCCGGCGCGTTGAGCGTGGCCCGTGGCAAGCAGATCAGCATTGCCAACTGGCCCCGCCCCACGAAGAAACCCAAGGCCTGACCCTGTGACGAGCGTGCCATGCAAGACGATGCCCTGACCCCCGAGCAACTGTGCGCTGCACTGGCCGCCAGCCAGCAGCAGATGGCCGACATGGCCGCTGCGCAGGAGGAGTTTGTGCGTGCCGTATCGCACGACCTGCGCGCGCCGCTGCGGCACATCACCTCCTACGGCAAGCTGGTGCGCGAGGTGCTGGGCGACTTGCCTGCCGATGTACGGGCCAGCGAGCCCTTGCAAGAAGCCCAGGGCTTTATCGGAACCATGGAGCAGTCGGCCCGCCGCATGGCGCTGATGCTGGACGGGCTGCTGGCCCTGTCCCGTGTTGGGAGAGCGCCTTTGCATCTGCAGCCGGTGGATTTGGCGCGCGCTGTGGCCCAGGCTCGGGAGGTCTTGTCTGCCACTTGGAGTGGACAGGCGGCCCCTGCCGTGCAATGGGATGTGGCAGCCGATTGGCCCACGGTGCATGCCGACCCCGCTTTGCTGCAAGAACTGCTGCAGCAGGTGCTGGGCAATGCGCTCAAGTTCAGCCAGCATCAATCCACCCCTTGCATCAATCTGCGCCCCGTGGCGGCGGAGCAGGGGGCAGGCTGGGTGGCGTGGGAGGTGCAGGACAACGGCGTGGGCTTCAACCCCCAGCGGGCGGCGAGTCTGTTTGGCATCTTCCAGCGCCTGCACCGCGAGACGGAATTTGAAGGTGTGGGCGCAGGCCTGGCCGTGTGCCGCGCCATCGCACAGCGCCACGGCGCAGTCATCACCGCTACGGCTGCGGTGGGGCAGGGCTGCACGGTGCGGGTGGAGTGGCCTGCCCCACCCGTTGTTTCGATGGATTGATGTGCTATTGAATCAGTAGCTGCCTGCGCTTATTTATCAAGCGCTAGCGGCACTTTTGTTTCAAACTTTGCGCGCTTGGTGCTGAAGAATGCCTTCACATTGCGCACATTGGCATCGGCCGTGAACAGCCGCTGCGACAGGGCCAGATACCCCGGCATGTCGCGGGTGTGCACCACCAGCACAAAGTCGGGTCCTGGCGACACGCGCCAGCACTGCTGCACTGCGTCCTCGGCTACGGCGCGGGCTTCAAACGCATCCAGCGCCTCTGCGCCCTGGCGGTCCAGGGTCACCTCCACAATGCACGCCAGGCCATGCCCCTGGATGGCCGCCAGCTTGTCGGGCTGCAGCAGGGCCACCTGGCGCTCAATCAGTCCGGCATCGTGCAGGCGCTTGACCCGCCGCAGGCAGGTGGGCGGGGACACATGCACCTTTTCTGCCAGGATCTGGTTGCTTTGGGCCGCATCCTGCTGCAGGAGGTTCAGCAGCTGCAGGTCGATGTCATCCAGGTTGATTGATTCCATATGTGGAGGTTTTGTGAATTTTAATTTCTTGATTTGTGTAGGCTGAAATTAAATTTCAAATACCGTTTTTAATCAATCTGAAATTTCCTTTGCTCCCGCCTACGATCCAGTCATCTTCTTGATCGGAGGCACCTATGTGCGGCATCGTCGGCGCAGTTTCCACGCGCAACATCGTTCCCATCCTTGTCCAGGGCCTGCAGCGCCTGGAATACCGCGGCTATGACTCGTGCGGTGTTGCGGTGCACGGGGCCAGTCTGGATGCAGCGCGCCACGGCACGCCCCAAGGCGGCCTGCTGCGCGCCCGCAGCACGGCCCGCGTGGCCGAGCTGCTGGAGCAGGTAAATACCGACCACATCGACGGCGCCACCGGCATTGCCCACACCCGCTGGGCCACGCACGGCGCGCCTGTGGTGCACAACGCTCACCCTCACTTCAGCCACGGCACCGGGGGTGAAGCCACCCAGCCCGGTCGCGTTGCACTGGTACACAACGGCATCATCGAGAACCATGAGGAACTGCGCCGCGCGCTGCAGGCCAAGGGCTACCACTTTGCCAGCCAGACCGATACCGAGGTCATTGCCCATCTGGTTGACAGCCTCTACAACGGTGACCTGTTCGAGGCCGTGCAGGCTGCCGTGGCCCAACTGCATGGTGCCTTTGCCATTGCCGTTATCCACAAGGACGAACCGCACCGCGTGGTGGGTGCGCGCGCTGGCTCGCCGCTGATCCTGGGTGTGGGCAAGGATGGTTCCGAACACTTTCTTGCCAGCGACGCCATGGCACTGGCTGGCGTGACGGACCAGATCATGTACCTGGAAGAGGGCGACCTGGTGGACCTGCAACTGGGCCGGTACTGGATTGTGGGCAAGGGCGGCGCATCGCTCACACTCGCACAACGCCCCGTGCGCACGGTGCTGGCCCACAGCGGCGCGGCCGAACTGGGGCCTTACCGCCACTACATGCAAAAGGAAATCTTCGAGCAGCCCCGCGCCATTGCCGACACGCTGGAAGGTGTGGAGAACATCGTGCCCGAGCTGTTTGACGGCGCAGGCCTGCATGGCGAGCCCGGCGCAGCAGCGTGGCGCGTGTTCAAGGAGATCGACAGTGTCCTTATCCTGGCCTGCGGCACCAGCTACTACAGCGGCTGCGCGGCCAAGTACTGGCTGGAAGGGATTGCAGGCATCCCCACCCAGGTGGAAGTCGCCAGCGAATACCGCTACCGCACCAGCGTACCCAACCCGCGCACTCTGGTGGTTACCATCAGCCAAAGCGGCGAGACCGCTGACACCCTGGCCGCACTGCGCCACGCACAAAGCCTTGGCATGCAGCACACCCTCACCATCTGCAACGTGGCCACCAGCGCCATGGTGCGTGAATGCAAACTGGCCTACATCACCCGTGCGGGGGTAGAGATTGGCGTGGCCAGCACCAAAGCCTTCACCACGCAACTGGCGGGCCTGTTCCTGCTGACGCTGGCCCTGGCGCAAAGCAAGGGCCGCCTGACCGAGGAGCAAGAGGCCGAGCACCTCAAGGCCATGCGCCATCTGCCTGTGGCCCTGCAAGGCGTGCTGGCGCTGGAGCCTCAAATCATCAGCTGGGCCGAAGACTTTGCCCGCATGGAAAACGCCCTGTTCCTGGGCCGGGGTCTGCACTACCCCATCGCGCTGGAAGGCGCACTCAAGCTCAAGGAAATCAGCTACATCCACGCCGAGGCCTACCCTGCAGGCGAACTCAAACACGGCCCCCTGGCCCTGGTGACCAGCGCCATGCCGGTGGTGACGGTGGCCCCCAACGACGCCCTGCTCGAAAAGCTCAAGAGCAATATGCAAGAGGTGCGCGCCCGCGCCGGTGTGCTCTACGTACTGGCCGACGCCGACACCCACATCGAAAGCGCCGAAGGCCTGCACGTCATCCGCATGCCAGAGCACTACGGTGCCCTCTCGCCGCTGCTGCATGTGGTGCCGCTGCAGCTGCTGGCCTACCACACTGCATGCGCACGGGGGACGGATGTGGATAAGCCTCGGAACCTGGCCAAGAGCGTCACAGTGGAGTGAGTTTGGGCTTGGGCTGCTGGTTCTGCGGCGTTTGGCTTGAAGAGACTTGAGCTCCGCCTAGCGAGTCCTGTTTACCGGCTGCGCAGCCAGCGCACCCATCGGTCACCCGTGAACTGCACGAGCGACACCAGGGCGATCAGTACTGCAATGACGATGAGCATGACCTGGGTATCAAAGCGCTGGTAGCCGTAGCGGATGGCCAAGTCGCCCAACCCTCCCGCCCCCACAGCGCCGGCCATGGCAGACGAGCTGATCAGAGCTACCAGGGTGATGGTGAAACCACCGACGATTCCTGGCAGCGCCTCGGGCAGGTAAACATGCCAGATGATGTGCCACTTGCGGCAGCCCATGGCCTGTGCTGCTTCGATCAGTCCTGGATCGACCTCGCGAAGGCTCACTTCGGCGATGCGAGCAAAGAACGGTGTAGCACTGATCGCCAGCGGCACGATGGCGGCCCACACACCGATGGTGGTGCCGGTGATCAGCCTCGTGAACGGGATCAATGCCACCAACAAAACGATGAAGGGTGTAGCCCGGAAGCCATTGACCACACTGCCCACGCTACGGTGGATGCGTGGCGATGCCAGAAAGCCGCCTGGGGCCGTCACGATCAGCAGGATGGCCAGAGGAATGCCTGCCACAAAAGCGATGCTGGCGGATATACCCACCATGGTGAGCGTGTCTGTCAGGGCCTGGATATAACGTTCAAAGGGAATGCTCAACGTCAGCGACATAGCCGATTACCTCGATGGAGTGGGCAATGGCATCAGGGCCTTGCACCAGGGAAGAAGCGTCTGGGATTGCTACGCCTGCGGGCAGCGACACGATCAGTCGGCCTTGTGCATGGCCGCGAATACGGTCGACACCGCCATGCAGCAGGCGCACAGGGCCTTGCAGCGCCGCGGTGATGCGGGCGAAGTCAGGCTCCAGACCGGCCACGCCTGTGTAGCTGAGTCTCAGCACACGCTGGGGACTACCGTTGGCAGGCGGCTCGGCCTGCAGCCTCGCCTGCAACTCGTCTGGTAGTCCGTGTTGCAAGGGCGCCAGCAGGGCTCGGGTGGCGTCGTGCTCAGGAGCGCCGAATACTCGCCACACCTCACCCCGCTCGGCGATACGTCCTTGCTCTAGCACCAGCACCTGGTCGGCAATTTCACGGATCACGCTCATCTCATGGGTGATGAGGATGATGGTGATGCCCAGCCGCTGGTTGATGTCACGCAGCAGCTGAAGGATGGAGTGGGTGGTCTCAGGATCTAGTGCAGAGGTCGCCTCATCGCACAGCAGAATTTCCGGACCGGTGGCGAGAGCCCGCGCAATGCCTACCCTCTGCTTTTGTCCACCCGACAGGCGTGCTGGATAGGTGTGGTGCTTGTCTTGCAGGCCCACCAGGGCCAGCAGCTCTTCGACCCGGCGGTGTACCTCGGCAGGACGCACGCCAGCCACCCGCAAGGGCAGCGCCACATTGTCGTATACCGTCTTGGCGGCCAGCAGGTTGAAGTGCTGGAAGATCATGCCAATGCGTCGGCGCAGGGCTACCAGCCCCTCGTCATCCAGGCCGGCAATATCCACGCCATCGACCAGCACACGTCCTGCTGTGGGGGATTCCAGCCGGTTGATGGTGCGCAGCAGGCTGGATTTGCCCGCTCCGCTGCGCCCGATGATGCCGAAGATGCTGCCGGCCGGGATGCTCAGACTGATGCTGTCCAAGGCAGCCACCGGCCCTGCAGAAGAGGCATACACCTTGCTCAGACCTTCGAAGACCACAGAGCCTGCGGGTGACGGAACAGGCTCTTGTCTATCGGTCTTAGCAGTGTCTTGCCGCGCTGGGCCGGAGAGCGCGTGGCTGGCGGCAGCCACAGGTGAGGAGCCTGAGGCTGTGCGCCACGCGGCGGGGGGATGTGGAGCGGCAATGAGTGTCATGGCGTCTTCCAGGGCAGCGTGTAGAGCTTGGAGTCGTTGTTAAAACGTGCGGAAACCACCTCGCGCACCTTGGCGGACTGCTGGAACAGTTTGATGAAGCGGGCTATCTTTGGATCTTGCGCACGATCCTTGCGGGCGACGAAGCCCATGGCATAGAAAGTGTCATCAATACCCGAATACAGCAAGGCTCGGCTTGCCTGCTCCTTCTTGCCAGCATTGACGAAATAGCTCGGCCAGACCACTGCCAGATCCACGTCCTGAAGGGAGTGGATGAGTTGCGGTCCTTCGATCTCGTAAAAGCGCAGTTTTTTCGGGTTCTCCACCACATCGTTCACGCTGGCCCCCACCGCATTACCCTGGCGCAGTTTGATGAGGCCAGCCTTCTGTAGCAAGAGCAGGCCGCGGCCTTGGTTCACCGGGTCATTGGCGACCGACACCTTAGCCCCCTCGGGAACGTCCTGCAGCCGCTGGATGCGATTGGAGTAAATGCCGATGTTCTGCAGTAAGCCCAGGCCCACCAGCTGCAAGGCATAGCCCCGTTCCTTGATGGCGTTGTTCAGAAAAGCCTGGTGTTGGAAGAAGTTCAGGTCAATGTCTCCGTTGTTCACGGCCTCGTTGGGCAATGTCCAATCGGTGAACTCGACCAGCTTCACCTCTAGGCCTTGCGCACGGGCTTCTGTGGCCACGGCTTCCACAGCGTCGGATGTTACGCCGGGTGTGGAGCCGATGCGGATCACGTCTGCCGAGTGTGCAGCCATCGCAGATGCAGCCAGCAGCCACCCCATGGCAGCCGCTTTGAAGTGTTGGGTGATGCTTTTCATTGTTGTGTCCAGGTCAGTACATACAGGCGCTTGTCACCGGCAAAAGCCTTGTCGATAGCGGCTTTCACGCCAGCAGAGTTTTGGAATACCTTTACGAACTTCTGGATGACTGCGTCCTTGGTTCGGTTGGCCTTCGTGACAAATTGGATGGCGAAACGCGCATCTTCGATACCTGAGTACGCGAGCCCGCTGGACGGATCAAACGCCTTGGAGGCCACGATGAAATGGGGATAGCCCTGTGCGAGATCGACGTCGCCTGTGATGCGCGCCAGCTGAGGGCCTTCCACCTCGACAAATTTCAGTTTCTTGGGGTTCTGTACGATGTCATCCAACGTGCCCAAAAAGCCGACACCGGGCTTCAGTGTGATCAAGCCGGCCTTTTGCAGCAGCAGCAGCCCCCGGCCCTGGTTCACCGGGTCGTTGGCCAAGCCAACCTTGCCACCCACAGGTATGTCGTTGATCGCTTTGTGCTTGAGGGAGTACAGACCAATGTTGGAGAGAAAGCTGGTGCCCGCGCTGGCCAGCTTGAAGCCGTTCTTCTGAATGGCGTTGTCCAGGAACGGTTGGTGTTGGAAGAAGTTGAGGTCCAGATCCCCTGAGTCCACTGCGACGTTGGGGGTCGTCCAGTCGGTGAATTCGGTGACGGTGATGTCGATGCCTTGCGCTTTGGCATCAGGAATGACGGCCGCGATGGCATCGGCGTAGACACCCGGCAGCACGCCGATGCGCAGTTTTTCTGCGGCATGGGCAGGCATTGCTGTGAGCGCAGAAAAAGCCAGTAATGGGGCGAGGGCGAGTAGGCGACGGTTCAATGGCATGGTGAGAAGGACCGCGTTGGCGCGGTGAGAGGTTGGTGAAAGTGAAGAGCTGTGAGTGGGTTCGCGGCTGCGGCACGCTGTTACCGGCGGGCAGCTTGCGTTTTTCAACGCTTGGTTGCGATGCACACGGATGTGACTCGTGAGCGGCCCAGGAACGGATAGGGAGCAAAGTGGTTCACAGTTGCTCTTCCAGGAGTGCAGGGGTGTGAGCCTGGGTGACATCGCTGCGCTGTACCACCGAGGCTCTACGGAATGCATGTGCAGCGTGACGCGCGGGCAAACGGTCACCCTCTCCAAACAGGCGCTGGCGCAGCGTGCCTTCAGCGTAGGCCGTCTTGTACAGGCCACGGCTTTGAAGCTCAGGAATGACGAGGTCGATGAAGTCTTCGTAGCTTTCGGGTACCACCGTGCGGCTGAGGTTGAAGCCGTCCACGCCTGTTTCAGCCACCCACGATTGCAGCTCGTCTGCGATCTGCTGAGCATCGCCCACGATGGCAGGGTATCTGCCTCCCAGCGAGAACAGCTCCAGAAGATTGCGTCGTGTCCAGCCGTGTTGTTGGGCGGTGCGGCTCGCCGACTCGATGGCGTTTCCAGGCGAATAGTCGACGGGTTCGTCCAGGTCGTACTGCGCGAAGTCGATACCGGTGCTGGCGGCAAAGTGCGCCAGCCCCGCCTCACGGCTGGCGTAGCGCAGATAGTCGGCGTGCTTTTCGTGTGCTTCTGCTGCGGTGCGACCTGTGACCACTGCTGCCCCGACGAAAACCTTCACGTCTTCGGGTCTGCGACCCGCGAGCACCAATTGCTCACGCAGCGCTTGCACCGTCTTGCGCGCTGCTTGCTTGTTGGGTGGTGAGATGAATACGCACTCAGCGTGCCGCGCCGCGAATTGCTGTCCTCGACCCGAACTACCAGCCTGGAACAGCACTGGCGTACGTTGGGGGGAGGGTTCGCTCAGGTGGTAGCCCTCTACATGAAAGTAGCGGCCCTGGTGTACCACGGGGTGCACTCGATTCGGATCCGCAAATACGCGTGCGGATTTGTCACGCCGTACAGCGCCGTCTTCCCAGCTACCTTCCCACAGCTTGTACAGGACTTCCAGGTATTCGTCCGCCCGCTCGTACCGTTCGTCGTGGGGTAACTGCTGCGGCTGGCCCATGGCTCGGGCGGCGCTGTCCAGGTAGCCGGTCACCACGTTCCACCCAACGCGTCCGTTTGTCAGGTGGTCGAGCGTGGAAAAGCGTCGAGCCAGCAGGTAGGGTGCTTCGTATGACAGGTTGACTGTCACACCAAAACCCAGGTGCTTTGTGGCTGCGGCCATGGCAGGAACCAGCAGCAATGGGTCATTGACGGGTAGTTGTATCGACTCCCGCAGGGGTACGTCCACATTGCCTTGGTACACGTCGTAGGTACCCACGATGTCTGCCAGGAAGAGTCCATCGAACAGGCCTCGCTCCAGGGTGCTGGCTAGATCGGTCCAGTACTCCAGAGTGCGGTAGTCGGCAGACCGGTCGCGCGGATGTGTCCACAGGCCGTGGTTGATGTGACCCACGCAGTTCATGTTGAACGCGTTGAGCAGGATGTGTTTTGGGGCTTGGGTCATGGCGCAGCTTTGGCGTTGGCAGTCAGTGCTCAAGGCTGCTTCAGCCAGGTCAGACGGTAGAGCTTTGCGTCGTTGAGGTAGAACGCATGGATTGCCTTGCGCACCGCGTCCGATGTCTTGTAGATGTTCAGAAACTGCGCGATGCGTGGATCTGCGGCGCGGTCTTTTCGGGCTACGAACTGGATGGCCCACGAGTCGTCTTCATAGCTGGTGTAGGCCAGACCCCTGGTCGCATCGAAGGCCTTCGACGGGATGATGAAATATGGAAAGCCTTGCGCCAGGTCCACATCCTGCGTGGCGCGTACCAGTTGGGGACCTTCAATCTCGACGAACTGCAGCTTCTTCGGGTTGGTCTGGATGTCCGCTGTCGTGCCAAGCAGGCCTGTGTCGGGGCGCAAGGTGATCAAGCCTGCGTGCTGCAGCAACCGCAGCGCCCGCCCGATGTTGACGGGGTCACTGGCAATCGCTACGCGTGCGCCCTGGGGAACGTCTGCCAGGGTTTTGTGTTTGGTGGAGTACAGCCCCAGGTAGGACAGGATGCCCGGCTGCACGCTGACGAAGGGGAATCCTCTGGTACGCACAGCATTCGCAAGGTAGTTGCTGTTCTGGTAGTAGTTCAGGTCAATATCACCTGCATCCAGCGCCACGTTGGGCGTGGTCCAGTCCGTAAATTCCACCACCTGAATCTCCAGGCCCTGCTTGCGTGCCTCAGCAGCCGCTACGGCGACGGAATCGGCAAAGATACCCGGCACAACGCCAATCTTGAGGGGCGCAGCGAGCACGCTTGCGCAGAGTGCTGCCGAGCCCAGAAATACAGAAAGTCTACGCAGAAGTTTGCTTTTCAACATGTTGAGCGAAAGGTTGTGTCCGAGGGAAAGTGAACGATTCAGAGTGCACCGTGGCGTGGCGGAAAGCGACCGTTGAGGTAGAAGTTGCCTACAGCGTGGTACTTCCAGCGCACAGGGTCGTGCAGGGTATGGGTGCGAGCGTTGCGCCAGAAACGGTCCAGTCCCTTCTGGCCCGTGGTGGCAGAGGTGCCAGCCAGTTCGAACAGTCGGGTACCGGCGTCCAGCGATGCGGTGGTGGTGAGGGCACGTGCCTCAGCGACAGCAATGGATGCCTCGGCCACGCTTTGTTCGGTGGCTTGCGCCTGCGCTGCATCTACGAAGCGGGCTGCGCGGCGTACCAGCGCCTCGGCTGCTCGAATGCCCACCGCGATATCCCCCACCTGTTGCACGAGCAGCGGGTCGTCGGCAGCGTGTTCCACGTTTGCATCGATCCAGGGCCGTGCGTGTTCGCGCACATACGGCAGCATGGCAGCAAATGCACCTCGGGCCAGACCCAGATCAATGGACGCGTGCAGAAGCTGTGCCAGTGGCCCGATCGGTGTGGGTCTCTCGAACGAAGCCAGGAACGGAACGACCCAGTGCGGCTCTACGCGTACGCCGTCAAAGCGCACGGAGCCACTGCCCGTGACCCGTTGGCCAAATCCATCCCAGTCGTCGGTAATATGAACGCCCTGCGCTGTGCGCGGTACGAAGGCAAGGTAGGTGACTGGGCGTCCGCTTTCCTCCACGACTGCCAGCGTGGGAATCCAATGCGCAAAAAGAGCTCCTGTGCAGTAGAACTTCTCTCCGTGCAGGTGAAATCCGCCATTGCCATCGGGCACGAGGCGGGTGCGTCGCTGGAAGTCCCGGTGGGTGATTTCTGCCAGTGCGTTGCCGAAGCGCTCTCCCGCGAGCACACGGTTGTAGAAAAAGCGCTTTTGCTCATCGCTGCCGCCCACTCGGAGCACTTCCAGTGCATAGAAGTGGTTCTGCGGAATCTGGCCCAGAGAGCCATCGGCTGCGCTGATCAGGGCCGTGACCTCGGCCAGAATTCCCGCTGACAAGCCGGGTCCATCGTAGGCTTTGGGGACAGTGATGGTCCACAGCCCGGTGGCAACAAAGTCTTCCAGAGCGTCCCAGGGTAGAAGCCGTTCGCGGTCACGTTGCGCAGCGCCGGGGGCAATGTGAGCCGCATAGCGCTGCGCTGCGGTAATGGCCTCGGCATCTGTCGTGATGCGGTGCGGCGTATTGCGAGGCGCTTGCGCAGGCGTTGGCTCTGGGCGGGCGATGGGGTTGGAGTGAATGGGTGCGAGCAGCGCAGACATGGCAGCTTCCTCCTCAGTTCCACGAATGCCGTGCTGGCAACTTGCCGTTGAGGCGGTAGTTGCCGATCAGGTGAAGCTTCCAGCGCACCGGATCGTGCAGCGTATGCACGCGTGCATTGCGCCAATGGCGGTCCAGGTTGTGCGCGGCGCGTGTGGCTGACGAGCCAGCCAGTTCAAACAGTTTTTCACTCGCCAGCAGCGCAATGCGTGTGGTCAGTACCTTGGCCTCAGCCACAGCGACCGAGGCGCGGGCACTGTCGTCAGCGCTGATCGTGGCTTGCGCGGCCAGCGCATCAAAGAGGGTGCCTGTCTCACGCAGCACCTCGCGCGCTGCGTGCAGGTCCATCTGCAGTCGGCCTATATCGGCAATGAGATACGGGTCGTCATATGCGTGCTCTACTCCAGAGTCCACCCACGGCCTGGACCGCTCGTGGACAAAGCGCTGCGCGTCTGCCACGGCAGCTTCGGCAATGCCTTGATCGATGGAGGCCTGCAAGAGCTGGGATGTGGGGCCAAAGAGTCCCGACCGATCGGCGAGTTGCCAGACCGGCAGGACATCGTCGGCCTGCACGGCCACTTCATCGAACACCACCGTGCCGCTGGCCGTGGTGCGTTGGCCGAAGGCGTCCCAGTCGTCGATGACGGTGAGGCCGGGGGCTTCGCGTGGCACCCAGACTTGCACTGCCTGCCCCTCGTCGTTGATGGCCCGCACAGGGATGCGGTGGGCGAACAGTGCTCCAGTGGAATAGAACCGTTTGCCTGTGAGCCTCAGGCCGTTCTCCGTAGCGCGCAGGCGTGTGCCGCTGTGCAAGATGGTGGCTGCACCATCGGCCTTGCGTTCGGGCCCTGCGTTACCCAGGCGGCGGCCAGCGAGCACCTCGCCGTAGAAGCGCCGTTTCTGTGCGTCGGTGCCGATCTCGCGCAGAACGCCCAGCAGACCAAAATGATTCTGTGGGATTTGCCCGAGAGAGGAGTCCGCTGCGTTCAGGATGACGAATACCTCTGCCAGTGTGGAGTAAGACACCTGAGCACCGCCGTAGGCGCGGGGGACGGTGATGGTACCCAGCCCGCTGGCGGACCAGCGGTCCAACTCGTCCCAAGGCAGGATGCGGTGGCGGTCACGCTCAGATGCCCCTGCGGCGAAGTCAGAGGCCAGACGGTGTGCGGCTGCGATGGCCTCGGTGTCTGTGGTGATGCGCTTTACTGGGCCAGGGGGGCTGGGCAGGCGCGGGTGCAGTGAGGGTCGTGCGGTCATATTTTCATTAAAGACCGCGAAGCCTCCTTACGGTACGAAGGAATCAGCGCATGGATATGCGAAATCTTTAGAAGGCTTGCGCCTCAGCCCAGAGGGCTTCCAGTGCTGGAAGCGCCGTTCGGCGGCCGACGGCATGAGGCTCGGCAGGCTGGCTGTAACGCCGCGGGTGGCCCGAGGCCGCAGATGCATGCGGGGCGGTCGTTTGTGCTGAGGGCCCCCAGGTCGGACCTCTTTCATATAAGCACATGCGGTTTTAGTATTTGTCATTGGCATGCTTGATGCAGCATGATGCAAAAAACAAATGCTTGTGCTATGGAAATTCGCCAACTTGAGGCATTCGCTGCAGTCATGACCACCGGAAGCGTGACGGGTGCTGCGCGTCTGCTGGAGAGGTCTCAGCCTGCGATCACCCGATTGGTGCAGGAGCTGGAGGCAGAAATCGGGTATGCCCTTTTTGCGCGCAGTGGTCCCCGAGTCACGCCCACGGAGCAGGCTTACCTGCTCTATGGGGATGTGGAGCGCATGCTCGGCAGCTGGCGCAGCATTCATTCGCGCGCTGCGGAGGTGGGGCGCGGCGGGGTTGCGCAACCCTTGGTGCTTGCGGCAACGTCCGCGCTGGCGGTAGGACTGGTCCCTCAGGCGCTGCATGCACTGCAAGAGTCTTTCGCAGATACGCCGGTGCAATTGCGCTCGGCAGCGCCTGAACAGGTGGTGCACGATGTGCTCAACGGCGTGGTGCAGATGGGGGCCAGCAGCCTCCCGCTGGAGCACAAGGGGCTTCATATCCTCTGGATGGGACAAGCCCCCTGTGTGGCGGTGCTCCCTGCCGGGGATGCGTTGTGCGATTTGCCAGTGGTGCCTGTGCATGCTTTGGCCCAGCGTCGTTGGGTCACCATGAGCAACCCTTATCGCTTGCGGCACAAGCTCAATGCCGCGCTGTCAACCAACGTGGGGCAGGGGATGGGTGCTCAGGCATCAGACTTCATGGGGCCAGCGATCGAGACCAACTCCTCCATCAACGCGCAAGCCATGGTTCGCGCAGGCTTAGGGGTCGCAATACTGGAGCCGCTGACTGCCCTCGGAGCACCCGCAGAGGGTGTGGTGGTGCGCCCCCTTGACGCTTCCGTCCTGTTTGACTTTGGGGTGTTTGTCCTCGCGGGGCGTTCGCCTTCAGGCATGGTGCAGGCGTTGGCGCAGGCCATGCTGGCAGCCGCCCGGGCCGTGCCGGGCTTTGTGCAGCTTGAATCGACAGAGTCCAACCGATGACTACAGCGAGCGTCAACGTCTTCCAGACATCAATCAGTGGTGGCAACCCATCTGACAGCTCTTCTTTGCAGCGGATTTTCCAATGAACTTGCCTTCCCAAAAACCATCTTCTCCAGCCTCTGCTGTGTCCTTTCCAGCTAACGATGCCCCTGGCCTGCCGGCGCTGGAGGCTCGCCTTCGTCAGGACTTGCAGTGGCTCTGCCTGCCGGCAAAACCGTGGGTGCCAGTGCAAACGGTGGACGGTCAACAAGTGCTGGATGTCGCCATCGTGGGCGGTGGCATGGGCGGGCTTGCCTTGGCGGCCTCGCTGCGCAACCTGGGCATACGTGCCCGAATTTTTGACAAGGCACCTGAAGGCTATGAAGGGCCTTGGGCCACAACGGCCCGCATGGAAACCTTGCGAAGCCCCAAGGAGCTGACAGGCCCTGCACTGGGGCTGCCTGCACTGACGTTCAGAGCGTGGTTTGAGGCCCAGTTCGGACTGCAGCAGTGGGAGGCGCTGGACAAGATCCCCCGCTTGCAATGGGCAGACTACCTGCGCTGGTATCGCAAAGTTCTGGGGCTCGATGTGCATAACCACCAACGCCTTCTGGATGTCCAGCCGCGCGGCGACGGCGTGGTGCAGCTGGAACTGGTGGACGAAACTCCGGGTAGCACGCCCCGACATTACTCTGTTCTGGCCCGCCATGCTGTGCTTGCCACGGGGCGTGATGGCTTGGGCGGCCCATGGTTGCCAGACTGGGCGGCGCAAGTTCCACGGCATCAGTGGGTGCACTCTTCGCACGAGTGGGATGGCGAGACACTGCGCGGACTGCGCGTGGCTGTGATCGGGGGAGGCGCCTCGGCGATGGATGCAGCCGCCACAGCGCTGGAACATGGTGCTGCCCGGGTCGACCTGCTGATCCGCCGCAATGAGCTGCCACGGGTCAATAAGGGCAAGGGTGCAGGCAACCCGGGCATGTCGCAGGGCTTCTGGGCCTTGCCGGATGAGTGGAAGTGGCAGTTCCGGCGGTACATCAACGTGTCGCAGGTGCCTCCTCCGCACGGCAGTACCTTGCGTGTCTCCAGGCATGCCAACGCGCATTTCCACCTGGGCGCGCCGGTGCATGGAGTGCAGCCCCGTGGGGATGGATCACTGCGTATTGACACGGGCAAGGGGCCGCTGGCCGCAGATTTTGTGATCTTCTGCACGGGGTTTCGCACGGACTGGGGGCAGCGCCCGGAGTTTGCCCGGCTTGCTCCTCATGTTCGCGTGTGGGGTGACCGCTTCAATGCCCCCGATGGGGTACCGGATGCGGAACTGCTGGGCTCCCCTGACCTGGGGTCCGTGTTTGAATTTCAGCCTCGCATCCCCGGATCGTTGCCGGGGCTGGAGCGTGTGCACTGCTTCAACTATGCGGCTGCGTTATCGCAAGGGGCAGGAGCCGGTGACATTCCGCAGATCAGCGACGGCGCACAACGTTTGGCACGCGGACTGGCTGCAGGTCTGCTGGCTCAAGATGTACAGACCCACTATGACGCCATGGTGGCTTATGCGGAGCCTGAGCTGGACGGAACGGAGTGGACGCCTGCAGTATTTCCGGCTTACGAGGGGGAGTCTGAGGCTGGTGCACCAACTGCTGTGGCGGCACAACCATGAGCGCTGGCTGGCTACTGCGCCGCCTCGGGCAGGCCGCCTTGGTGGTGTGGGTGATGACGCTGATCGTGTTCATCGGTTTGCATTCCATCGGCAATCCGGTGGACATTCTCGTGGGGGATGACATGAACCAGGCCGAGCGTCTGGCGGCGATTGCCCGGCTGGGGCTGGACAAGCCCTTGTGGCAGCAATACCTTGCCTTTGTAGAAGGGGCTTTGCGGGGCCAGCTGGGCAAGAGTTTCGTCTACCAGGAAGACGCCGTGCGTCTCATATTGCACCGCTTGCCCGCAACTCTAGAGCTGGCTGTGGCTGCGCTGCTGCTGGCCGTGTTGCTCGGGGTTCCGCTGGGTTTGTGGGCGGGGATGCGGCCTGAACATCCTCTTTCCAAAGGACTCATGGCGGGCAGCATCGTCGGCTTTTCTCTGCCCGCATTCTGGGTGGCGCTCATGCTGATCATGGTGTTCAGCGTGCAACTGGGCTGGCTGCCCGCCAGTGGCCGGGGGGAGACACGGGCTTTGCTTGGCGTGCAGTGGTCCTGGCTCACCTGGGATGGGTTGCAGCATTTGATGCTGCCCGCTTTGAATCTGGCCTTGTTCAAGATTTCTCTGGTGCTGCGTCTCACGCGTGCAGGTGTACGCGAAGTGCTGCCACAGGATTTTGTGAAGTTTGCGCGTGCCAAGGGGCTTTCTCCGGTGCGCGTGGTGCTCATGCATGTTCTGCGCAATACCTTGATTCCGCTCGTCACCGTTCTGGGCCTGGAGTTGGGATCGACCATTGCCTATGCCGTGGTCACGGAGTCCATTTTTGCCTGGCCAGGGGCGGGAAAGCTCATTCTGGACAGCATCAATTCACTGGACCGCCCTGTGGTGGTGGCGTACCTCATGGTGGTCGTGGTGATTTTTGTGACGTTGAATCTGCTGGTAGATGTGCTCTACCGCTTGCTGGATCCACGTGTGCGGCTTGAGGGTGCCGCATGACCCAAGCCACGTCATCTACTGTGAGAGAGAGATCCCTTTGGTGGCAGATTGCGGCAGATTTCGCACAGTCCAGAGTTGCCATGGCCGGACTGATCGTGCTCGTGATTGTGAGCATCGCAGCCCTGTGCGCTCCATGGATCACTCCGCAGAATCCCTATGACCTCATGCAACTGGACGTGATGGATGCGAGACTGGCACCAGGCAGCCCCAGTGCCGAGGGCCATTACACCTATGTGCTGGGCACAGATGGACAAGGGCGCGATCTCTATTCCGCCATCGTCTATGGCTTGCGTATCAGCCTGTTTGTAGGGATTGGTTCTGCCTTGATTGCTGCAGTGCTGGGCACTTTGCTGGGGCTGGTGGCCGCCTACGCCGGAGGCAAGGTGGACGCTGCACTGATGCGGCTGGTGGATTTGCTGCTGTCCTTTCCCACCATCTTGATGGCGCTGATGATGCTTGCCTACATGGGCAAGGGAATCGGCAATGTGGTGCTCACGCTGGTACTGCTGGAGTGGGCCTATTACGCACGCACCGCCCGAGGCCAGGCACTGGTGGAGGCACGGCGTGAATACGTCGAGGCGGCTCGGGGGCAGGGCATTGGGCCTTGGCGCATTGTGATGGGGCATATCCTGCCCAATTGCCTGCCGCCCCTTCTGGTGATTGGAGCGCTGCAGGTGGCGCGAGCCATCACGCTGGAGGCGACCCTGTCCTTCCTCGGACTCGGCGTACCCATCACCGAGCCCTCGCTAGGGCTATTGATCTCCAACGGCTACCAATACTTGTTGTCCAACGAATACTGGATCAGCTTCTTTCCAGGCCTGGCTTTGCTGGCCACCATCGTTGCCATCAACCTGGTGGGTGACCAATTGCGCGATGTACTGAACCCGAGGTTGCAGAAATGAGGCACTTCGACAAAGGCTATGCCTTGACCTTTTGGGGGGTGGACACCTCAATGAAGGATGCAAATGAGTAATCACCTGCTGGAAGTGCGCAATCTCGTGACCCGCTTCCACACCCGCGCGGGGGTGCTGCCGGTGGTGGACGATGTGTCCTTCACCTTGGGAAGGGGCAAAGTGTTGGGCCTGGTGGGCGAATCGGGCTCCGGCAAATCGGTCACCGGCTTCTCCATCATGGGCTTGGTGGATGCGCCCGGGCGCATCGAGTCGGGCCAGGTGTTGTTGCATGGCCAGGACATTACCCATCTGCCAGAAGCAGAGCGGCGCAAGCTGCGGGGTAACCGCATGGCCATGATCTTTCAGGACCCGATGGCCACCCTCAATCCGGTCTTGCGCATTGATGTGCAGATGATCGAAGCCGTACAGGCCCATCGCAAAACTTCCAAAGCCGAGGCTGCCGAGCAGGCCGCGCAGACTCTGGCGCTGATGGGCATACCCAGCCCCCGCGAGCGCCTGTTGACCTACCCCCACCAGTTGTCTGGGGGTATGCGCCAGCGTGTGGCGATCGCCATCGCGATGCTGCACGGCCCCGACCTCATCATCGCCGACGAGCCTACCACTGCACTGGATGTCACCATTCAGGCCCAGATCCTTTCCGAGGTGCAAAAGCTTGTACGTGATCGGGGTACCTCACTGATCTGGATCAGTCATGACTTGTCTGTGGTGGCGGGCCTGGCCGATGAAATTGCTGTGATGTACGCCGGCCGGATCGTGGAGCAGGGGGACGTGGACCAGGTGCTGGACAACCCTCAGCACCCGTATACCCAAGGCCTGATAGGCAGCCTGCCCAGCGCCAACCGCCGTGGAGAGCGCTTGCGGCAGATCCCGGGCATGGCTCCTCAATTGCTGAACATGCCCGAAGGGTGCGCCTTTGCTCCCCGCTGCCAGCGCGCTAGCGCAGCCTGCACTCAGCGTCCTCAGCTCACGCCCGTTGCCCCTGAGCAAGGTGCCACCGTACACAGGGTGCGTTGCTTTCATCCTGGAGCAGGGACTGTCACCACCGTCCAGGAGGCCGCATGAGTAACCATTCGACGCCTTTGATTGAGCTGCGTGGGGTCGCCCAGCGCTTTGGAAGCCGACCGCAGCCAGGCCGGTTTGGCCAGTGGCTACGCCGCCTCGGCATGAACCAGCCGCCTGTGATCACGCATGCGGTCGATGGGGTCGACCTGCAAGTACATCCGGGTGAAGTGGTGGGGCTGGTAGGAGAGTCTGGCTGCGGCAAGTCCACCTTGGGACGCATGGCTGCAGGGCTTTTGGCTCCCACCGAGGGCGAGGTCCTGGTGCAAGGTCGGCCACTGCACAATCTGCAAGGGGCCGACCGGGTTGCTGCCAGACTGGCGACGCAGATGGTTTTTCAGGACCCCTTTGGAAGTCTGAACCCCCGTTTGCGGGTGGCGCGTATCGTGGGTGAAGCCGCCCGCCTGCATGGGTTGACCGATGCCGCAGGGGAAGACGACTACGTGTGTGCCCAGCTCGAGCGCGCGGGGTTGGACCCGGCACTGCGTTTTCGCTACCCGCACCAATTCAGCGGAGGCCAGCGCCAGCGCATTGGCATCGCCCGTGCGCTGGCCGTGGGGCCCACTCTGCTGGTTTGCGACGAAGCCGTGGCCGCCCTGGATGTTTCAATCCAGGCGCAGATATTGAACCTGTTCATGGACCTGCGAGACCAGCTGGGGCTGGCCTACCTGTTCATCAGCCATGACCTGGGTGTGATCGAACACCTGTGTGACCGTGTCGCGGTGATGTACCTGGGGCGTGTGGTGGAAACGGCTCCGGTAGAAGAGTTGTTTGCCCGGCCCAACCATCCTTACACCCGTGCGCTGCTGGCGGAAATTCCTCGCATCAGCAACCGAGGTGCTCGCTTTGGTGGCATCCGGGGGGAAATTCCCAGCCCCATCCATCCGCCTTCAGGTTGCCACTTCCATCCACGCTGCCCCCACGCCATCCCGCGTTGTGCTGTTGAGGTACCTACGTTGCGCGGCATTGCAGTGCGGCACGCCAGCGCCTGCCATCTCAATGAGACCGCATCTGGGTCTTGAAGAGAAGTCCTCAGCCGCATGCCCGTTCAGTGGCCTGTCTTTTACCGCCCTTTCAGGAGATCATTCCCATGACCACCCTTCGTATCACAGCCATCGCTGCTGCAGCCTTGCTGGTTGCCAGCGCCCATGCGCAGAATCTCTCGATTGCCTTTGCCGACCCCATTTCCTCGGTAGATCCACAACTCAACAACCATGCCGGAGATCGCTCTTTGGCGCTGCATTTTTGGGATTCCATCATCAACTCACGTGACGGTGGAAAGCTCGAACCCGCGCTGGCATCCTCGTGGAAGTCACTCGATGAAAAGACCTGGGAATTCAAGCTGCGCAACGACATCAAGTGGCAAGACGGCAAGCCTATGACGGCTGACGACATCGTGTTCTCGTTCACCCGTGCTCGCAATGTGCCGGGTTCCGTGGCATCTTATGCAGGAGCTTTGCGAACGGTGGAGTCCGTGACCGCCAAGGATGCACATACGGTGATCGTCAAGACCAACACCCCCAACCCCATGCTGCCACTGGAGGTCGCCTCGATCTATGTCGTAAGCAAGCATGTGGGTGAAAAGAGCCAGACCGAAGACTACAACGCTGGCCGCGCCGTTGTCGGCACTGGGCCCTACAAGCTGGTGTCATTCACGCCTGGCGATCGTACGGTGATGGAGCGCAACCCTGGCTACTACGGCCCCAAGGCGGAATGGGATAAGGTGACCTACCGCTTCATCAGCAATGGTGCCGCTCGTACAGCTGCCTTGCTTGCAGGCGACGTAGACGTGATTGACAAGGTGGCTGTGACCGATGTGGAAAAGCTGCGCAAGACTTCATCGGTCAGCGTCTTTACCTACCCAGGCCTGCGTGTGCTGCTGCTGCAACCTAGCTTCCGTGCGGGGGCTAACGAGTTCATTACCGACAACGCAGGCAAGCCGCTGGCTGAGAATCCACTGCGTGACCAACGCGTACGCCAGGCCCTTTCGGTGGCTATCAATCGCAAAGCCCTGGCAGACCGGGTGCTGCAGGGGACTGTGACAGAGGCCAACCAATGGATGCCTAAAGGCAGCTTTGGCTACA
This sequence comes from Acidovorax sp. DW039, assembly GCF_037101375.1. NCBI lineage: Bacteria > Pseudomonadati > Pseudomonadota > Betaproteobacteria > Burkholderiales > Comamonadaceae > Acidovorax > Acidovorax sp. DW039. The sequence goes on along the minus strand of NZ_AP029019.1, from coordinate 4,035,282 downwards.
ACCCCGAAGTCAAAGACATTGCCTACAACCCGGAACAGGCCAAGAAGCTGCTGGCCGACTCGGGTTTCGCGCAGGGCTTCCAGATCACTATCCACGTGCCAGGCGATCGTTACCCGCAGGCTCCGGAAACGGTGCAGGCTGTAGCCCAGTTCTGGAGCCGTGTCGGGGTGAAGACCAAGGTGGAGGTCGTGCCTTGGGCTGCTTATTCCAGCCGGGCCAACAAGAACGATTACGCCGTGAGCGTGATTGCGTGGGGCAACGGCACGGGGGAGGCGGGCTATGGCCTGCTTCAGACACTGGCCACTACCGATGCCAAGCGCGGTCGCGGAGCCAACAACTGGGGCCGCTACAGCAACGAGGCAGTGGACAAGGCGCTGGATGCCGCCACAGTGGAGTTCTCGGCCGACCGCCGTGCAGCGATCTTCCGCCACGCTGCCAAGTTGGTGACGGATGACGTGGGCCACATTCCGCTCTTCCACTACCAGAATATCTGGGCTGCCAAGAAAGGCTTGAAGGTCACGCCGCTACTCAGTGACCGTACCTCTGCGCTCCAGGTAACGCGTGTGGGCAAGTGACGCAGACTGAGCTCCGTTCATGACTGCAGTATTGGCCATTACACCCTCCGATGCACTGATCGATGTGCCTCGCCGTATCTTTGTGGAGGGGCTTCAATCTGGTGAGTGCATTCGTCTGCACAGCACCACGTTGCGCGGGCCGGGTGTTGCCTGGCGTGCGCAAGCCGACTTTGTGGCTGACGCACAGGGGCAGGTCGATTTGTTGCGCGATGCACCAATATCTGGCTCCTACTCCGGCGTTTCATCCATGGGTCTGATGTGGTCACAAGTGCCTGACGACGGCCGTGCACCCCGTGAGATTTTTGCGGCGCATCCTTGGGAAGCGCTTGAAACCCATGTGGTTCTGGAACGGCAACCGGGCTTGCGTAGCGCCAGCGATGTCACCGAAGCCTGGCTTCTCCAAACTCTGGCTGGGCAGGGGGTGGTGCGACAAGAGGTGCGGGAAGCGGGCGTGGTGGGCACATTGTTCACACCCCCTCCCAGGGCCGATGGCATGTCGCCCCCGGTGATCGTGGTGCTCAACGGATCCGGTGGCGGAATCAATGAACCGCGTGCAGCACTGTACGCATCCCATGGCTACGCTGCCTTGGCGCTGGGGTACTTCAAAGCGCCTGGGTTGCCGGACTACATCTCCAATACTCCGCTGGAGTATTTTGAGAATGCATTGCAATGGGTGCATCGCACGCTGCGCCCCGCTGGGGGACGTGTTGCGCTTAGCGGGCAGTCACGGGGCGGAGAACTGGTACTGCTGCTTGCGTCGATGTTCCCCCAATGGGTGTCTGCTGTGGTGGCCTACGTTCCCGGCGCAGTGGTGCACAGTGCCCAGAATGCTTGTGACCCCCGCTTGGGATCAGACAGCCGCAACGGCCCTGCGTGGCTCTACCAGGGCAAGGCGCTGCCGCACTTGTGGCAGGGCAATCGTACGGCCACATGGCAACCTTGGGATGAGGGGCCTGAGCCACGTCGCCACGCCAATGCGCTTCTCACAGCGTTACAAGACCCAGAGGCCGTGCAGCGAGCGTCGATTGCCGTAGAGCGCATCCGCGGGCCTGTGCTTCTCCTTTCGGCGTCGGATGACGGCTCTTGGCCCTCTAGCCTCTACAGCCGCATGGTGGTGGAGCGCCTTGAGCGGCATCGTCATCCATACGCTGTGAAGCATTTGGATTTTGAGGGAGCAGGGCATTCGATTCTCTTCCCCTACATGCCCACAACGCAGCTGGTCTATGCCCATCCTGTATCGGGTCGATTGAGCACGACCGGCGGAGCACCCAGTCCTAACGCACTGGCAGATGAGCAGTCTTGGATAGGCGTGCTCTCATTTTTGAAGCAAGCTTTCTTTGCCTGTTAAGCGCAAGAGAGCAAAAAACATTCAACTGTTGATTCGGAGACAGCTATATGTCCAATTTTTCATCGGTCACTGGACCATCTGACAGTGATGTGATTGATCAGCTGCTTGGGTTTTCCCAGGACGATCCCATGCATGTGGTGCGGTACCAGCGCGACAAAGTGGTGGCTGCAACCCAGGGCAGCTACGATGGCTTGTTCGATCCTGCGCTCCCCGGCCTGGGGTTGGCCGAACGCTTGCTGGTGGCATTGCTCATCGCTCGTCTTTCGGGTAGCGGCCGTCTGGAAGCGCACTACCTTGCTCGACTGAATGCGTTGCACGCCACCAGCCCCCTGTCCGCCGCGGAGCAGCGAGCGCTGGACGCCAACGCTGTGTCTACGGCACCCCAGGATGATGCGTTCACCGGTGCAGAAGACGCTCGGTTGCGGGCTATCCTGACTTTTGCCCATACCCTGGCGCTGCGCCCGGTAGAGGGTGACCGGGACGCCTTGTTGCGGTTGCCGGAGGCAGGCCTGACCACGCCTGAGGTGGTGGTTTTGGCTCAGCTGATTGCCTTTGTCGCATACCAGGTGCGGGTGGTTGCAGGCCTGCAAGCGCTGGGCCAACTGAGCCATGTCAGCGAATCTGCGACGGCATCGAGCGTTGCTGGAGACACCTCGCCTTTTGTGCACCCAGCTCATCTGCCCAAGCCCGGCGAGCCTGTCCGCGTGAACGGTTTCACCAGTGAAACTCTGGGCTGGAAAGCATGGTTGCCAGTGGTTGCGCTGGACCAGGCCACGCCCGAGCAGATCGCAGTGCTGGAAGCAAGTCATCCGGCAGCCAAAACATCAGACTACTACCGCGTGCTGGTGCACCAGCCACGTATCCTGCAAGAGCGATCCATCGCTTTCAACGCCATCATGTATGCGCCTGGAGGTCTTTCGCGCGCAGAGCGAGAGCTTGCCAGTGCCGTGGTGTCGCGCGTGAATCGATGCGTGTATTGCGCTTCTGTCCACGCTCAACGCTTTGAGCAACTGGCCAAGCGCAACGATGTCATCTACCAGGTGTTTGCCGATCCGCAGGGTGCAGGAACCAACGCTCGGGAAAAGGCCATTGTGCAGGCGTCCATCGATTTGACTTCAGCGCCTGGTCAGTTCGGCCCGGATCAGCTACGTCCGGTCAAGGCTGCTGGCCTGTCTACGCTGGAAATCATCGATCTCATCCATGCGATTGCGATCTTTGCTTGGGCGAACCGGTTGATGCTGAATTTGGGCGAAGCCGTGATTCCGAGTCCCTGAAATGCCGTAGGGATGCCTGTCTCTGCGTGGTACAGAGAGAGGCGTCGGATTTTTTGCTTCTAACGATCAAATTTTTTATTCGTTTCTCTTATTGATCGACTTCCGTAAATTGGTAGCCAGTTGCTTGTGTAGACGTATTGATGTCGAGACTTTTGAATGGCTGCCAATTTCGCTATTGCTGACTCTCCGGCCAGAACCGCGAGTTCAATCCACATTTCGCCGTTGGGTGACCATCTGGGGGCAGAAGTTTGGGGTCTGGATATGTCCGAGCCCCTGTCTTCGGAGGATTTCAGTCGCATTCACCAAGCGCATCTGGAGCACCATGTGCTGGTGTTCCGCGAGCAGCACATCACGCCATCTCAGCAAGTCGAGTTCAGCCGACGTTTTGGTCCTTTGCAAATCCATGTGCTGAGTCAGTTCGCGCTGGCCGGGCATCCTGAGATCCTCATCATCTCCAACATCAAGGAAAACGGTCAGCCCATTGGCCTGGGCGATGCCGGACACTTCTGGCACTCGGACCTTTCTTACGTGGAAAAGCCCAGCCTGGGCTCCATGCTGCATGCGCAGGAGCTGCCCGCTGAGGGCGGTGACACGCTGTTTGCCAACCAGCACCTGGCTTGGGACTGGCTACCCGAGCACCTTAAAACCGCTGTGCAAGGCCTGCACGCTGAGCACACCTATCTGGCGCGCTACGAAGAGCTGCGTGCACGCAACCCCTGGCGGCCCCAGCTCACCCAAGAGCAGATCGACAAGGTCAAGCCTGTAGTCCATCCGGTGGTGCGCACCCACCCTGAAAACGGGCGCAAGGCGCTCTTTGTGAGCGAGCATTTCACCACCCGCATTGTTGGCCTCCCAGAAGATGAGAGCCGTGACCTGCTGGGCCAGTTGTTTGCCCACAGCACACAGCCAGCCTTGCAATATCGCCATGTTTGGCAGCCGGGGGATATGGTGTTCTGGGACAACCGCTCGGTCGTGCATCTGGCGACCGGCACGCCGGACCACCTGCGCCGCAAGCTCTATCGCACCACCATCGAAGGCTCCGTGCCTTATTGATCGGCCTGCAGGCCACATCGCTCTACTTTTTGCCCCTTCATAAAGCCTGGTTGAACCCAGGTGGGCCGCAGCATTCTCTGGAGAAAACCACCATGACCTCTGTTCTTCCCTCCCATCGCCGTCGCTGGGTGCGCCGAGCTACCTCTTTGCTGGCGGGCGCAAGCCTGCTGGTTGCTGGTTGGTCCTTCTCTGCCGCCGCGCGGGCGGAAGGGCAATTGCGCATTGCCGAGCAGTTCGGCATCGTCTACCTCTTGCTCAACGTCGCACAGGAGCAAAAGCTCATTGAAAAGCATGGCCGTGAGGCCGGGGTGGAAGTAAAGGTAGACTGGGTCAAGCTCTCGGGCGGCTCGGCCGTGAACGATGCGCTGCTGTCTGGCTCCATCGACATTGCTGGGGCGGGCGTGGGGCCACTGCTCACGCTGTGGGACCGCACCTATGGCAAGCAGAACGTGCGCGGCGTGGCCTCGCTGGGCAACTTTCCGTACTACCTGGTGAGCAACAACCCCAACGTGAAGTCCATCGCTGACTTCACCGACAAAGACCGCATTGCACTGCCTGCCGTGGGCGTATCGGTGCAGTCTCGAGTGCTGCAACTGGCCTCGGCCAAGCTGTGGGGCGACAAGGAGTTTGCGCGCCTGGACAAGATCAGCTTAGCCGTGCCCCACCCCGAGGCGGCAGCGGCCATCATTAAGGGGGGCACTGAAATCACGGGGCATTTTGGCAATCCGCCGTTCCAAGAGCAGGAGCTGGCCGGCAACCCCAATGCGCGCATCGTGCTCAAGTCCTACGACGTGCTGGGCGGCCCGGCATCGGCCACGGTGCTCTATGCCACCGAGAAATTCCGTAAAGAGAATCCCAAGACCTACAAGGCCTTCATCGGTGCCTTGACCGAGGCTGCTCAGTTCGCTACTGCCAATCCCGAGAAGGCCGCGGACATCTATATCAAGGTAGCCAACGCCAAGATTGATCGGGACTTCCTCATCAAGATCATCAAGAACCCGGAAGTGCAGTTCAAGATCGCTCCGCAGAACACTTTTGCCCTGGCCGAATTCATGCACCGCGTAGGGGTCATCAAGAACAAGCCTGCGTCATTCAAAGATTACTTTTTTGACGATGCGCATGTTGCATCCGGGAGCTGATCCATGGCACAGCCTTTGAACCGTTGGGTGCGCCGTAGCCTGTGGGCCTGCGTGGCGGCCCTGGTAGCGACAGCCAGCGCCACTCAGGCGGAAGGCCGTATCCGTGTGGCGCAGCAGTTTGGCATTGGTTACCTGCTGCTCGATGTGGTGCGTGAGCAGCAGCTCATCGAGAAGCACGGCAGGCAACTGGGCGTGGATGTGCAGGTCGAGTGGGCGCAACTCTCGGGCGCCACGGTCATGAACGAAGCTCTGCTGGCAGGCTCGCTCGACATCGTCTCTGCAGGCATCCCCCCAGCCTTGGTTCTGTGGGACCGCACACGGGGCAAGCAAAACGTGAAGGTGGTGGCGTCGCTGGGTTCGTTGCCCAATTACCTGCTCACCAACAACCCTAATGTGCGCAGCCTCAAGGACTTGGGCGACAAGGACCGTATCGCCGTGCCTGCGGCGGGGGTGGGGTTTCAGTCACGTACCCTGCAGATTGAAACTGCCCGCCAGTTTGGCGCTGCCGACTTCAAGCGCTTTGACAACATCACGGTCAGCCTGCCACATCCCGACGCCACGGCTGCGCTCATCAAAGGCGGCTCTGAGGTCAACACCCATTTCTCGAGCGCGCCGTTTTACTACCAGGCGCTGGAGAGCAAGCAGGTGCGCAAGGTGCTCAGCTCGTACGACATTCTCGGTGGGCCGGCCACGTTCAACGTGCTCTACACCACCCAGAAGTTTCATGACGAGAACCCCAAGACCTACAAGGCGTTTTACAACGCGCTGGTCGAGGCCGAGCAGTTCGTCAAAACCAACAAAGCCAAGGCGGCAGAGGTGTTCATCCGTGTGCAACAGTCCAAACTGCCTCCCGAGCTGGTGCGCCGCATTGTGGAAGACCCTGAAAACGACTTCACGGTGACTCCACAGCGCACCTTTGTTTACGCCGACGAACTGCACAAGCTGGGCGTCCTCAAGAACCGCGCTGCTTCATGGAAAGACTATTTCTTTGAAGAAGCCCATGCCTTGCCAGGAAGTTGACATGGCCACCATCACTCATTTACCAGCTGCAACTTCCATCCATGCCACCCCGCTGCTGCAGGTGGACAACGTGAGCCTGGAATACCGTACACCGCAATCGGTGGTGCGCGCCACGCATCGCGTGAGCTTTGATGTGTACCAGGCCGACCGGTTTGTGCTGCTGGGCGCATCGGGCTGTGGTAAGTCCACGCTGCTCAAATCGGTGGCGGGCTTCATTCCCCCGGCCGAAGGCGAGATCCGCCTGGCGGGCCAGGTGGTGCATGGGCCAGGGCCTGACCGCATCGTGGTGTTTCAGGAGTTCGACCAGTTGCCGCCATGGAAGACCGTGGTGCAGAACGTGATGTTTCCGCTGCTGGCCTCTCGCACTTTGGGGCGGGCTGAAGCCCGTGAGCGCGCTTTGCATTATCTGGACAAGGTGGGCCTGGCGAAGTTTGCTGACGCCTACCCGCACCAGCTCTCGGGCGGCATGAAGCAGCGCGTGGCCATTGCCCGGGCCTTGGCGATGCAGCCCCAAGTGCTGCTGATGGACGAGCCCTTCGCTGCGCTCGATGCCTTGACCCGGCGCAAGATGCAAGAGGAATTGTTGGCGCTGTGGGAGGAGGTGCACTTCACGCTGCTGTTTGTCACCCATTCCATCGAAGAGGCCCTGGTGGTGGGCAACCGCATTGGTCTGCTATCGCCCCACCCTGGCCGGGTGCGGGCTGAGATCAACAGCCACGCCTTTGGCCTGCACAGTGCGGGCAGCCCTGAGTTTCAGGCGGCGGCGCAACGCATCCATCACCTGCTGTTTGAAGGCGACACTCCCGCCGTGGCGGCTGCCGCAGCCCCGGCAGAGCACCGGAGGAAATCTGCATGAGCACCGTCCCCGGAAATGCTGCGCTCATCGGTGGCCTGCAGCCGCCGGTGCGGCCTGAATACGAACGCCCGCTGGAGCCCATGATCGATGTGGCACCACAGCGTCCACTGCCCTGGGCGGCGCGCTTGTGGCAGCAGGGCTGGCTGCGCAAAACCGCCATCTTGCTGGTGCTGGCCCTGGCTTGGGAGCTGCTCGCGCGCTGGCAAGACAACGACCTGCTGCTGCCCACCTTCACCGCCACGGCCCGGGCTTTTGTCGATGGCATCGCCACCGGCGAATTGCTGGGCAAGGCCGCGCTGTCGCTGGGTGTGCTCCTGCAGGGCTACCTGGCAGGCATCGTGGCGGCCTTTGTGCTGACGACGCTGGCCGTGTCCACCCAGATCGGGCGCGACCTGCTGGCCACGCTCACAGCCATGTTCAACCCTTTACCTGCTATCGCACTGCTGCCGCTGGCCTTGCTGTGGTTTGGCTTAGGTCAGGGCAGCCTCGTGTTTGTGCTGATCCATTCTGTACTTTGGCCGCTGGCATTGAACACCTATGCAGGCTTTCAGGCAGTGCCAGAGACCCTGCGCATGGCGGGGCGCAACTACGGTCTGCGTGGCGTGCCCTACGTGCTGCAGATTCTCGTGCCTGCCGCACTCCCATCCATCCTGTCCGGGCTCAAGATCGGTTGGGCTTTTGCGTGGCGCACCCTGATTGCAGCCGAGCTTGTGTTTGGCGCATCATCGGGCAAAGGTGGTCTCGGCTGGTACATCTTCCAGAACCGCAACGAGCTTTACACCGACAAGGTGTTTGCCGGACTCGTGATGGTCATTGCCATCGGGCTTTCAGTGGAGAACCTGATTTTTCGCTCATTGGAAAAAGTGACAGTGAAACGCTGGGGGCTACAGCGATGATTTTCCTGTGATGTACTGAAGGTAGTGGTCCCGGCTCCATGGAAGAAACTTTATGAGCCGGGAGAAAATTCTGGCAGACCGCTCAGTAAATTTATCTATGTAACGCTAATTCAGTAGCTTGGGGTATCAAAGCTAAATTCACATGGATAAAGGATTTATTGAGGCGCAAGTTTGAACCGGCCAACGGCTCTGGATAAATCCCCCGCCTGTGAATGTAAAGATGCTGCGGCTGCCGCAGATTGCTCAACTAAGGCTGCATTCTGTTGGATCATGTGATCCATCTGAGTAATTGCTGAATTAACCTCTGTCACGCTCTGGGTCTGTGCGCGTATGGACGATGCGATTTCCCCGATGAGTACTTGCACGCTTTTGACAGAAGACACAACCTTGGACATCGTGCTGCCTGCCTCCTGCACTAATTGACCACCTTGGTCTATTTGCTCAACGGAGTTGGAAATCAAAACCTTGATTTCTTGAGCGGCTTGGGCAGACCTTTGGGCAAGGGTGCGCACCTCCGTCGCAACCACGGCAAAACCTCGGCCTTGCTCTCCAGCGCGTGCGGCCTCCACTGCTGCGTTGAGCGCAAGGATGTTTGTCTGAAAAGCGATCCCATCTATGACACCAATGATGTCTCCGATTTTCGTGGAAGAATTTTGAATGCCACTCATCGTTTGAACCACACGGTTCACTACGGAGCCACCCAAAGCAGCTATTTCTGCAGCGGTATTGGCTAGCTGGAGCGCTTGCTGAGAGGTATGGGCGCTGGAGCCTACGGTGTCGGCAACCTGCTGCATTGCTGCAGAAGTTTGTTCAATGTTTGCTGCAGCTTGTTCTGTCCTTATGGAGAGGTCATGACCTCCAGCAGAGACTTCTTGCGCAGCGATGGCTACCGCATCAGCTCCTGCCCGCACTTTGGAAACAGAAGCGTTCAGTGCTTCCTGCATGCGCGAAAGAGCGCGCAGCAAGTCGCCCAGCTCATCTCTTCGGTCTGAATGCACATCGTTGCTTAAATCGCCATCTGCAATACGATCAGCGGTAGAGGCTGCATATGCCAGCGGTGTAGTCAGTGAACGTGTGAGTAACCAAGCGACAAAAGCTCCTATTGCCAACGCGGCAAAAAGTATTACCGCTATACCAAAAATGATGGAGTGATAGGCGGACTCGGATTGCTTTGTAGCGATCGCAGCCCCATTGGTATTGGCCTGGGTTAACTGGGCCATAGCGTCGGTAGTTGCACGAAAAGCCCGCCGTGATTCCCCTCGTATGAAGGACCTTGCTTCTTCTGCTTTGCCTTGTTTCAGCAAATCCAAAAGGCGTGGCTGACTGGCCCTGTAGCTTTGAATGGCTGACACCAAAGCAGCATATGCATCACGCTCTTCGCCACTCAAAGTTTGCTCATACGCCAGCAAAAGGGGTGGTAGCACGTCCCACTGTTTGGCAATTCGTGCGGATTCATCTTGCAAAGACTGGATGTCCCCGCCCAGCATCATCTGCAACTCACCTCGGCGCATCTGGTTCAGGGCCTCATTGATACCGGCAAGTTGCTGGGTGCTTGGTAGCCAATCGGTTGCAAACAACTGCATGTTGTCATGTATCCGCGAGACGCGATTCAGGGCATAAGTGCCCATGACTAAAACCAAGGTGAGAAGAAGGGCGAAGCCCGCCCCCAAGCGAACACCGACACGCCAGTTGGATAAATGCATTTGACCCTCCATCAGTGATGAATCTGGTCCCCATTTATTGGAATGGTCTTGGGGTATTTCCAATTCTGGCTTAACTATTGAAAAGTTTGTGAACTAATTGAGCGGCACTCTAGTTGGTGAAGCCATGACACGCTGCGATTCACATTGCCTGCGTTCAAAGTTAAGCACTTCTGCTTGATTGAATGCACCAATTTGGTGTGAACTCTGATCAAAAAAAGGGGCGGCCCAAATAAGAGCTGTGTGATTAACACGGAGCGCTATTCCAGGGCACTTGCGGGAAGCAGGACGGAGATGCTTGAGCCAAGCGCACGGGATGCAGAACACCCACCGCACACGCAATATGCGCACTTCGCGTTGCGGTTGTAGTGTTGTAGGGCTGTGTGCGCTTGTATGTAATTCTGGTTACTGACGGAGGAAGGTCGCAGTCAGCGACCGTTTACGGGCGGGGAGTCTTGGCCGAAGCGCTCTACCAGGGCATCAATCCGCTCAAACTTGGGCTTCCGTCGCTGACTGCACCATCACCCGAAATGACTCGATGGTCTTGTCTTCAATGGCTTGCATGATCCATGCAGGCTTGCGGCCCCGGCCGCTCAAGGAGCCATCCCAGGCCAAGCCACGATTGGGATCGTAAAAAGTGGTGGGACGCTTGGTCGATGGGGGCAGAGGTTTGCGGCTGATCGATCCCAGACCTATTTGGACTGGCGTCAAGCCGAATTCGGCAACCAGTTGGCGCGCGGTCTGAATCGCTTGGCTTTTGTTCTCTCGTACCAGCTTGTCGCGGCGGGCCTGCAGTTCAGCGATCTGGCGGTCTAGTTCTCGGATTTCAGTGTTCATCCCAGGATTTTAAAAAGACTGCGCTGAGAGTGCCCTGCCGCGGGAGAGTTTCTTCAGGTTGATCCGGTCTTTACCCTGTGATGAGCGAAAGGTTCCCCCCTTGCAGACTTGCTTGCGAGAATCCGGGCAACAGACTGGTCAGTTGGCGATCAGAGAGGCGCATGTGCCGCGTCGCCACCTGAGCGACCACGCTCCGAAAATCTGTGGTGACCGCGAGGTCTCGCTCTTCATACAAGGCGCTGGTGTCCAGGCCGGGCCAATGTCCGTGCACCTTGCCGCCCTGCACTGGGCCGCCCAGTGCCCAGAGCACGTTACCGTGACCGTGGTCCGTACCCCCGTTGCCATTTTGGCGAACCGTGCGGCCAAACTCTGACATTACGAGCACCACGGTGTCTTCGAACACGGGGCCTAGCCCTTGTGCCAATGCCGCGAGACCTTGACCCAGTGGTTGCAATCTGTTGGCCAGCTGGCCTGTAGCGTTGCCCTGGTTGGCGTGGGTATCCCATCCGCCCAGTGCCATGAAGGCGAGTTGTACCTGACCATCGTTGCGCATGAGTCTCGCAAGTCGCGCCGCGTCTGCCGGAAACCCGTTGGGCAGTGGGGCTCCATTGTTCGCTGCTGCCATTTCCTTGGTGACATCTTCCTCGTTGCTCAGTGATTGCATGACCTCGCGATGGGCTTGTCGCGATGCTTGGTAGGCGGACGAGATCGCGTCTGAACTCGCATACATCCGGTCAAATGCCGCACCCACTTTTGGGCGATCCAGGACATCAGGTTTGGTCGCAGCGTTACCCGACGCCAGGTTGGCTACCGCCTGCGGTCCTGCATAGATACGTGGCAGCACCGGCCCCACACTGATAGCTTGCGTTGGCGCCTGCGATGGTGGACTGTCCTTCCGGGATGGGAGCTGCCCCAGCAACCGGTTCATCCATCCATCTGCCGTTGTTTTACGCCCAGGAGTCGCGGACTCCATATAGTCTTGTGCATCAAAGTGGGAGCGCGTCGGGTCGGGTGACCCGCAAGCGTGGACAAACCCCAAGCGGCCCGCGTCCCATAGAGGGAGCAAGGGTGCAAGTGCCGGGTGCAGGCCAAAGCGATTGTCTAACGGCAGGGCGCCTCCATCCTTGCCGGGGGCCTGCAATCCGATGTCCGGCCGGTGGGCTGCGTACTGCGGATCCGAATGGGGAACCACCACACTCAACCCATCGACCGCGCCGCGCAAGAAGACCACCACCAGTCGGCGCGGGCTGCCTGCATTGGCCGTTTCCAGGGATTTGGCCGCCAGCGCGTGTGGCCCTATCGCGAGGGTGGTGGCGCCGCTCACGGCAGCGCGTATCAGGGTGCGACGTTGCATGTGGAGTCTCCTGATGCAAAGGGGGAGGTCGGCTTGCTTGGGGCGAGTGTCCGTTGAGCTGATGCGCCTGGACCTTAAGGTATGGCAAAGGCTGATAGGCAATGCACAGCAGTCAATGGCGCATGAAGTCGGGACTACCCAGAACGAGGGCTGTCTGCAGGTTGGCTGGCTCTGATGCCACGAGGCTCCGGGTTCTGGTGGAGAGGGTGCTGCCCAAGGTTGCCAGAAGCGTGTTGGTATCCAGTTCTCGGCTTGGTGGTACTGCACCCATGCCGCCAGAGACTGGGCTGCCCTCGCTCCCCGGCAATTCGTCCAGTGGCAGCCGACCACCTCCCAGCGCCGTGGAAAATGCAACGCGGCGAGTGATGGCTTCCGGATTCAACCACGCTTCCTCTGTGTTCTTGTACCCGTCAGGTGTGGGACATCCATACAGCGGCATACCCTGTTGCTGCAGGGCATTGAGCACAGGACGTACGTTACGCACCGCAACAGCCGATGCCCGCAGGGCAGAAAGCACGTAGCGGTAAGGTGTTTTGAACTTCTTGCCGAAGTGTGCGGGATCACGGAATTCCGGGCTTGCAAAGAGCGTTTCGAGGACCGACCGGATATCACCGTCGCTAGAGGTGAACCGGCGTGCCAGTTTTTGAACAAGCCCCGGAGGAGGGATATCGGCAACAAAGTGCTGTGCCAGCTTGTAGCTGATGTGGCGTGCCGTTGCGGGGTGCTTGGCCAGCTGGTCCAGTGCCCACTCGCCCTCTTGCTGCCCTGAAGGCGGCACTTCATGTCTCAACCACTGTTTGCTGCCGGAGTCATGACGGGCCGGGTTGAACACGAACAGCGACGGACCGCTGGCCTTGGCATCGAATGTCCAGCCTGTCAGCATGCGGGCCAGTTCTGTGACATCTGACTGGGTGTAGCCGCCATCCACACCGAGCGTGTGCAGCTCCATCAATTCGCGGGCATAGTTTTCGTTCAGGCCACCGGGTGTGGGTTTTGTGCCTGAGCGGCGGGCTTGAAAGCCCGGCGCCACGGACAGCCAGTTGTCCAGGTAGAACAGCATGGCTGGATGCTTTGCCGTGGCCCCCAGCATGTCCCGAAAGCGCCCCAAGGCGTACGGGCGAATGACCTCGTTCTCGTAGCTGGCGATGAGGACCTGATCCATCCCCTTGCCTGAAAAAACATTGAAGTGGTTGAACCAGAAGTCCACCATCACTTCGTTGAGTTGCTGCGGGCTGTACAAAGCCCGCATTACACGGGCCGTGCTTGCATCCAGTATTGCCTGCTGAAGCAGTTCTCTCCTGGCTGCCTTGCCTGCTTCTGGATCTCTGCGAGCCAGTTGGGTTACCTCTCGGTATCTGGTGACTGCCTCGCGTTGGCTGAGGTATCCACGAGGCTGCTCCCCGGGTGTGATGCCCAGGTCGTCAGTCAATGCACTGGGCAGTGGCTGCAACTGCTGGTTGATCCAGGCATCCACCCCCGCCTTTTGAAGGCGCATGAGGTCCTGACTGGACGGCCCCCAGCCCAGTCGGTTGATCACATGCAGAGCGAAAGGGTCTGCGGAGGGGGCGACTTGCGCCTGCGCTTGTCGCATTGCCGCAGGCAGCAAGGCGGTGCCAAGACAAAGGTGCAGCAGCTCGCGTCTTCGCACTCCCTGAGCGGCCATGAACAGCGCTGTCATTCCAAACTCCTTCCAGGTGGCGAGGCTCAAGAGCCTTGTCTCGCAACGCCACCATTGGAGCTGAAGTTGACCTGCTGCCTGTGTCTGTTATGTAAATCTTTCTGTGGGTCGGCAACCAATGTAGACAGGAGGGTGCGCGCCAGCGGCCCGATTCAAGAGTGCGCGTTACGCAGCCACCTGATTTCCCGAAGAAAGTCATCCAGCCCTTCTTGGATCACCTGCAACGTGGGAGCATCTGCAAGACGCCCTTCTTGGAGTTTGGCTGCTACTCCCGGGATGGCAATGTGCTGCCTCACCAGAGGCCGGGCCAAGGTGGCCATGAGGGCTTCCCGGATCTGTGCTTGTGCACGTACTCCGCCTGCGGTGCCGGGGGATGCCGTCATGACCAGCACCGGTTTGCCCTTGAGCGGAGATGCAAAGCCAGGGCGTGACGCCCAGTCAATGGCATTTTTGAGGACACCAGGAATGCCATAGTTGTACTCTGGTGAACACAATACCAATCCATCGGCTTCTGCGATGGACGCTTTCATCCGGGCCACTGACTCCGGCAATGCATCTCCTTCCAGGTCGGCGTTGTAGAGTGGAATGTCGTTGAGTGGAAAGATTTCCATCTTGACCTGTGCGGGTAGAAGCGGGTCCAGGCTGCGCAATACGGCTGTGCAATGGGAACCGTTACGAATGCTTCCTGAGATGGCCGTAATGCGAACTGGTGCGGGAGATGCAGTCATGTCTGGTCCTGAAGTTGTCTTTTTATAGTTTATGCATAAAATTTGAATCATGTATAAAAATGATGCCCTCTCACGAACCCCGCCGCTGGTAGACCAAGCCTTCCAGCAGCTGCGGCACGATGTCCTGATCGGGACCTACGGACCCGGCGTGAAGCTCAAGTTGGATGAGTTGCAGACCGCGTATGGCTTTTCCAGCAGCCCTTTGCGCGAAGCGCTGAGCCGTTTGGCACAGGAGGGGTTGGTGCGTGCAGATGAGCGCCGTGGATTCCGTGTAGCCACTATTTCTGAAGAAGATCTGGCCGATATCACGCGCATGCGCGTCATGCTGGATGTGCAGGCTTTGCGTGAATCCATCGCATATGGAGACGATGCATGGGAGGCCTCCATCGTGGGAGCCTTTCACCGTCTCGAGAAAGTGGAGGGGCGCCTGGGCGATGGTCCTGTGGTGCTGGATGATGAATGGACGGAGCTGCATACGGCGTTTCATGCAGCATTGATCTCTGCTTGCCCGTCGGATCGGCTCCGAGCCTGGAGTGCCAGCCTGTTTGACCAAGCCGAGCGTTACCGCCGTTATTCAGCGCGCCACAGAAAGACTTCCAAGCGCAAATCGAGCGAGCACAAAAAGCTCATGGATGCGACTCTGCGCCGTGACGTGGACAGTGCATGTGCCATGCTGGAGGAACATATCTTGAGCACACAGCGCAACGTGATGGCTACGTTGGCGCAACATCCTATCCCGGCGAGTTGATTTTTATTGGGTATTTGCTATTTTTTTATAGCTGTCTGCGCTTCTTTTCATTGAGGTTCAGGCCGTTGAGCTTGTGTCTCGATGCTGCAGGATAGGCCTGCACGCGTGACGAGCGTGTAGGTGGCACTCCCTCGCATTTGTGCGGCTCAGTTCTCTCCGGCGGCGTGCCGCGCAATCTTCTGCGTCTTGTCAAAGACTGCCTCAAGCGTCCTACCCTCCCCGCACGCTTGATCAAAACCTTGCTCTTACTTGCTGCATCAGGTCGCCTCTGCGGCGATTTTTGCTGATGCGCCTGCTGTGCTCCTCCTAGGGCTTTTTCCTTTTCCTTGCTCTCCGTGATCTTCCGCGCAGGCGGGAGCCGCTTCTCAGGCCTTCCAGAAAGCTACCAAAGCGGGGGGCTGTCCATGAATGGTTACCTGACTCTCGTTTCAGTAGAAACCACTATGCTTAAAATATGTTTTGTGCATAAAAATGAAGTCATGCATGTTTTTCGAGACATGCTGAACATCTAACTCTCTGAAGGAATGCAATGAAGCTGCTGTCGTACGTGGTTGGTGGTCGTGAGACTTGGGGCGTGGTGGTGGGTGACGGAGTGGCAGAGATGGCAGGCCGCACGGGTTACGCCACCTTGGCTGACTTCATTGCGAGCAAGGACTTTGCTCGACGTGAAGAGCTCGCTCAGGGTTTGGCGCCCGAGCTGAAGCTTGCGCAGGTGCAGTACCTTCCGGTGATTCCACGGCCCGAAAAAATCGTGTGTGCTGTGCGCAACTACATGGACCATCACCAGGAGGTTCTGGCGGCGGGCATGCAGCGTGAATTGTCGGAACAGCCTCCGATCTTCTTGCGGGTCTGGCGTTCGCAGGCGGCTCATCTGGCGCCCATCGTCAAGCCCCGTGTTTCCGATTCGCTCGATTGGGAGGGAGAGCTCGCCGTCATCATTGGTCAGGGAGGGCGCGACATTACGGAAGCCGATGCATGGAAGCATGTGGCTGGCTATAGCTGCTACAACGATGCGAGCGTGCGGGAATGGCAGTTCCATGCAAAGCAAATCGCATCCGGAAAGAATTTCGAATCCACGGGCGCGTTTGGCCCCTGGATGGTCACGGCGGACGAAATCTCACCGGGTCGGGAACTCAAACTGGAGACCCGCCTGAACGGCGCGGTCGTCCAGTCCAGTCATACCGGCCACATGATCTTCTCCATCCCTCGGCTCATTGCCTACGCCTCCACGATCTTTACCTTGGTGCCGGGTGACGTGATCGCCACAGGCACTCCAGCGGGGGTGGGCTGGAGCAAGAAGCCTCCACAGTTCATGCAGCCGGGTGATGTGGTGGAGGTGGAGATTGAAGCCATCGGAGTGCTTCGCAATCCGGTGGTTGCGCAAGCATGACGGATTGATGATCTGACCACTCCTTTCCAACCCAACAGGCAGAGCTGGCCGCAAACGACGGCCACCGCCCAGGAGACATAGATGAACAGGAGAGAACTCATCGCATCCGGTAGCGCTGCGCTGCTTGGATGGTCCGCTGCTTCGGCATGGGCTCAGGGCTATCCGGATCGCGCCATCAAGCTGTACCAAGGCTTTGCTCCGGGTGGCAATGCGGATGCCATCGCAAGAGCTCTTGGCACAGAGCTGGGCAAGACACTGGGCCAGCCCGTGGTGGTGGAAGCCCAGTCAGGGGCTGGCGGGACCATTGCCGCGACGACGGTAGCGCGAGCCAAACCTGATGGGCATACATTGCTTCTTGCCACAGGCGGCCATGCCGTGGCTGGTGCGCTGTACAACACGCTACCTTACAAAACCGTGGCGGACTTCGAAATGGTGTCCACCATCACCTACTTCCCATTTCTTCTGGTGGTGGCTGCGGGTTCCAAAGTCCAGACGTTGCGGGAGGTCCTGTCCACTGCGCAGGCAGCGCCAGGTACGGTGGCTTACGGTTCTGCCGGTATCGGGTCCACCCACCATTTGGCAGGCGAACTTTTGGCGAAGCTGGCTCGCGTCAATCTGATGCATGTGCCTTACCGGGGTGATGCCGCCGCACTGACCGCACTGTTGGCGGGAGATGTTCCTTTCATCGTCGCTCCCCCTACAGCGGTCATGACCAATATCCAGGCCGGAAAGCTGCGCGCCATTGCCACCACAGGGCCTCAGCGCTGGGGTGGGCTGCCCCAGGTTCCCACAGTGGCAGAGCAGGGCGTGGCCGGATACGACGTGCGGTCGTGGGCCGGGCTGATGGCCCCGGCGGGAACGCCTCGCATCGTGATAGACCGGCTCAATCTGGAGACCCAGCGAGCGCTTCAGGTGCAGACGGTACGGCAGAGGCTGGAAGACATGGGGGGAGAGGTGCGCGGCAGTACTCCCGAGGAGATGAAGGGCATGGTGACGCATGAGCTTGAAAAGTGGCAGCAGGTGGTGGCCGATGCCAAGATTCCCAAACAATGAACTGATGGAAAGAATATTTGCATGACTTTGATTGCCATACGCAAACGGAGCCTGACGGTTGAAACGATCTTTCACGAAGGTGGTCCCGCGCCCGAAAAGCCCTTACGTGTTGCATCGGCCTGTGCCGTGATTCGCAACCCCTATGCGGGCCGTTACGAACCCAACCTCCTGCCTTTCATGGCAGAGCTGCGCAGCCTGGGCACACTGTTGGCGGAGGAATTGGTCGCCACGTTGGGCAGGGAGAACGTGGAGGCCTACAGCAAGGCTGCCATTGTGGGCGTCAACGGCGAGTTGGAGCACGGCGCCGTGTGGCACGAAGCCGGGGGCTGGGCCATGCGCCAAGTGTTGGGGGAGCCCAAGGCTATCGTGCCTGCTGCGAAGGTGGTGGCCGCTACGGGCTACCGACTGGTGGTTCCGCTGCACTACATCCATGCGGCTTATGTGCGCAGTCATTTCAACACCGCAGAGGTGGGCATACAGGACGCACCACGTCCTGACGAAATCCTGTTTGCCCTGGTGATGGCAGACGGGGGACGCATCCATTCCCGACTGGGCGGCTTGACCAAAGAACAAGTCTCCGTGCACGACGGGCAGCGTTGACCATGGTAACGACCACGACGATGCAAGCCGTACAGCTGCAGGTACCTGGTGGGCCTGAGGTGCTGTCGGTTGTCGATTTGCCGGTGCCGGTTCCGGCGCCCGGCGCTGTCAGGGTGAAAGCGCAAGCGATTGGAGCTGGTGGACCTGATGTGCTCATTCGCAATGGCACCTATAAATGGATGCCCCCACTTCCTGCCATCCCTGGCAATGAGCTCGCGGGCGTCATCGATGCAGTGGGGCTAGGGGTCACGCGACTGAAGGTGGGAGACCGTGTGCTCGTCAGCGCTCGTGAGCTGCCTCTAAGGGGTGGGTGCTATGTGCAGTACATCTGCGTCAGCGAGGCCGTTCCGTTTCTGTTGCCGCAAACCATTGCTTTTGACGACGCGGTCAGTCTGGGAAATTTTCAGCTTGCGTTGGCGCTTCTGGCCAGCAACGGCAATTTGCCTGCACAGGCCATTCTGGTGCCTGGTGCAGCAGGTGGTGTGGCTACAGCACTGGCTCAGGTGGCTCGCGCCCGTGGATTGCGTGTGATCGGTACGGCATCAACACCTGAAAAGCAGGCATTTGCCCGTGAGAACGGAGTTTCCGATCTGGTGGACGCAGACCCCAAAGGCTTGCCGCAACAGGTGATGGCCCTGACCGGAGGCCGGGGTGTCGATATGGCGTTTGATCACATCGGCGGTGAGCTGTTCATCGCCTGCCTGCGCTCCCTGGCTCCTTCCGGCATGGCGGTTTCCTACAACATCCTTGCGGGGCCACCCTCGCATGATGTCTTTGATGAGATGCGCAAGCTGCTTGCCCGCAGTCTGGCCGTGCGTACCTTCTCCATCCACGCGGTGGACTCGGATGCTGCTCTGCGTCGCGGGCTGATGGAGCAAGCCATCCGATTGATGGCTGAGGGGCAGGTCAAGGCGCCCCGTGCCATGCACCTGCCGTTGACTGAGGCCCGCAAAGCGCACGAACTGCTGGATACCGGTGGCACGTTGGGCAAGCTGGTACTCGTTCCGTAAATTGGGGAGTCTTTGATGAATGCAGCCTACTCAGCCAACCTCGCGCACTGCGGCATCTTTTGTCGTGACCTGGATGTGATGAAGGCGTTCTACACCAGCGTCTTTGATATGCAGGAGACGGACCGCGGGCAGGGCGTTACTTTCAGATTCGACATCATTTTCCTGAGCGGGCGGGAGGATCAGCACCACCAACTGGCCCTGGCCAGCGGCAGGGCGGCGGACGCGCCCAGCACCGTCATGCAACTCTCTTTCAAGGTGAAGACGCTGGATGATCTGCGCGAGGCCCGCCGTCGAGCGCTGGCGCACGGTGCGACAGGCATGCGAGGCCTCAACCACGGCAATGCCTTGTCCATCTACTGCCTTGACCCGGAGGAAAACACGGTGGAGGTGTATCTGGACACCCCGTGGTATGTCAGCCAGCCCCATGGTGACCCTTTGGACCTGGACCAGGATGACGCCACGCTATGGGCGCAGACTGAAAAGCTGGTGCGTGCAGACCCGAGTTTCATGCCCGCTGCGGAATGGTCTGCGCGCTTTGTTCAGCGCAGACGGGCCTTGGATAGTGTCCAGCCCAGACCTTGATGGAGAGGCACCAGGTAATGTGCGTTGTATGTGCGAGGTGTCCGTTCGACCCGAACACCTGGTGCATTGGTTGTCAATGCGCAGAGTCCATTTCCATCACTGCGTCTTTGAGCAGTTTGCGCAGCCACATCAGTCCCGGGTCGTTGGTCTTGTACTCATGCCACTGAACCAATTGCTCCATTCGCGGAACAGGAACCGGAAGGTCCCGAATCGTGATGGGCAAGAAGCGTTTCGCCATCATTGCCAGTCTGCGGTGCATCGTCGCAATCCGGTGCGTTCCAACGACCAGATGAGCCTGTGAGAGAAAGCTGAAACTGCTGACTTCCGCGCGCCTCTTGACGCCACTCTGCTGCATGAACCAGTCCTCGAGTGCCCTGCCATCACCTGGTTGAACCACGACATGCCCTGCTGCCACATACCTGTCTTCAGTCAACTCTCCGGTGGCGAGGTGGCTCTCGCTCCACAGCACGCTGCAGAACACCTCTTCTAGCAGCTTTTCCGATGGATGGTTGGCTGAACAGAAATCCTTCGGAATGATCAGAAGGTCCGCCTCGCCCCTTTCCAGCGCACGCTGTGGCTGGGTCGTCTGTGGCCTGAAGTCGAACTGCACTCCGGGCGCTTGCCGATAGGCCAGTTTCTGCAGGTGGGGGATCACGGTCATCAGGGTGTAGTCCGAGATGAGCAACCGGAACAAGCGGCTGGACTGTGCGGGTACAAATTCAGGCTGCGTGGCCACACTCGCCTCCACGCGCACCAGAATGTCGCGCACCGGATCCTTGAGTGACTCCGCGCGCGAGGTCGGCTCCATCTTGCGGCCTACCTGTACCAGCAACTCATCATCGAAATATTCCCTCAGCCGCGCCAGCGCGTTGCTCATCGCGGACTGGCTCAGGTGGGTCTTCTCGGCTGCCCGGCTGATGCTTTGTTCGGTCAACAGTGCATCCAGCGCGACCAGCAGGTTCAGATCAAGCTTGTTGAAACGCATCAGCGTTGTCTCCGTGGGGGTACTTTTGTGCCCGATACCGTCATGGAGTTCCCTCTTCGCCGGAGGGACGGATATCAGGGTTTGTACTTGATCTATTCGCGCGATCAATACACCAAATGGAATCAATCCATTTGATCTAGGTAAAGGCAAATCTTAATCTAACCCCCGTTCTGCAGCGGCTCTGATAGGCCCCCGCAGAACGGTGGGACTGAAGTGATTGCTGTACGGGCGACGCCTTCCCGCCAAGACCGCCCCATTACCAATAGACCAATAGCGCCCGGTACGGCCGAGGTGCGATAACAGGAGACAAATGTGAAAACCGTATTTTCCCGCGCAGGCATGGCTGCGGGCTGTGTGATGCTGAGCCTTCTGGGGGCTGGCGCTGCCCATGCATTTGAAGGCGGTGTTTCCCCGTTCCCGGTGGGATCGACGGGTGAATACGTGGCAGGCATTCCTCCCATCCCTGGGTTGTTTGTACTGGAGCAGCTGCACTACACATCGTCCAGCGGTCTGTACGACAACGAAGGGAACAAGCGCCCCATTCCTTTCAAGATGGGGACATTCTCCGCAACCACGCGTCTGCTTGCCGCTTACCCCACCACAGTACTGGGTGCCCGTCTTTACTCGCAGCTGGTGATTCCAGCTGTTTCGCTGCACACCGAGGTGGCAGGGCACAGCGAGCGGCATAACGGCGTTGCCAATATCACTGTCTCCCCCGCCGTTTTGCGTTGGAACGTTTCTGAGCACTCCTATGCAGTGGCGGGTCTGGACCTTGCTCTGTCCAACGGCTCATACAACCCCAACAGGCCCAGCGTATCGACTGGGTACACGTCCATTCAGCCCGTCCTGGGTTTTCGCCATACCGATCCCAACGGGCTGGACATTGGTGTCATCAACCGGTTGCTGATCAACCGCGAGAACAGCACCACCCATTACCGCTCGGGGCGTGGCTATGTGGGCGAGGTCACCGCAGGCTGGAACAGCGGGCCCTGGAAGATGGGTGTGGTGGGGTCTTACCTCAACCAGTTCAGCGATGACCAGCAAGGCGGGAACACCATCCATGGCAACCGGGCCCGGAGCTTTGCGCTGGGGCCATCGGTCGCCTACAACGCAGGCAAATTCAGCGTGAGCCTGAATTACCAGCGCGGTGTGTACGCCACCAACACCACCAAGAACAACATCCTGGGTGTTGGCATTGCGGTGCCGCTCTGGATCATGCAGTAAGCGCTGCCGCAGCATCATGAAGACACAGCATCTTCTTGCCTCGGTGCTGCTGGCGGTGGCTGGGTTGGCAAATGCCGCTCAGCCTGCAACGCCCGCTGCCGTGTTTGAGCAATACGTGCAAGCCGTGCATGCCGCCGACATGGCGGCAGTGCGCGTCCTGATTGCCAGTGACGTCGAGCGCTCTGACTTCGTCGGCTGTACAGCGCAAATGGATAACCCGGCCTGCCTGGCTTTCTACATCGAGCAGACAGTGGTCAAACCACGCGCGCAGCTCAAGGTGATATCGGTGCAACTGCGCGGTGATGAGCTGCAGGCCCGACTGGAAGTGCGCAGTGAGTTGTACCGCAAGACCGCGGGTGTGGAGCGCATCGTGGGGGCCGACGTCTTGCGCATCACCGACGGAAAGATCCACGCCTTCCGTTTCATTCCAGATTTCAACGACGAGGCGACGGCCTCTTTTTTCGCAAGCATCGGCATCAAGCCGCCTGCTGGCTCCAAGCAACCCTGACCTTTCAAGATGTTCAAGTACTTCCCCACCAACTATGTCTGGAATCTGTCTGTCGATCTCGCGATTGAGATGGGCGCACGCATCGGCGAAATAGAAGAGATGTGCGCCCCTCTGCAAGAGGCCGCCAAGGCACCGGATGCCGCAGGTACTCAAGCGTTCAGAGAGATCTGGGTGCGCATGGCAGACAAGCTCTGTGGCCTGGCGGCAGAGGACGAGGCGCACGGCCGCATCTATTCCGCAGGTGAGAAGTACCGCCGTGCGGCCAGCTACCTGATCACTGCCGAGCGACTGCAGGCGCACAACGCGCCGGGCAGGCTGGATATCTACCGCCGCGAACTGGACCTCTTCCTCAAGGGCTCCCGCATGATGGGTGACCCGGTGGAGAGGGTCGAGATTCCCTACGAGGGCACTCATCTGTCTGCCCTGTATTACCCGGCTGCAGGTTTGCAGCCCGGCCAGAAGGCTCCTTTGCTTGTGCAGCTCAATGGCCTGGACTCGACCAAGGAAATGAAGCATCTGGTGGGGCTGCCCCTGTGGCTGGCCCGTCGGGGCGTGTCGTCTTTGGTGGTGGATCAGCCCGGCACTGGTGAGGCGCTGCGCCTTCAAGGCCTGACCGCTCGCTACGACACCGAGCATTGGGCCAGCCGTGTGGTGGACTGGCTGGAGCAGCACCCTGCGGTAGATCCGCAGCGCATCGGATGCGAAGGCGTCTCTCTGGGCGGGTATTACTGCCCGCGCAGCGTGGCGATGGAGCCTCGGTTTGCCTGTGGTGTGGCCTGGGGTGCCAACCATGACTGGCGTGATGTGCAAAAGCGCCGCCTGGAGAAAGAAGGCGACTTCCCGGTACCCCACTACTGGGCCCATGTGTGCTGGGTCTGGGGTGCGAAAGACATTGACGACTTCATGCGCATTGCAGAAGACGTTCACCTGGACGGTGTGGTCGAGAAGATCCGGGTTCCGTTCCTCGTCACGCATGGCGAGCGCGATTCCCAGATTCCTCTGAAGTGGGCGCATCGCACTTACGAGCAACTGGTCAACAGCCCCAAGCGCGAACTGAAGATTTTCACTGACCGCGAAGGTGGAGCCCAACACGCCAGCTTCGACAACAGCATCAACGCCGGTCATTACATCGCTGACTGGGTGGCCGAAACGCTGGGTGGCCACACGGCTTGATGTAGCGAAACAACTTCAACAAGAAAGACATAAACATGAAAATCATTGGACCTGACGCTTTGGTCTTTGGTGTGGACGATGTCGCGGCCTGTGCGCAGTACCTGACAGACTACGGTCTGACCCCTGTGGGGCTTACTGCCCAGGGCGGTCGTTTTGAAGCCCTGGATGGGACTGCCATCGAAATCCGCGCCAAGGAAGACCCTGCTTTGCCCGCACCGCTGCCCACCGGCAACCTGCTGCGAGAAACCGTGTATGGCGTGGCTGACGCTGCGACGCTGGATGCGATTGAGGCCGAGCTTTCGAAAGACCGCCCGGTGGTGCGTGCAGGAGGTGTCTTGCGCACCCAGGATGATCTGGGCTTTGCCCTTGCTTTTCAGGTCAGCGTGCGCAAGCCATTGGCGCTGCCAGCCGAATCCGTCAACGCTCCGGGTGCAGCGCCGCAGCGTGGCCCCAATGCGCTAGGGTTGTCGCCTGACATGGAGGCTAAGCCCCGCTCACTCTCGCACGTGGTGTACTTTGTGCCCGACACTGCAAAGGCCGAGGCTTTCTACCGCCGCCTGGGCTTTGTGTGCACTGACCGATTCACGGGTGTCGGGCCCTTCATGCGTCCGGCAGGCACGCTGGACCATCACACCCTTTTCATGATCCAGACCCCGCCCTTCATGCAGGGTTGCGAGCACTTCACCTTTCACATGGGTGGGCCCACCGACGTGTTGCTTGCCGGAACACGCTTTGTGGAAAAAGGCTACCAGAGCTTCTGGGGGCCCGGGCGTCACAAGTTTGGCAGCAACTGGTTCTGGTATTTCAACTCGCCGCTGGGTTGCCATGTGGAGTACGACGCGGACATGGACCTGCACGACGACGCTTGGGCTGCCCGCGAAGCACCGATGGGGGCTGATGCGTCGCAACTCTTCCTGTTCCAGTACCGCGAGAAGTGGGCTCCTTCCGGCCCACCACCCGCAGCCGAGGCAGGCGCAGACCACTGAGGTGACGCCGTGAAGCTGTGCCATATCCGCGATGTGCCCGAAGGCTCCAGCCGCGGCTTTGATCCGCTCGGAACCGGGCAAGACACGGTGCTGGTGGTGCGCAAGGGTGAACGATTGCATGCCTATGCAGACTCCTGCCCCCACCACCAGACACCCATGGCATGGCGCAAGGACCATTACTTGAACGCCGCGGGTGATCGCATTGTGTGCGCCGCCCATGGCGCTTTGTTTGACATTGATACGGGTCAGTGCACCCTGGGCCCTTGCCTGGGGGATTACCTGACGCCGGTACCCCTGATATTGCAAGCGGATGGCGAAGTCCATATCGCTGAAGAAACCCGAACGGAGACAAAACCATGAACCTCACCTCACAGCGCATCCTGATCATTGGCGGGGGCTTCTCTGGCATGGCGGCCGCTATCGAGCTGCGAAAGCAGGGCGCCCAGGTCGATCTGGTGGAGATTGACCCCGGCTGGCGCAGCTACGGTGCAGGTATCAGCCTGGGTGGGGCCACGCTGCGTGCGTTCCGGCGGCTGGGCATTCTCGATACCTTCCTGCAGCAAGGGCATGCCTCCGATGGCGTGCATCTGCACATGCCCCATGGCCCGCGCGTGGCCACGCTGCCCACCCCCCGCATTGCGGGCGATGATGTGCCAGGCGGTGGCGCCATCATGCGTCCCGTGCTGGCGCGCATCCTGGCTGAAGCCACGCGAGCCGCCGGTGTCAACGTGCGACTGGGGTGCACCTTCACCATCATCCAGCAAGATGCAGACGGCGTGGAAGTGGACCTGACAGACGGCACCAGCCAGCGCTACGACCTGGTGATCGGTGCTGATGGTCTGTATTCCAAAGTGCGGCAGACCGTGTTCCCCCATGCCCCCAAGCCTCAGTACAGCGGTCAGGCAGTCTGGCGCGCCGTGCTGCCGCGCCCTGCAGAGATTGAAACGATCACCATGTGGATGGGCCCACAGGTCAAGCCAGGCGTCAATCCCGTGTCCAAGACAGAGATGTACCTCTTTGTCACCGAACCCCGTCCAGTCAACGACCATGTGGACCCGGCCACTTTCGCGGAGCGCTTGCGTGGCTTGCTTGATGGCTTTGCTGACCCCGTGCTCAAGGGCATACGCGAGCAGATTGATGCCCACTCGCAAATCGTCTTTCGCCCTCTGGAAGGGCTTCTCATGCCGCGCCCATGGTCTTGCGGGCGCGTGGTGCTGATCGGCGACACCGTGCACGCCACCACTCCTCACCTCGCATCGGGTGCCTGCATTGGTATTGAGGACGCCTTGGTGCTTGCCGATGAGTTGGCTGGAGCGGGCGACATGGCCCAGGCCCTGGCGACATTTGAGGCTCGCCGTTGGGAGCGTTGCCGCATGGTGGTGGAAAACTCCGCCCGCCTGGGAGAGATCGAGATATCAGGCGGCGACAAAGAAGAGCATTCGCGCATCATGCGCGAGTCCCTCATGGCCCTGGCACAACCCATCTGAGGAGTCCAAGCCATGACGACAACCCGTTCATTGCGCGGCCGGGCTGCGCTGATGGTGGCCCATTGCGCTGGCATGGTGGACCTGGTGGCTTTGCCTGTCTGGGTCGGCACCCTGATTTCCGTGTACCGGTTTGACCCGCAGCAGGCTGGCTTGCTTGCGACCTTGTTCTTGGCCGGTGCCGTACTCGCCAGCTTGATCCTGGCACCGTTCTTTCAGGTGTTGAATGGCCGAGTCGTTGCAGCGCTGGGCTTTGCGGTGGCTGCCGCAGGCTTTGCGCTGGCTTCGGCCACGACGCAGTTCACCATGCTGGCTTTGCTGCACGCTGCATCGGGTATTGCCGCCGGGGCTGCCTTGAGTGTGACCCACGGCACCATTGCCAGAAGCCACAACCCCCACCGCATGTTTGCGCTGGTGGGCATGGCACTGGGCGTGTTTGCCATTGCTTTTTTGGGTGGTACTCCTGTGCTGGTGGCCAAGCTGGGCGGTGCAGCGCTGTTCCAGGTGTTTGCTGTGGTGATGGCGTTAGGGGCTGTGGCGGCTACCTTGGCCTTTCCTGTGCCCGATGAGGTGCAGGCCGCTCAGGCCGCAGCACCTTCTGCTCCGTTACCTGCCCCGGTGTGGTGGGGCGTTCTGGGGGTGGCGGGCATGGGGCTGGTGCAGTCCATGACGTTCAGCTTTCTGGAGCGGGTGGGGAGTGACCGTGGCTACGGGCTGGAAGCCGTCACGGGGGTTCTCATTGCCCTGGGGCTCGTCAACCTCTTCCCTGCCGCGCTGGCCGCGGTGCTGGAAAAGCGCTGGCCTGCCCGCACGGTCCTGATGGCGGGGCCTGCCTTGCAAGCCTTGCTGGTGGTCGTGATCATGAACTCGCCGGTCTTTGGCCCTTATGCCGCAGCGGCGGCGGTGTTTGCTGCCGTCATGATCTTTACCCACACCTTTGCCTTCGGTGCTCTGGCGCGGCTGGACCCTACAGGTCGTGCATTGGCTGCAACCCCGGCCATGTTGATGTTCGGAGCAGCCATTGGCCCCATCCTGGGCGGCACGCTGGTGAAGTCCTGGGGCTATGGCAGCCTGGGTGTGGCGGCTTTGCTGATTGACGGACTCGCCATCTTTGCCTTTGCGCGCATCTACCGCGCCGGGCCTTCTCCACGGCCTGCCCATGGTGCGGCGTAAGGCCTTTGCCCTGCGTCTTTTCGCCCCTTGCTCACCTTTCGCTCCCTTCCTGTCATGACCAAACCACGACGCCGCTTTGTCGACCTGTCCATCTATCTGGAGAACGATGTGCTCTCCGATCCGCCCCCGCTGGCCCCGAAGATCACGTACCAGAAGCATGCGGACACCCTGCCAGAGTTCATGGCAATGATTCCGGGTACCCGTCCTGAGGACTATCCCGATGGCGAAGCAGCCGCTGCCGAATGGGTCACGCTCACCACGCACAACGGGACTCACCTTGATGCGCCCTGGCATTTCCATTCCACGCAGGATGCGAAGAATGGGGGGGCATGCCCCTCCATCACCATTGACGAGGTACCTCTGGAGTGGTGCTTCCAGCCAGGCGTCAAGCTGGACTTTCGCCATCTGCCCGATGGCTACGTGGCAACAGCGGCCGATGTGGAGGCGGAGCTCTCCCGCATCGGTCACACCCTGCAGCCGCTGGACATTGTGGTGGTCAACACGCGGGCCGGGTCACGCTACGGGCACAAGGACTATCTGGGCGCGGGCTGCGGCATGGGCTACGAAGCCACCATGTACCTGCTGGAACGCGGTGTGCGCCTCACGGGCACGGATGCCTGGAGCTGGGATGCACCGTTTTCGTACACCGCCCAGCGCGTTGCCGAAACGGGCAACAAGGCATTGATCTGGGAGGGCCACAAAGCGGGTCGGGACATCGGGTACTGCCACCTGGAAAAGCTCCACAACCTGGAAGCTCTGCCACCCACGGGTTTCACCATCAGCTGCTTCCCTCACAAAATCCGCGGCGCCTCGGCAGGGTGGACGCGCGCGGTTGCCATCTTTGAAGATTGAAGAGGTTCCTCCATGCCATTCCCACCCATCCATCGTGTGGTCACCGGGCACAACGCCCAGGGGCGCTCCATCATTGCCAGCGATGGCCCCCTGCCAACAGTGGTTCCCATCACAGCGATTCCAGGTACCGTGTTCCATGAGGTCTGGAGCACTTTGGCCACGCCAGCTCCTGTAGACAACGGCCCCGATCCGACGACCGGGCCGCTGGTGTTGCCACCGCCAGCGGGCGGAACGCGGCTGCGCTTTGTGGATATCCCACCCGATACACCCGAGTTTCTGGCCCATGGCGCACAGCGCATGCATGCCGCCTTCAGCCAGACGGGGGACGCATCGGTGTCCACGGTGCGTGATGATTCGCCCCATCCGCTGATGCACCGCACCGAGTCTGTGGACTACGGCGTGGTGATAGAGGGCGAGATGACGTTGGTGCTGGATGACGTTGAAGTGCTTTTGCGTCCCGGCAGCGTGGTGGTTCAGCGAGGGACCAACCATGCCTGGGCCAACCGCTCGGGCGCACTGTGCCGCATGCTTTTTGTCCTCATTGACGGCGCGTACGACGCAAGTATTGCGAAAGCGAAGGACCACGCATGACCACGCGCCGCCAATGGCTCGGCTGGGGTGCCGCGGCAGCCGCGGCTGCTGCTCATCCTGCCTGGGCGCAAACTGCATTTCCGGCAAAGCCGGTGAGCTGGGTGGTTCCGTACCCTGCAGGGGGCTTTGGGGATGCCATGTCGCGCGTCATGGCCCAGAAGCTCGGCCAGCAACTGCAGCAATCCGTCATTGTGGAGAACAAACCAGGTGGAGCGGCCCAGATCGCCGCGCAGTACGTCAAGCAGCAGACTGCCGATGGCCACACCCTGCTGTACGCCGATATCGGCCCGCTGGCCATGTACCCGGCGCTCTATCCGCGCCTGAGCTTCAGCCCCCTCAAGGACTTTGCTCCGTTGACGCGGCTGTTCAAGTCCCCTCTGGTGCTGGTGGTTCCGCAGGACAGCCGCTTTCAGTCGCTGGCCGACCTGTTGCGCGCCGCCAGCAATGGTGAGGGGCTCAACTACGGCTCCTACGGCCAGGGCAGCCAGCCCCATATCTGGACGGAGCAGCTTCGGCTGAAGACTCGCACTCGCATGACCCATGTGCCTTACCAGGGCGCAGCCCCCGCCCTGCAAGATCTCATGGCCGGGCGGCTCGACTTCATGTGCGATGTGGTGGCCTCCAGCCTGCCCATGGTGCGCGAAGGCAAGCTGCGTGCGCTTGTCAGCATCGGCAGCGAGCAGCGCTTGCAGGTGTTGCCTCAGGTGCCCACCCTGACAGAGGCTGGTCACACCGATCTGGACACCCCGGGCTGGAACGGCGTCATGGTGCGTGCATCCACCCCCGCGCCTGTCGTGCAAGTCTTGCACAAGGCGGTGGTGGCGGCTCTGCAGTCGTCTGAAATGCTGGGGCGGTATGTGCCGCTCGGGCTGGAGCCCGCGCCCCTGGAGCCTGCTGCATTCGGTGATTTCATCCGCAGTGAGACGCAGCGCTGGGGCACTGCCATCCGCAATGCCGGGATTCAGCTGGAATGAGCCTGTTTGACCTTTCGGGCCGCAAAGCCCTGGTCACTGGGGCCACGCAGGGCATTGGCCTGGCTATCGCGCGCACTCTGGCGGAGCAGGGGGCTTGTGTGGTGGTGTCAGACCGCGATGCCCTGGCCTGCAATCAGGTGGCGGCTTCGTTGCCCCTAGCGGTGGGTGTTGCGGCGGATTTGGCTCAGCCTGCGGCGGTGGATGCGCTGGCGGCGCAGTCAGGTGCCCTGGACATTCTGGTCTGCAACGCGGGTGTGCAAGGCCCTGCTTGCCCGTTGACGGATGCTACCGACGCTGACTGGCAGCAGGTGTGGAACATCAACCTGCGCGCCACCGTGCAGCTATGTGCTGCCGTACTGCCCCGTATGGCTGCGCGCGGTGGTGGCAGCGTGGTTCTCCTGTCCAGCATTGCCGGGCTGCGGGGCAACCGGTCCATCGGGCTGTATGGCATGAGCAAAGCAGCGTTGGCACAACTGGCCCGCAACCTTGCGGTGGAGTGGGGGCCGTCAGGGATTCGGGTGAATGCCGTGTCACCGGGGCTCGTGCGGTCGCCGCTGTCTGCGGCATTGATGGCGGACACGACTTTCATGGAGCGTCGTCTGCAGGCGACTCCGCTGCGCAGGGTGGGGGAGCCCGACGAGGTGGCGGGCGTGGTCGCCATGCTCGCAAGCCCCGCTGGTGCCTTTGTGACGGGGCACAACCTGGTGGTGGATGGCGGCACCACGATCAGTGATGGAAGCTGAAACGGCACAGGGTGCGTGGCGTTGCCAACGCCTTTTTGTTCATGTCTGAAGAGCGGAAAGCTCGCGTTTTGAGATCGGATTTTTATGCGTTTTGCTACCTTGAAAAACGGCACTTTGGATGGACGTCTCGTGATCGTCTCCTCGACGGGTCTCCACGCCGTAGATGCCCAGCCGATTGCCCCCAACCTCCTGACCGCACTGCAAGACTGGGATACCGTCGAGCCGCACTTGCGCAGACTGGCCGATGCGCTGGAATCGGGCTCTGCGCCGGGCATCTTTGCGTTCGATCCCACCGCCTGCTCGGCACCTCTGCCAAGGAGTCCCCAGTGGCTGGATGCCTCTGCCTTCCTCAACCACGGTCGCCTCATGGAGCGTGCGTTCAACACGCCGCCCATCCCGCATTTCGACACCATTCCCGTGATGTACCAAGGGGCCAGCGATGACTTTCTAGGCCCCCATGAGGATGTACCTTTGCCTGCCGAGGGGGACGGCATCGACTTTGAAGGTGAGTTTGGTGTCATCTGCGGGCCTGTTCCCATGGCGGTCACGCCGCAGGCCGCGTTGGGGTGCGTGCGCCTCATCGTGCAGATCAACGACTGGAGCCTGCGAGCCCTCGGCCCGCACGAGATGAAGACCGGCTTTGGCTTCCTGCAGGCCAAGCCTTCCACCAGCTTTGCACCACTCGCTGTAACGCCGGATGAGCTGGGCGACGCATGGCGCGATGGTCGCGTGCAGATGCGTCTGCATGTGGAGTCCAATGGCCAATGGTTCGGGCATCCCCATGGCGGAGAAATGAACTTTGATTTTGGGCAGCTCATTGCCCACGCGGCGCGTACCCGGCGGCTTTCGGCCGGCACCATCGTGGGGTCTGGCACGGTCTCCAACCAGGCGCGCGACGCTGGTTCAGCCTGTCTGGCCGAGCGCCGTGTGATCGAAATCCTGGATGAAGGCGCACCCAAGACGCCCTTCATGCGCTTCGGCGACCGCGTGCGCATGCAGGCACGCTGGCCCGATGGCCGCAGTGGTCCATTCGGCGTGGTGGACCAGCGCGTGGTCGCAGCGATTCCTGAGGTGCGCTGATGCATGTGCTGATCACGGGTGCTGCTGGTTTTGTGGGCGCGGCTCTGGTCCAGCGGCTGCAAACACAGCCCGGCTTGTTGCCAGGTGCCACGCCCCTGCAGCTCACACTGGTGGACCGCAGTGGGGGCCATGATTGCGATGTGGCAGGCGTAACCTGGCATACGGGCAGCTTTGCGGATCCAGCGCTCATGCAACGCTTGAAGGAACAACCACCGCAATACATATTCCATCTGGCCAGCATGCCTGGGGCCTTGGCAGAGCGACAACCGACGGCAGGGGTTCAGGCCAACTTGCTGGATGTGATTCAGCTTCTGGAAGGCTTGACCCTTGCTGTGCGTGAAGGGCGGGGCGCTGCGCCCCGGCTGGTGTTTGCCAGCTCGGTCGCAGTGTATGGAGCGGTGGGCCCAGACGCTGTGCAGGAAGACCAGTTGCCACAGCCCGGCTTGAGCTACGGAACACACAAGTGGATGACCGAGTTGCTGCTGGCGGACTACAGCCGCCGGGGCGAGCTGGATGCCTGCAGCCTGCGCCT
Organism: Acidovorax sp. DW039; assembly: GCF_037101375.1. Classification (NCBI taxonomy): domain Bacteria; kingdom Pseudomonadati; phylum Pseudomonadota; class Betaproteobacteria; order Burkholderiales; family Comamonadaceae; genus Acidovorax; species Acidovorax sp. DW039. Next base: position 4,003,136 of record NZ_AP029019.1, on the reverse strand, counting down.
GCCCGGTGTTGTGGCGCGCCCCCCGGCGGAATCGGGCCATGGTTCCGCCTTCATGAGCCAGATATTTCATTCCGTGCGCTCTGGCGTGCCCTACGAGTGCCCGGTGGCCCCAGATGCCACGGCCTGGTGGATGTCATTGGATCGATGCCTGGACAACCTGCTCCATGCTGCGTTGCTCGGGGCTGATCGGATGCCTTTGTCACGCACATGGCAACTGCCTGTGCTGCAAGCCCGCGTGGGCGAGGTGGTAGACACCCTGAGCCGTCAATTGAACCGACCGTCACCCGTGCGCTACGCGCCTGATGCCCGCATTCAGGCATTGTTTGGGCAGCAGCCCGCCCTGCACACCCCCCGGGCGCAAGCAGCAGGCTTTGCACACGACGGAACCGTCGACGCATTGGTGGAACGGGTGCTGCGCAGCTTGCCGTAGCAATGAAGGAACATTGAGCATTGCAGGGAGGCGAGCGGGGCGCTGCCAAGGGCATCACACGGCAATGCCACTGGTGGGGTGTTGCTTGGTGTGACCCAGGCTTTGGCCAAGGCAGCGCCCCGATGAGCCTACCCCTGCCCGCAGGGCGTACAAGTTGTGCAGCCTGCCGGTGGGACGGATTGATGCACAAGCCTGACATCAGCGCTTCTCGGCTGCGTTTCAACGCAGGCTTCCAACTTGCTCTGACTGGCTTCTAAGGATGCCAATGGCTGGCGCGTGAAGCGGGTGCCGGTGCCGTGGTTCCTGCCAGTGCGTAAGACAGTGCGTTGGCTGCCGTCACCACGGTTTGTGCCAGGGATTCGAGCTTCTCAGGGGGAAGGCGCGAGTCTGGCCCTGAGATACAGACGGAGCCCAGCAGGCGCCAGTGCATGCCAAAAACGGGGGCAGACACCGTTGCCACCCCTTGTTCCCGCTCGCCAATCGAGTAGTGATAGCCCCGCCTGCGGATCTGTTCATACACCTCGCCGGGTTCACCCGAGAAGGCGAGGATGACCCGACCCGGAGAGCCTTTGTCCAGCGGCAGGCCCTCGCCCATGCGCGCATGGTGGCGCAAGGCCTGGGGGCCTTCCACACGCACCAGGCATGTGCGCACATTGCCTTCGCGCACATAAAACGCTGCGCTTTCGCCGCTGGCCTGTGTCAAGGCCCGCAAGGCAGGTTCCATCACGTTCTGTACGTCAAAACCTGCCTGGTAGCGCGCCCCCAGCCAGCCTGCCGACGGGCCCAGTCGCCAGTCGCCATCGTCCCTTTGCACCATGTAGCCCGAGGCGGCCAGGGTGCGCGCCAGCCTCAGTGCCGTGGTTTTGTGCAGACCACAGCGGCGGCTGAGCTGGGCCAGCGACAGATGCGACTCTCCCAGGGCAAAGGCATCCAGCAACTGCAGGGCACGGGTGACGGCCGTCACCCCCCCAGCCTCTGAGGGCGCGGCATCGCTGGCTGTTGTGGTCGGTAAGTCGCTCCCACGGGGTGTGTCCTCAGCCGGGGTGGGCAGTGGGGGGGCGGCGGTCGCTCGACGGTTGCTCATCATGCAATGTGTTTCATTGTTCGAAACGCCATTGTATGGATTGAAACGTTTTCATAAAGTCGCGCCCATGCCTAGCCAACGCGCTGGCATGTGTTTGCCACAACAACGGAGACAACCGCCATGACTTTCTTCAAGCTTGGCCGCCGACATGCGGCCTTCCTTTCCGCTGCAGCAGCCGTACTCATCGCGGCGGGGCTTCCCGTCACCGCAGCCCAGGCCCAGCCGGCTTACCCTGCCAAGCCCATCCGCCTGATTGTTCCGTTCCCACCCGGTGGCGGCACCGACATGATCGCCCGCGCCGTGGCGCAGAAGGTGGCCGACCAGAACAAGTGGAGCGTGATCGTGGACAACCGCCCCGGTGCCGGTGGCAACCTGGGGGTGGACGCCGTAGCCAAGGCCGACCCCGACGGCTACACCCTGGTGATGGGGCAGACCAGCAACCTCGCCATCAACCCCACGCTGTACAAGAAGCTGCCCTACGACCCGCTCAAGGACTTGGCTCCGGTGGCGCTGGTGTCTTCCTCGCCCATCGTGATGGCCGTGCCGGTCAACTCGCGCTTCAAGAACTTTGCCGATGTGGTGGCTGCGTCCAAGGGCAAGCCTGATGCCTTGACGCTGGGCTACTCGGGCAACGGCACCGTGGCCCATCTGGCCGGTGAACTGGCCGAGAACGCTGCTGGCATCCAGCTGCGTCACATCCCCTACAAGGGCGCGGCCCAGGCCATGACCGACCTGATGGGCGGGCAGATCGACCTGTACATGTCGTCCGTGCCCACGCTGCTGGGGCATGTGCGCAACGGCAAGCTCAAGGTCATTGCCATCACATCGGCCCAGCGTTCCGCGCAACTGCCCGATGTGCCCACGCTGGCAGAGTCGGGCTTCAAAGGCTTTGAGGCCGTGACCTGGTTCGGTGTGCTGGCCCCGGCGGGCACGCCCGCAGCCATCGTGGCGCAGCTCAACAAGGCCATCAACCAGGCCCTCAAGCAGCCGGACGTGGCCGACAAGCTGCGCTCTGAAGGCGGCGAAATCCTGGGTGGTACGTCCGAGCAGTTCTCGGCCCTGTTGCGCACCGAAGTGCCCCGCTGGTCCAAGATCGTGAAGGACTCGGGCGCCAGCCTGGACTGATAGCGCCGCGCCACGCTCATCCCCGCTGACAGCCTATCGCCATGACCCGCGATTGCCTTGCCACGCCCGTACCGTTCTCGCAGGGAACGGCGGCGCCCCGCACCACACTGCCTGCGGGGGCCTGCGACTGCCATGTGCATGTGTACGACCAACGCTTTCCCGCGGCACCCGGTGCCAAGCTGCTGCCGCCCGATGCGTCGGCCAGCGACTACCGCGCGCTGCAGCAGCGCCTGGGCACCGAGCGCACGGTGCTGGTCACACCATCCACCTACGGTGCGGACAATCGCTGCATGCTGCAGGGCCTGGCTGTGTTGGGCGAGCAGGCCCGGGGGGTGGCCGTGATCGATGGCCGCGAGAGCGATGCCCAGCTGCAAGCCCTGCACGACGCGGGCGTGCGCGGCGTGCGGCTGAACCTGTCGCTGGGCGTCACCGGCTCGGTGGACTCTATCTTGCCCCTGGCCCGGCGTATTGCGCCCTGGGGCTGGCACCTGCAGCTGCTGATGGCACCCGATGTGCTGGCCAGTCTTGGCGATGTGCTGCGCAGCGTGCCCGTGCCCCTGGTGTTCGACCACCTGGGCCGCATCGCCCCCGCACAGGCGGGGCAGCACCCCGCCCACGCGCTGCTGCTGCAACTGCTGGGCGGGGGCCGGGCCTGGGTCAAGCTCTCGGGCGGCTATATCGTCAGCCCCACCCATGCGGTGGACGACCCGGCGCTCGATGCGCTGGCCACCAGCTACCTGCGTGCGGCGCCTGAGCGCGTGCTGTGGGGCAGCGACTGGCCCCACGCCACCGCCAGTGCGGGCCTGCACCCCGTGCCGGACGACGCATTGCAAATCGACACCCTGGCGCGCTGGTGCGATCAGGCCGGTGCCGATGCGCTGCACCGCGTGCTGGTCGCTAACCCCGCCGCGCTCTACGGCTTTGCCCCGGTATCGATTTCTTCATCTCCCACCCCTGTCTGAGGGCCTTGCACCATGACCTCTTTGTCTCCCCTTTCCCCGCGCGGCGTGCAGCGCCGCCATCTGTTGACCACCCTGGCCTTTGCGGGCGCTGGTGTGGGGGCCGGGTTGCCCGCCAGGGCGCAAGGCGACTGGCCTGCGGGCAAGCTCATCACCTGGGTGGTTCCGTACCCCGCCGGCGGCAGCACCGATGTGTTGGGCCGCAACATTGCGCTCAAGCTGGGCGCGGCCCTGTCCACCAACGTCATCGTGGACAACAAGGCCGGGGCCACGGGCACCATTGGCGCGGCCTATGTGGCCAAGGCGGCGCCCGACGGGCTCACGCTGCTGGGCACGTCCATCGGCCCGCAGGCCATTGCGCCGCACCTGATGGCCAAGCTGCCCTACGACCACATCACGGCGTTTGAGCCCGTGATCACCGTGGGCACCATCCCGCATATTCTGGTGGTGGGCGCGAACCAGTCGTTCAAGACGGTGGCCGACCTGCTGACCGCCGCCCAGGCCCAGCCAGGCAAGCTGGCGTTTGCCTCGGGCGGCAACGGCACGATTTTGCAAATGCAGGGCGAGCTGCTGCAGCAGCAAACCGGCGCGCGCTTCATCCATGTGCCCTACAAGGGCGACACCCCTGCGCTGCAAGACACGCTGGCCGAGCAGGTGCAGTTCATGTTCGCCCCCGCAGCCGCTGCCCTGCCGCATGTGCAGTCGGGCAAGTTGCGCGCCCTGGCCGTCACATCGGCCCAGCGCCTCAAGGCCCTGCCTGCCGTGCCCACCATGGGCGAGGCGGGGATCAAGGACTTTGTGGTGGAGCAGTGGCAGGCCGTGTTTGCCCCCGCCAAGACACCCGCCGCCATCGTGCAGCGCCTGAACCGCGAGATTGCCGCCGCGCTGAAAGACCCCGCCCTCATGGCCCTGGCCGACAAGCTGGGTGTGACGCTGGTGGGCGGCACGCCCCAGCAGCTGGGCGACCTGCAAAAGGCCGACTCCGCCAAGTGGGCCAAGGTCATCAAAGACGGAAATATCAAGGCCGACTGAACACTTTTCATACCCCCATTTTTTTCTTCATTGACTCCTTCAACCGGACCGATCCCATGAGCCAACTCCCTGAAATCATCCGCACCATCGACCGCGTCAGCGCCGACGTCGTGGCCAAAGCCTCTACCTACCAAGCCGCCATCCTGGCCGACGTGGCGGGCCGCCGCGGCACCATGCATGGCCGCGTGGCGCCTGTGCACCAGAACATGAAGGTGGCTGGCCCCGCCTTCACCGTGGAAGTGCGCCCCGGCGACAACCTCATGATCCACGCCGCCATCGCCCTGGCCCAGCCGGGCGATGTGTTGGTGATCGACGGCAAGGGCGACCAGACTGCCGCACTGATGGGCACGCTGATGCTCAGCGCCTGCAAAAAGCGCGGCCTGGCGGGCGTGATCGTGGACGCCGCCATTCGCGACAAGCTGGAAATTCTGGAGCTGGACTTCCCCGTGTTCAGCGCGGGCTTCAACCCCGCAGGCCCGACCAAGTACGTGCCCGGCCGCATCAACCACCCCATCAGCGCCGGTGGCGCGGTGGTGAACCCCGGTGACCTGGTGGTGGGCGACGCCGATGGCGTGGTCGTCATCGAGCGCGAGAAGGCCCCCGGCATGCTGGCCCTGGCCGACAAGAAGGTGGCCGACGAAGCCGCCCGCATCGAAGCCATTGCCCGTGGCGACACCGCATCGAAATGGCTGCCTGCCGCCCTGCGCGCGGCGGGCCTGCTGAAGGAAGGGGAATCGCTGTGAGCAACGTTACCCAACCCGTCATCATCGTGACCGGCGCCGATCTGGCGCAACAAGCCCTCGATCTGCTCACAGGCTACGAAGTCGTCTACGCAGGCAAGACGCCCACCGAGGACGACATGGTGGCCTTGTGCCGCGCGCACAACCCCGTGGCCATCATCGTGCGCTACGGCAAGGTGGGCGCAGCGGTGATGGACGCGGCCCCCGCGCTCAAGGTCATCTCCAAGCACGGCAGCGGCACCGACACCATCGACAAGGTGGCCGCCAAAGCCCGTGGCATTGAAGTGGTGGCCGCCGTGGGCGCCAACGCCGCTGCCGTGGCCGAGCAGGCCCTGGCCCTGCTGCTGGCCTGCGCCAAATCGGTGGTGGCACTGGATGCGCGCATGCACGCGGGCCACTGGGACAAAGCCACGCACAAGAGCCTGGAACTGGGCGGCCGCACCGTGGGCCTGGTGGGCCTGGGCGCCATTGGCCTGCGCTTTGCCAAGATGGCTGACGCCCTGGGCATGCGCGTGATCGGCTTCGATCCATTTGCCAAGAACCTGCCCGCCTATGTGCAGGCGGTGGACCTGGAAACCATCTGGCGCGAGTCGGATGCCATCTCGCTGCACTGCCCGCTGACCGACGACAACCGGGGCATGCTGAATGCCGCCACGCTGGCGCAATGCAAGCGCGGTGTGATCGTGGTGAACACGGCTCGCGGCGGCCTGATCGACGAAGCCGATCTGCTAGCCGCCGTGCGCTCGGGCCAGGTGATGGCAGCGGGGCTTGACAGCTTTGCGGTGGAGCCCATGACGGCGGGTCACCCCTTCCAGGGCGAGAAGAACTTCATCCTCAGCCCCCACATCGGCGGCGTGACGAGCGATGCCTACGTGAACATGGGCGTGGGCGCAGCCAAGAACCTGCTGGCCGTGCTGGCCCGCAGCGCTGTGGCGGCCTGAACACGGTTCAATGGACAACAAAGGCCCAGGGCCGCGCATGCCCCCGTGCTGCGCGGCACCCGTGCCCTCCCGGAGACAAGCACCATGCACAAGAAGTTTAAGAAAAATAGGTCTGTAGCGCTTATGAATAAAGCGCTGGCAGCTATGTTTTTGGTAGCGTATGGCGCTGCCCATGCGCAAACGGGCGCAGCAGCCTATCCGACTAAGCCCGTGAAGCTGGTGGTGGGCTTTGCGGCTGGTGGCCCTACCGATGTGGTGGCACGTGCGTTTGCCGACCATGCCAGCAAGGCGCTGGGCCAGCCCTTCATCATCGACAACAAGCCCGGTGCGGGCACCGTCATTGCCGCGCAGGCTGTGGCCAGTGCCCTGGCCGATGGCTACACGCTGCTGTTCGGTGCCACCAACCACACCATGATTCCGGCGCTGTACCAGGGCCGCGTCAAGTTTGATGCGGTGAAGTCCTTCCGCCCGCTGTGCACGGTGGCGGGCAGCCCCACGGTGCTGGTGGTGGCCCCCGGCCTGCCGGTGAAGACGCTGGCCGACTACCAGGCCAAGGCCCGTGCCGAGCCCGGACGCGTGACGGCAGGCACGGCGGGGGTGGGCAGCTCAGGCCACTTCGCCACTGAGATCTTTGCCCGCGCCCAGGGCCTGCAGCTCAACCACGTGCCCTACAAGGGCGCTGCGCCGGTGGTGACGGACCTGATGGGCGGCCAGCTCGACAGCTCGTTCGCCACGCTGGGCTCGGTGCTGCCGCAGATACAGAGCGGCAAGCTGCGCGCCTTGGCCGTGGGCGCGCCCCAGCGCTCGGCCCTGGTGCCTGACGTGCCCACCTTTGCCGAGGCAGGCGGTGGCAACTACGCGGCCGACGTGTGGTACGGCGTGCTGGCCCCGGCGGGACTACCCGAGTCCATCGCTCAGGCGCTGGAGCGCACGGCGGCCGACTTTGCCAAGAGTCCGTCGGCTACCGAGAAGCTGCGCGGCATGGGCATGGAGACTGAATCGGTCTGCGGCAACGCCTTTGCCACTCGCGTGGCCCGCGAAGTGACCACCTATAGCCAGATTGCAAAAGCGCTCGACCTCAAAGCAGATTGAGCGGCCCTGTTGTAGAACCCAGAACTGATTGGAGACACCGATGCTTCGCTTCCTCAAACCCCTGATCGCCGCCTGCGCCCTGGCTGCTGGCGTGGCCCACGCTTTTCCTGAGCGGCCCATCACCATCGTCGTGCCCTACGCCCCCGGTGGCGCGGCCGATGCGGTGGCCCGTGTGGTGGCTACCCGCCTGGGTGCCAAGCTGGGCGGCAGCGTGATCGTGGACAACAAGGCCGGTGCCAGCGGCACCATTGGCGCGAGCTTTGTGGCCAAGGCCCCTGCAGACGGCTACACCATGCTGTACGACGCCACGCCGTACTCCATCAACCCGCACCTGTTCCCCAAGATGCCGTATGCCGCCAACGCACTGCAGCCGCTGTCGCTGGTGCTGCTGGCGCCCAACGTGCTCATCGTGAAGGCCGATGCGCCCTACAAGAACGTGGGCGAGCTGATCGCCAAGGCCAAGGCACAGCCGGGCAAGATCAACTTTGCCTCGGGCGGCAGCGGCACGGTGCAACGCCTGGCCGCTGAGCTGATGGCCCAGAAGCTGGGCCTTGATATGGTGCATGTGCCCTACAAGAGCGGCGGCCCCGCCATCACCGATGTAATGGCTGGACAGGTGGACTTCATGTTCGGTACCGTGGCTGCCACCTACCCGCATGTGGCGGGCGGCAAGCTGCGCGCACTGGCCGTGTCGGCGCCTGAGCGATCCAAGCGCCTGCCTGATGTGCCCACCGTGGCCGAGGCCGCCATTCCCGGCTACGAGGCCTATGAGTGGAATGGTGTGTTCCTGCCCGCAGGCGTGCCCGCCTCCATCGCCACCAAGCTGCAGCAGGCTCTGCAAGACGTGCTGAAGGAAGATGAAGTGAAGCAGCGCCTGGCCGACCTGGGCGCACAGCCCGTGGGCTCCACACCCGCAGACTTTGCCGCCTTCTTGAAGAAGGAAGACGCAAAGTGGGGCGAGGTGGTGAAGAAGGGCAATATCAAACTCGACTGACCCATGCCCCTGCCAGCGCTGACCACGCCCGTGCCGCACTCCGTGGGTCTGAACCGCCCACAGCGCCCGTTGCCACCCGGCGCGTGCGATAGCCACATGCACATCTTTGACCCGCGCTTTGCGCCGTCAGCCCACTGGCCGCGCACGCCGCCGGTGGCGCCCGTGGCGGCGTACCGGCAGTTGCAGTCGCGCCTGGGCACTACCCGCACGGTGGTGGTCACGCCATCCACCTACGGCACCGACAACGCCTGCACGCTGGATGCGCTGGACCAACTGGGCAACGATGCGCGCGGCGTGGCCGTGGTGGGCGAGGGCGTGAGTGCCGATGAACTGGCCCATCTGGCCGCACGCCGTGTGCGCGGGCTACGGGTCAACTTTGTCTCGCCGCAATCGTGGGGCACCACCACACCTGACATGCTGGCCACGCTGGCACGCAAGGTGGCCGAGCACCCGGCCTGCGCTGGCTGGCATGTCCAGATCTTTGCGCACCCCGAGCAGCTCATCGCGCTCGCGCCCCAGCTGCGCACCCTGCCTCTGCCCCTGGTCATCGACCATCTGGGCCGCATCGACCCGGCTGAAGGCCCCGCTGCGCAGGCCTATGGCGTGGTGCGCGGCCTGCTTGATGGAGGCAACACCTGGGTCAAGCTCTCGGGTGCCTACATGCGATCGACCGTGCACGGCCCCAGCTACGCCGACACGCTGCCGCTGGGCCAGGCCCTGGTGCAGGCTGCGCCCGACCGCCTGGTGTGGGGCAGCGACTGGCCGCACACCACCGAGACGCCTGGCACCGTGAACGACGCCGATCTGGTGGATCTGCTGCAGGCCTGGGCTGGCAGCGAGGCTGCCATGGATCGCATCCTGGTCGACAACCCGGCGCGGCTGTATGGTTTCGATACCGCCGCCCCCGCCTGAACGAATTGGAAAGACCCGCCATGTTTTTGCTGCAAGCCCCTGAGGTCCGAGACCTCGATGTCTTCACCACCATGCCCGAGCACTTTCGCCGCCGCGAGCGCAGCGACTGGGCCGATGCCAACCGGGGCGGCACCATTACCGATTCGTTCCTGGAAGGCCCGGTGTTCGACGACGCAGGCAACCTCTACGTCAGCGACATCCCCTGGGGTCGCGTCTTTCGCATCAATCCGCAAGGCGAATGGGCGCTGGTGGCCGAGTACGACGGCGAGCCCAACGGACTGAAGTTTTTGAAGCCCGGCACGCTGCTCATCACCGACTACAAAAACGGCCTGATGCAGCTCGATGTGGCCACAGGCGCCGTCACCCCGTACCTGCAGCGCCGCAACAGCGAGCGCTTCAAGGGCGTGAACGACCTGATCTTTGACGCCGAAGGCAACCTCTACTTCACCGACCAGGGCCAAAGCGGCCTGCACGACCCGAGTGGCCGCCTGTACCGTCTGCGACCCAGCGGCCAGCTCGATTTGCTGCTGCACAACGTGCCCAGCCCCAACGGCGTGGCGCTGTCGCCCGACGGCCGTGTGCTGTATCTGGCCGTGACGCGCGGCAACTGCGTGTGGCGCGTGCCGCTGCTGCCCGATGGCAGCGTGGCCAAGGTGAGTCAGTTCTTCACCTCGTACGGCCCCAGCGGCCCCGACGGCCTGGCGGTGGATGCGGAAGGCCACTTGCTGGTGGCCAACCCCGGCCTGGGCTATGTGTGGGTGCTGAATCACCGGGCCGAGCCGGTGCAGGTGCTGCGCGGTGCGCCGGGCAGCTCCACCACCAACCTGGCGTTTGGCGGGGCAGGGCGCACCACGGTGTATGTCACCGATTCCACCCATGGCCGCGTGCTGAAAGCCGAAATGGCTGCGGCGGGGTTGCCGCTGCACAGGGCGTAAAAAAAGCCGCCAGGGCTTCGCAGCATCTGGCGGCTTTTCAGCCTGAGGGCAGTGCGGGCTTACTTGCCTGCTTTTTCAGCCTTGCGCTTGGCGGCCTTGGGGTCCACCACGGCCTTGAACTTGGCACCAGCCACAAACTTGGGCACGGTGGTCGCTGGGATCTTCAGCGCTGCGCCGGTGGATGGGTTCTTGCCGGTGCGGGCTGCGCGCTTGGCGGCCTTGAAAGTGCCGAAGCCCACGAGTTGCACGGCGTCGCCTTTTTTCACGGCGGTTTGAATGGCGTCAATCAGAGTTTCCAGCACAGCGTTGGCGGCTGTTTTGGACAGGTCGTTCTTGGAAGCCAGGATTTCAACGAGTTCTGCGCGATTCATGGTTCTCTATGCGTAGTAAAAAAGGTTGCGATGCCCGGTTTATATCGCAATCACGAAAAGCTGCGTTGCTTGTGCACAGTGCTTGCGGCATTTTTTTTGCAGTAGAGGCGTTTTGTCGGGTTGGCGTCGGTCTTGTTCCAGCTTTTTGATGGATCTTGAGGGACCGTTTTACGGCATAAGCCCCGGCGGTCAGGGGGCTTGAGGGTTGTTGGCGCGGTGGCTGCCGAAATTTTGCCTTCGGTGTAACCTGAAATGCCCTGCCAACGAACTAGCAGCTACTGAGCGAAATTTGGCGAATCTTTCCGATGCCATCTGCTCCAAGCGCTTTTGGCTCCAAGCGGGCCTCCAACCTCTGCACAGACTCTCAGGAGACTTCACATGCCGATCACCCCACGCAATCAAGGCTTTCAGCACCCGTACTCCAGCGAAATCACTCCCAAGGCCGTGTATGAGCGGCGGCGCGAGATCTTGAAGCTGATGGCCGGAGGCGCTGCAGGCGCAGCCATGGCGGCATGGGCGGGGCGCGAGGCCATGGCCCAGCAGGTGGCGCGCCCGGGCAAGCTGGCTCCGCTGCCCGGTGCCAAATCTGCCGTGGCGGGGGCCACCACGATGGAGAAGCTCACCGATTACAAGGACGCGAGCACCTACAACAACTTCTACGAATTTGGTACGGACAAGGCCGACCCCGCGCGCAATGCGCACACCCTGAAAACCACGCCCTGGACGGTGGAAGTGGAGGGCTTGGTCAAGAAGCCGGGAAAGTACGGCATTGAAGATCTGATCAAACTCAGCGCGCAGGAAGAGCGCATTTACCGCCTGCGCTGTGTGGAAGGCTGGTCCATGGTGATTCCGTGGGTGGGCTATTCGCTGGCGGAGCTGATCAAGCGCGTGGAGCCCATGGGTAGCGCGAAGTATGTGGAGTTTGTGACGCTGGCCGACAAGGCCACCATGCCCTATGTGGGCTCGCGCGTGCTTGACTGGCCCTATGTGGAAGGCCTGCGCATGGACGAGGCCATGCACCCGCTGACCCTGCTGGCGTTTGGCATGTATGGCGAGGTGCTGCCCAACCAGAACGGCGCGCCCGTGCGCCTGGTGGTGCCATGGAAGTACGGCTTCAAGAGCGCCAAGAGCATCGTGAAAATCCGCTTTGTAGAGAAAGAGCCAGGCACCGCCTGGAACAAAGCGGCGCAGCAGGAGTACGGCTTTTATTCCAACGTGAACCCCAACGTGGACCACCCCCGCTGGAGCCAAGCCACCGAGCGCCGCATTGGCGAAGACGGCCTGTTTGCCAAGAAGCGCAAGACGCTGATGTTCAACGGCTACGAAGCCCAGGTCGGCCAGCTGTATGCGGGCATGGACCTCAAGAAGTTCTACTGACGTGCAAACGGGTACGAGTCCACAGCGCCCCCCCAGCACGGCGGGCGACTGGCGCATGGCGCTGCTGCATCCCGCCGCCAAACCCATCTTGTTTTGTGCGGCGCTGCTGCCCGCGGTGTGGCTGGTGGTGGCCGCGGCCACCAACCAGCTCGGTGCCAACCCGGCCGAGGCACTGATCCGCTCCACCGGTGACTGGGCCTTGCGCGCACTGTGCGTGGTGTTGGCCCTGACCCCGTTGCGTATCACGTTGGCCGTGCCTGCGCTGGCACGGTGGCGGCGCATGCTGGGGCTGTTTGCGTTTTTCTACGCTTTCTTGCATGTGCTCAGCTACAGCTGGCTGGACATGGGGCTGGACGTGCCTGACATCCTGGCCGACATCGCCAAACGGCCTTTCATCCTGGTAGGCACACTGGCCTTTGTGGTGTTGCTGGCGCTGGCGGCCACTTCGTTCCAGCGGGCCATTCGGGCGCTGGGGGGCAAGCACTGGCAGGCGCTGCACCGCACGGTGTACGCCGCCGCTTTGCTGGCAGTGCTGCATTTCTTCTGGATGCGCGCTGGCAAAAACAACTTCGCTGAAGTGGCGGTGTACGCCGCCATCATCGCAGCGCTGTTGGGTTGGCGGCTGTGGCGCAGGCTGAAGGGGTGATGCGCTGATCTGGACGATTGCTGTGAAATAGTGAGAGTGCTACATATTTTGTAGCTGCTTGCGCTTATGGAATGAGCGCTAGAGCCTAATTTCTTTCGAATACTCACGTTGATGGCGCATCCCTTTTGTGATGGGTGCTTGGGATAAGTTAATCGCACGAACTTCGTGGTCCACGAAGTTCGTGTAAACTAAATTCCATGAAAAACGTCACCATCACGATGGACGACACCGTAGCCGAGTGGGTTCGCGTCGAAGCAGCCAAGCGCGGCAGCAGTGTGTCGCGGCTCATGGGTGAATGGCTGGCTGAGAAGATGCGCCAGGAAGACGCATACGCGCAGGCCATGCGCGAGGCGCTGGCGTTTGAGACCTGGGGCGCTTCATCAGGCCCCTATGTGCCCCGCGAAACCCTGTTTCAGCGATGAGCACCACTCCCATTTTTGTAGACACCGAGGTGTTGCTCGCCAGCGTGGACGAGCGCGACCCGCAGCGCCAGGCACGTGCGCGCGAGTGGCTCACTTTTTGCTGGCAAACGCGCAGCGGGCGTATCAGCTCGCAGGTGCTCAACGAGTTGTACAACCAGGCCATCCAGCGCTTTTCCAGTCCCCATGTGCTGCAGCAGGTGCGTGCCCAGGTGCGCCGTCTGCGCGTGTGGCTGCCCCCGCACTTGGACGCCTACACCGTCGATGGTGCGTGGGACCTGCAAGACCGTTATGGCCTGGGCTATTGGGATGCGCTCATCGTCTCGTCCGCCCACCAGCAGGGCTGCCGCTACCTGCTGACCGAAGCCTTACCGCACGACCAGGTGCTGGATGCCGTGCGCGCCATCAACCCCTTTGTTTTGGCCCCCAACGAACTGGACACTGCCGAATGACCTCTGCCGCCACGCCCTCAGCAACGCTCCCTGACGTGCTCACCAATGCCTTGAACCGCATTCGTCCCGATGTGCGCGCCATGCACTCGTACGTGGTGCAGCCGTCCACCGGCATGCTCAAGATGGACGCGATGGAGAACCCGTTTGGCCTACCGGAGGCGCTGCAGTCGGCGTTGGGTCAACGCCTGGGTTCGCTACCGCTCAACCGCTACCCCGGTGCCCGGCAAAACGATCTGAAGGCGGCTCTTGCCGCCTACGCTGGCGCGCCCACAGACTTGAGCGTGGTGCTGGGCAACGGCTCTGACGAACTCATCAACTTGCTGGCACTGGCCTGCGCACAGCCCGGCACGGGCCACCACGCCACCATGCTGGCCCCTATGCCGGGCTTTGTGATGTACCCCATGAGCGCGCAACTGCAGGGGCTCGATTTTGTGGGCGTGCCACTGACGCCTGACTTTGAACTGGATGAGCCCGCCATGCTGGCTGCCATTGCGCAGCACAAGCCCGCCATCACTTACATCGCCTACCCCAACAACCCCACTGCCACGCTGTGGGACGAGGGCGCGGTGCAGCGCATCATCGACGCCGTGGGCGCGCAAGGCGGCATCGTGGCGGTGGACGAGGCCTACCAGCCCTTTGCCAGCCGCACCTGGCTGACCCGCATGCAGGCCGAGCCCGCGCGCAATGCCCACGTGCTGCTCATGCGCACGCTCAGCAAGTTTGGCCTGGCCGGTGTGCGCCTGGGCTACATGCTGGGCCAGCCTGCCCTGGTGGCCGAGATCGACAAGGTGCGCCCGCCCTACAACGTGAGCGTGCTCAACTGCGAAGCCGCCCTGTTTGCGCTGGAGCATGCCGACGTGTTTGCCGCCCAGGCGGCCGAGTTGCGTTCGCAGCGCACCGTCCTCATCGAGGCCCTGCGCGCCATGCCGGGCATTGAAAAGGTGTGGGACAGCGAGGCCAACATGGTGCTGGTGCGCGTGGCCGACTCTTCCAAAACCTACGACGGCATGAAAAACCGCAAGGTGCTCGTCAAGAACGTTTCTACAATGCATCCATTGCTGCACAACTGCTTGCGCCTGACTGTGGGTAATGCCCAGGACAACGCGACCATGCTGTCAGCACTCCAGGCTTCTTTATGACCTCCTCCGCACTCGTCACCTCTTCCGCCATCGACCCCGCGGCCGACCGCATTGCCGAAGTCAGCCGCAACACCGCAGAGACGCGCATCACCGTGCGTATCAACCTGGATGGCACCGGGCAGGCCAAGCTGCACACGGGCATTGGCTTTTTTGACCACATGCTCGACCAGATCGCCCGCCACGGCCTCATCGACCTGGAGATCGACTGCGCGGGGGACCTGCACATTGACGGCCACCACACGGTGGAAGACGTGGGCATCACGCTGGGCCAGGCGTTTGCCCGGGCGGTGGGCGATAAGAAGGGCATCAACCGCTATGGCCACGCCTATGTGCCGCTCGATGAAGCCCTGAGCCGCGTGGTGGTCGACTTTTCGGGCCGCCCCGGCCTGCACCTGCACATCCCTTTCACGGCGGGCAGCATCGGTGGCTTTGACACCCAGCTCACCTACGAGTTTTTCCAGGGCTTCGTGAACCACGCAGGGGTCACGCTGCACATTGACAACCTCAAGGGCATCAACGCCCACCACCAGTGCGAGACCGTCTTCAAGGCCTTTGCCCGCGCCCTGCGCGCCGCATTGACCCGTGACCCTCGTGCGGCGGGCGTCATCCCCTCGACCAAGGGCAGTCTCTGATTATTGGTAAAAAAGGCCTCTAGCGCTTGCCAGACAAGCGCTGACAGCTATGAATACAGAAGCAAAAACAGTGGCTGTGGTGGACTACGGCATGGGCAATCTGCGGTCCGTCTCGCAGGCCGTGCAGGCGGCTGCGCAAGGCACGGGCTGGACGGTGGTGGTGACATCCCAACCCGACGAAGTCCGCTCAGCCCAGCGCGTGGTGTTGCCAGGGCAGGGGGCCATGCCCGACTGCATGCGCGAACTGCGCGAATCCGGCCTGCAGGAATCCGTGCTGGAGGCTGCTGCCTCCAAGCCCCTGTTTGGCGTGTGCGTGGGCATGCAGATGCTGCTGGACCACAGCGCCGAGGGCGACACCCCCGGCCTGGGCCTGATCCCTGGCGAGGTCATCAAGTTTGATCTGGCAGGCCGCACCCAGCCCGATGGCAGCCGCTTCAAGGTGCCGCAAATGGGCTGGAACCGCGTGCGCCAAGTGCCCCATGCGGGCGCAGTTCACCCCGTGTGGGCTGGAATTCCTGACAACAGTTACTTTTACTTCGTGCACAGCTTCTACGCCCGCCCGCAAAGCGCGGCGCACTGTGCCGGAGAGGCAGACTACGGCGGAGTGTTCGCCGCAGCCATTGCGCGCGATAATATTTTTGCCGCGCAATTTCACCCCGAGAAAAGCGCGGAACATGGCTTGGCCCTGTATCGCAACTTTCTGCACTGGAATCCCTGAATCCCTCAACCCGTTCGGGCCGAGCCCTGACTCGCCCTTTTCCTGAACCCATCATGCTGCTCATCCCCGCCATCGATCTCAAAGACGGCCACTGCGTTCGCCTCAAGCAAGGAGATATGGACCAATCCACCACCTTTGGTGAAGACCCCGCGGCGATGGCCCGTAAATGGGTGGATGCTGGTGCCCGCCGACTGCATCTGGTGGACCTGAACGGTGCGTTTGCAGGCACCCCCAAGAACTACAGCGCCATCAAGTCCATCCTCAAAGAGGTGGGCGACGACATTCCGGTGCAGTTGGGCGGCGGTATCCGCGATCTGGACACCATCGAGAAGTACATCGACGGCGGTCTGCGCTACGTCATCATCGGCACCGCAGCCGTCAAGAACCCCGGCTTTTTGAAGGATGCCTGCAGTGCCTTTGGCGGCCACATCATCGTGGGCCTAGATGCCAAGGACGGCAAGGTGGCCACGGACGGCTGGAGCAAGCTCACCGGCCATGAAGTGGTGGACCTGGCCAAGAAGTTTGAAGACTGGGGCGTGGAATCCATCATCTACACCGACATCGGCCGCGACGGCATGCTCTCTGGCATCAACATCGACGCCACCGTGAAGCTGGCCCAGGCCCTGAGCATCCCGGTGATTGCCTCGGGTGGCCTGGGCAGCATGGCCGACATCGAGCAGCTGTGCGCTGTGGAAGACGAAGGCGTGGAGGGCGTGATCTGCGGTCGCGCCATCTACAGCGGTGATCTGGACTTTGCGGCTGCACAGGCGCGCGCAGACGAACTCAGCGAAGCTTGAGAGTTTGCGGGCAGCGGTTGGTGCTGCCTCCCCACCTTCTTCGTCAATCAATACAAAGCCCGGCTCGGAGTCGCTTCGAGTCGGGCTTTTTGTTGGCGGATCAGCAGGCGGGCAGTGCAGTGGTTGAGTTGATAGCCTGTACCGTGCTCACTAGCGTATTCCAGTAGCTTGGCAGACTGGCCCATGGGTTGCCGACCTGCGTAGTGGGGTTGTACTGCAGGTTGGTTGCGTACACCAAGCCTTGGTTGTAGCGGGCTGATCCGGCGGCCTGAATAGCGGCTTGCATAGCGGCACAAGTGTCAGCGTTGTGCATCAGCATCGCATGGCGATTGTTGCTAAGTGTGTACAGCCAGGGAGTGCTGGACCGTGGGTCAAAGCTCTGAAATGCAGTGGCTGTACCTTCAAAGCTGACGATGGCGTCCGTGACTCCTGCATACGATGCAGCCGGAACCAAACCAGGGTTGCCCACCACGCGCAGGGTGGCGCCACGGGCTTTGATGTGATCGTAAATCTCGCGATAGAAAGGAATCTGCGCTTCGTTGGCAGACATTTCATCCAGAAAAATGCCACTGATCACTGAGGTGCCGTACAACTCCAGATAGCGGTCAATGTTGGTCTTGATGTCAGTCACGCTGCGCGTGCCGCTTCCGTAGCGGGTGTATACATATCCGATGACTTTGCCACCTGCAGCGACCAGATTTCGAGCTGCCTGCAGCGTTGCGGCATCTGCTGTGGTGAAGATGCCGTTGGAAGGGTTCAGGATCGCGGTGATGCTAGTGGTGGGGTTGACGCTAGCTGTTGCCGTCATCTGGGCCCAACCGGGGTTCGTTGTGGGGTGGAAATAGGCAGGCACCAAAATCTCAAGCGCTGCTGGCTGAGGCCGCAGGTAGATGGTCTGTGTGCCGGTTCCGGTGGATCCATTCACGGTACTACCCACCGTGATAATTTGGGCTCCCGCAGTGCTGCCCGTGAGCGATGTGGAGGCCAGCCCTGAGCGCGTTTGGGGCGCGACGGGTGAGAAGCTGCCGCCAAGCATCGAGAACGATACCGGGGTTCCATCGGCTGCAGCACTGCCATTCACGGAAACCTGTGCCTGGACTGTGACTGGCGACTGGATGGTCAGCACGCTGCCTGCAGCCGGCGCTGTGACCGCTATTTGCACTGTGCTTGGTGGTGTAGGGGCGTCTGAGCTGCCGCCACCACCTCCGCAGGCTGCTACCAGCGCAGTGATCGGAAATAGGCGGAAGGTACGCAGCAGGAGGTTCAAAGGATGGGACATTGCATGGCTTGAGGCTGGGGTAAAAAAATGTTACCTCAGCCAAGCGGTCACGCTCCACAGACTTTTGTAAAGATGCTTCTGTGAGAGCGCAGTTGGCACTTCTTGGCTGTACTGCTCATTGCAGCATGAAGGTTTCGTATTCCAACCGGTTGAGCTGCCGCGTCAGCAGCACCATGCCGGTGCATAGCGTAATCAGCATCGCGCCGGCGAAGCCATATCCGTAGAACGCAGCCCCCAAGTGCAGTGTCAGAGCTGTGAAGACAATGTTCAGTACCACCATCTCTGCACACAGCACCAGCACAATACGGCGTTGGTCTAGGTAAAAGAATACGTTGAGGATGGCCATCAACCCGACCTGCAAGCCTGCACCTACTACCTGAACGTGCAGCAAGGGCAGGTACAGACTGGAAATCCCCAAGGCATCCAGCAATGCCGGACCCGCCACGAAGGTGACCAGTACGGCCAGGGTCTGGATCTTCGCTATTTCGCTGAGCCCCTGCTGGATGGCATAGACCATTTCATCGCGCATCGATTCGATGTATTCCAGCGAGCCGCCGCTGCGCACAGCGTCGTAGAACTTGTCGTAGTACTCCACAAAGTCAGTCTCGATACGCACCAGAAACACCGCCATGCCGGGGATGATGGACAGGTACGACAGAAACACTGGCAAGTCGTAGATCAAGGAGGCACGCAGGCCGCCGATGATGGGCTCAGACGTGGGCGGAAAGTACCAGAACATGAACTTGTCTGCCCAGATGGCCACGTTGTACAGCAGACCCACCAGCACAAGCGATGGATACAGCAGCTTGCGCTCGGCAAAATCGAATGCGATCAGCGTTCCCTTGGGGCTGAAGTCGCGCACCACCATCACCCACATACCGGCCAGCAACACAAAATTACCCAGTACGAAGCCACCCAGCAGCCCTTCCAGTCCCCATGGGCGCATCAACAGCGAGGCCACTACGATCAGTGCGTAAGCGCCTCCAAACAGCACGGTGATGGCTTGGTATCGCTTCATCCCTGAGAGCAAGATGGCCAGTACCCATACGCCGCACATGACGCAAAAGCCTGCCAGCATGAGCAGCCGGTACAGCACCCGCTCACCGGGAAATACGACGAATAGCGCCAACGTACCCAATATTGCGGCTACCGTAACCACGCCCAGCAGCAACCCGTGCAGGTTGGGCAAGATCAGATCTCGCTTCTTTTCAAACAGCCGGTCGGAAACAAAGCGGGTGAAGGCTAACTGCGCGAAACCCGTCAAGATCAGGCTGCAGGCCACGAGGTAAGTCACAGAGGTCTGGAATTGGGTGACCAGAAAGTTGGGTACTACGACGCTGGCGCTGAAGATACCCACCAGCAAAATGCCAATAATGGAAAATACCCAAGGCCCTGAACCAATCACACCTGCGTAGGCGTATGCCTGCAGGAGGCCCGTCAAGGTGTTCTTGCGCAACATCCGGCGCAGTTCAAAACCAATGCCGGCCATGTCAGTGCACCTCTTCGGTTGCAGGTCCACCCAGAGCCTGTTGGTACACCTTGCGGTAGCTTCCAAACATCATGCTGTCGGTGTAGTAGCGCTCCACGCGGGCAATGGCCGCCTGGCTGGCACGTGTCCACTCTGCCGGATCGTTCAGCAGGGCAATCGCTGCATCGGCCAGCGCCTGCGGGTCAGCAATGCCGACGACGCTCCCGCTGCTGCCCAGTGCACGGTCTTCGTCGCCCAAGCCCTCAATTAACTGGCGGCACGAGCCCACATCAGTGGAAACTGTGGGAACACCTGCCGCATAGCCTTCCAGTATCACGAGCGGCAGGGCTTCGCTGATGGAGGATAGTACGATCAGTCCGATCTTGGGCATGAGGTCTTCCACCTTCTGGAAGCCCAGGAACTTCACGTGGTTTTCCAGCCCCAGGCTACGTACCAGGTTCTCGCACTCTTGGGCGTAAGAGGGGTCTTCATCTGTGGGGCCAGCGATCCAGCCCTCGGCTTGCGGCATCTGGTTCACCACCCGGCGCATCGCGCGAATGAAGGTCTTCACGTCTTTGATGGGCACCACGCGGCCAATGAGGCAGAGTACGGGCGGCACCTGTGCCGGGCGCTTGTCGCGCATGGGCGCAAAGCGGGCGAGCTGGATACCGTTGGGGATGTTGAACGTGCGCGCCGGGTCGGCTCCATCTTGCACCTGCCGCAAGCGGTTGGTTTCGTACAGCGCGATGATGGGATCAGCAGCCGCATAGCAATAGCGTCCCATCCACTCAAACAGTCTGATCCACATTTGCCGGAAGTACGACAGCTCCGTAGGGTCGCGCTGGAACACGTTGCGGTTGTCCCGAATCCACTCGCTCTTGAGCAGATCGATCTGCCGCTCTTTGGTGTAGATGCCATGCTCGGACAGAGCAAACGGAATGTTGCGGGTGTCGTGCAGCACAGCTCCCAGGAAGCCTGCGTAGCCGGTGGAGGCGCTGTGCAGCATGCGTACCGGGATGAGATTCTGTGCAACGCTCGCCAGCGTCCACAGGGGCTTGAACATGATGCGCACTGTCCAGAAATAATCTACGAAAGAGGGATCTGTGCAGTACTCACGGTAGGTGTCGCGGATCAACTCCCAGGAGCGTTCGCTGTACAGAAAGTCTTCCAGGGGAAAATTGCCGCCAGGGGCCATCTCGCGCGTGACTGCGCGCAGCATCTGCAATGTTTGCTCGGTACCCGTGCTGCCTTCGCGCAAGGTGTTCACGATGCCGCGCAGCACTTCGAACGTGGCTTCGTCACCCTTGCGGGCCTGGGGCAGGTTTTGGGCCGAAAGGTCGTCGTACAGAAAATGCTCTTCAAAGTGCACCACATTGGCGGGCAGCTTGTATTTGAACTGCTTGTAGTCCGAGCGCTGGCTGCCCAGAAACACCAAAGCGAAGCGGTACTCCGGGAAAGCCTGGATGATCTGGTTGATCCAACTGGAAACGCCTCCACTCACGTAGGGAAAAGTGCCTTCCAGCAGCAGCGCGATATCAGCGTCGGCAGCTTTGGGATGGGTCATCGCGCCCTCCAATAGTCGATGACTGGGCGCAGTCGGGGGAGGGCACTCCATTCGTCCAGTTGCTGCATCAGCTGACGGGTGTGGGTGAAGTCGCGTTGCTCAAACCTCAGCTCGGCCAGGTAGGGCAAGACTCGTGTAGCTGGCAACCCCAACTCCAGCGCCCGCTCATAGGCTTGCTCTGCATCGTCCATACGGCCCTGTGCGTGAAGCAGAAGACCACGGCGCAGGGTGTGCTGGGCGTGTTCAGGTTGCTGTGCCAGTACCTGTTCGCAATAGCGCAGGGACTCATTGATAGCGTAGCTGCGCATGTCCCCTTGTGCCAGGTTTTGGTAGACCAGTTCCCAGTAAAGGGCCGACAGCTTTTCTGCTGCCTGCAAGCCCGTAGGGCCCAGCGGATTGGTTCCCTCTTTTTCCTCTGCTTCGCGCAGGGTACTCAGCTCCTGATCGATGGAACGGCTCAGGTTGCGCTCCAGGGCGTCGAGCATGCCGTATGCGAGCAAACGAAGGTCTTCACTGGAGTCGTTGAGTACATTGCGCAGCAGGGGAGAGGAAATGCGCCCAGACATGTGCTGCAGAGCGACCATGGCCCGCATGCGGGAGCGGGCGGGGACTTCGCTATTACCCAGCACTGCACGCAGGCCAGTTTGACGGAAGCCACCATGAATGCGCTGATGCAGGTCGAACTCTGGCAAGTGCACAGAGTGAAAATCCTCTGTGGGGCGGGTAGCTCGGTACAGTCGTAGCACCACGGTGCCTACAAATACGCCCACAAAGCCCGCTATTGGCACGGCATAGCTACACACTGCCATCAGCGCGAGCATGGGTAGCCTGGGGCGCGACTGCTCGTTCTTGAGCAGCGGCAGTGTGAACACTGCCAGCAAAACACAGGCCGCTGCGTGGGCTAGCAGGTAACTCAGCAGTGCAGCATCTGAATACCCATCCAGAAGCGCTGGCCCCGCCCACGCAGTGAGCTCCATCGCAATGGCCGAAATCCCCCATTTGGTGTTAAGCATGGGCGAGTTGCAGAAGCTTTTGCAGCATGGGCAGTGGCCCATCCGAGTCTGCCAAGGGCAGGGGGTGCGGATAAATACCTGCTTGTGCGAGGCTCGTGTGCTGCTTGCGTTGGATCCACTCTTCCAGGCGACCAATGAACCCTTCGGCGGTAGATGCATCGCCCAACGGCATCAGGATAGCAATGACTTGCCGTTTCGACCCGGCAATGACCCAGCTTTCGTCCATCATCCGCTTGAGCCGCAGGAATTGCTGGGGTAGATCTCTTTCTGCAGCGTCCTGGGTGAATTCCAGCGCCACCACGATGCTGGGGACTTTTGTGCTCTGGTGCATGCGCCACAGACGCTGCAATTCAAAGGCAAATTCCGGGGGGCAGATGGGAACTTGCTCCAGTAGAGGTGCCGCCAGTGCCTGGGTTGACAAGCCGTCAGTGTAGTAGCCCAGCAGCAGGTTGATGGTTTGCAGGTTCTCGTCTTGCAGCGCGAAAAACGGCAGCTCATCGATGAGAAGCATTGCGTATATCTCGCCCCCGATGTCCAGCAGAGGGGCGGCTACAAGGTAGCGGGTAGCTTCCTGTCGCACCGTTGCCTGAACGACATGGCACAAGGTGCGTGTTTCCATTGCCTGGGCAAGCAAGGGGTCTTTGATGTCAACTGCAACAGGTGAACCAATGGTGGCTGTTGCGGTTATTTCCAGTTTGTCATCATTGACAGGGTGAACTGCAGCAGAGCTGATCTGGCAATACTGCGCGAGCAACCGAAGCAGGATCTGGGCTCCGTCCTCTCCACCACTGAGGCCGCGCAGTGTCTTGAGTGCGTCGCGCATCGACATCGGACGACCAATCAGTTCCTGCTCCAACCGGTCGTGCGACAGCCTCAGCAGGTAGTACTGACGTATGAGGTGTTCCAGCCGTTGGTCCAGGTAATACTGCACGGATTCCGCGCGGCGGGTGCGCGCCCGCCATAAGCTGGAAAACTCACCCACCAGCATTACTGTGATCAGTCCACCCAAAAAGAAAATCTGCGGGAATTGGTCCATCTGGTCCTGGTGCAACGCTACCCATGCCAACAACAGCACCGCGGCAGCACCCAGCCCTGCCAGCGGCCCGTAGCGCAAGGCCACGATGATGGGTGCAAGCCAAGCCCAGTGAAATGCCGCGTTCACCCCCAGTGGATCCTCAGGATGAAATGCCATGCCTATCCCTATGGCGAGGCTGGGCACCATGAGTGATTCCAGCGTGACCAACCAGGGTCGGTCTCCTGCCGTGCCCAGTTTGCCCAAGGGGGCGCCGGTAAATCCTGGCTTACGCTGTGCGGTAGACGCAGTAACGTCGTCAGGGCGAGCTGAGGGGGCTGGATCGGGAGCTTGCATGCGCTGAGAGGCCAAGACTTAACGTGTGCCGGACAGGCCAGCTTGCAGGAGTTCGCGAATCAGCTTTTGTGCCACAGCCGACAGTGCTTCACGGCTCCAGCCGGACTTGCCCCCTGCACCGCTCCAGAGAACCTCCCCGTTTTGCACGTCAATGATTTGCAACGTGACTCCGGCTGCAGGTTCACCGTCCACCCCCACTTTGTAGCGCCACTCGTCTACCGTGCCTGCCAGCGCATAACGCACGCCTTGCTCTCGGGCCCAGGCCAGTGCTTGTTCCTGGCGTTTGGTGTCTCCCGCGTCGAACAAGGCCTCTTGCTGCGCTGTGCTTGTATAGCGTTTGACCTTGCCCACGCCCTGCGCATGCAGCAGAGCCTCTGCAACGCTTTCGGCACGATTACCGGCCATGGGGGTCTCGGTATGGTTGGCAAAAGGCAGTACGGTCCAATCAGCGTTGGACTGCAGTGTGGGAGCTCGGCCACGGTCCATCGTCGAGCAGGCGACCAGTGTGCAAAGCGCCCATGCGCTGGCTATGACTTTCAGTCTGCCCAGGGTTCTGGTGTTGCAAATCATCGGATTTTCTTTCTATCAATATTGGATGGGTTCAGAAGTGCTTGCGGTAGCGCAGCTGTATCTCGCGCGTGAGCCCCTGTGTAAGAGTTCCGCCCTTGCCCAGGCTCCAACCCAGGTTCAAGTGGTCGCTACCCAGCAAGCTGCCTGCCAAGCCCAGACGCAGGCTGTAGCCCGCACCCTGGCGGCTGTGCCATGTTCGGGCAATGCTGCCAAAGGGTTGCAGTGCGCGCGTGTAGTCGCGCTCAAAGCGGGTATTGGTCGATATCTGCAGACCATAGAAGCTGAAATTCTCAGGCAGGAAATAGGTTTCGCCGACACGCTCTACGCCGGGCGGGAGGTACTGGGTGAAGGCCAGATCTCTGCCCGAAAGCTCTCCAGGGTCGCGCCTGTCATAAGCGTGTTGAGACCAAAACGCTCCAAATTCCAGACTCGGAGCTTCCACCCGGTAGCTGTGGGTGTATGTCAGTGATGAGTGACGCCCATTGCCCAGCATCCCACCAGTCTGTAGCTTGTAATTCTCTCGCCAGTGTTCCATGGTGATCTGGTCGAGCCGGGAAATCTGGTAGCGCAAGCTGATGCCGGCTCGGTCTTTCATGCCCGCCATACGTAGCACGGTGCTCTCCTGGGTGGGCAGTTGCATGCCGATGTCCATGCGCAACGTCAGACGGCTGTCCAGACGCCATTCGTGTTCGAGCTGTACGGGGGTGTAGCTGGCCAGGCTCTCGCGCCGTGCAATATGTAGCGTGGTTGTGGTGTCCTGCTCTTGCCAGCGTAGATCGACCTTCACACCCCTTTCCTGCGAGGGATTGCTCAGCTGAGTGGAAAGTCCTGCAGTGCGGTGAATGCGAGTCAGGCCCAGATCCATCGACAGGCGGGGACTCAACGCCACATGCCATTGCGCATTGGCCTCTGTTTCCTCCAGGTCTCCGAGCTTTCTTGCTTCAACCTGGGGGCCTGCATGGTCACTGAAAGCTAGCAAGTTTTCGGTGAGCTGCAAATGCAGCGGTGCATCGTCAGGCTGATCTATTTGGTATTCAAAGGCCGATGTCTGCGCCAAGCGCACATCTTGCACGGCAACGGCGGCGTTGATGTGATCGTAACGAGGCAGGCGTTCGCCAAAGGTGTCCAGCAAGGCACCGGTGGACGCGTTGTCTTGTTCTGCCAGAGCGAGGGTGATGTCCGCCCACAAAGGTCGATTGGCGCGCAGGCTTTGGCTGCGTGCGTATTGCTGCCACAGCAAGCCCCGTTCGGCAGAGTACTGCCCCGCGTCTTGTAGCCAGCCAATGGCGGTTTCGGCCGCTGCGTTGGACAAGTTGCCTGCGGCATCCCGATCCAGTCGCATGAGTTCACGCAGCGTTTCGAAGGCGGGGTCACCAGGCTTATTCACCAGCAGCAGACGCGCGCGGGCCAGGCGTCGGGTGACATCCAGTCCTTCTTCTGTAAGCCAGTGCGCGCGTGCTTGGGGGCGTGTCATGGGCAGACCCTGTTGGGCTTGCGTCCATTCCGAGGACAAGAGATGTCGGCGCAAGCGCCAGGACTTGTCGGGCTCCTGGTTTTGGTCCAGTGCATCGGCATAGTTCATCAGCCACAGGAAGTCGTTTTGCCGTTCAGCCAGCTGAGGGGTGAAGTATCGAGCCAGCGCCACTGAGGGCAGGGATAGGGCTTGATAGGCCGAACCCAGGGCATCATGCATCTCCTTGTCCTCACTCCACTCCGCTTCGTAGGTGGCCAGCAGTTTGCGCAAAGAGATGTTGTCGTTGCTATCGATAAATAGCCACACGATGGCCTGTCGCATTTCAGCCGAATCGGGGGCCAATCGTAAGGCCGCATCAAACAGCTTGGCTGCCCGGGTAAGGTTGCCCTTGTTCTGCTGGTAAAGGCCCGCGATGCGCAAAAACTGAGCGTCTTTCCACAGAGGCGCGATTGCCTCCCGCAAAACGCTGCCCTCGGGGTTCGCTTTATCCAGCAGTTGCTTGACCTGCATCCACTGGCTACGGCTGACGTAGGTATTCAAAGCGAGGATTAGGTGACGCGGTTGGTAGAAGCGGTCCCAGGCCTGCACGGCTACTTCTGCTGCCTGTAGTGGATGGTCCACTTGCAGCAGTCTGATGGCCGAATCAAAGTCCGGCAGCTCGGCATCGGGTGTGGTCAAAAGTTGTCGGTATGCGTCCAGCGCCACTGCGTCACGCTGCTGGCGTTCGGCCAGTTGCCCCGTCATGCGCCAAAAGTCTGTGGTGATATCTGCTCCGGGGATGACTGCTTTGCGCGCCGCCTCCAACCAAGCCATTGCCAGCTCAGGCTTGCCTCGCACGACCGCCAAGGTAGCTGCGCGCATGACGCGCTCCGGCGTGGCTTGAGTGCCATCTGCCAGAAGCTGCTCCCAGGCTTGAAGGGCTATGTCCATTTGTCCTGCCCGGGTCGCAATGTCCGCCAGCAATTCCAAGTTGGCGGGCAAGCGTGGCTGCTGTTGCAGGAATTCGATGGCTGGCGCGGGAGAGCCCACCCGCTCATACGCCTGGACGAGCTCCTTGGATAGAACTGCGTTGTCAGGGTTACGCCGCAACTCGTAGCGCAGACCTTCAATGAGCGCCGCATCATCAAACAATCCAGGCGCAAGCCTCAGGACTGATTGCCAAGCGCGGTCCTGTTGAGTGGTCCGTGCGATGACCAGCCAGTTTTGCAATGCGACATCGCTGCGCTGTGTCCACTCGGCAACCTGGGCCAGCCGCTCACGCCATGCCAAGTTGTCCGGGGCTTGTTGTACGGCGGACTTAGCTACCAGCCAAGCGTCTTCAAGGTTGCGGTTTTCCAGAAAAACCTGATACCCCAGGGCATATATCTTGTCGTCAAACGGCAGGCCTGGACCCGCCTTCTCCATGCCAGTGCGGTCGCTCCCCTGCGCGGTCATTAACCTCCGTACTCCCGCTACGCTGGGGTGGTGAAGCATGCTCGTGTCCAGCAGGTAGGCGCGATCTTCATAGCGCATCAGTGCCGGCTCAGTCACCATGGCATCGCCCGACATGGGATGCATCTGCGGCGATGCGGCGGCAATGACGGTCTGCTGCCATTGCTGAAGCAGGGCCAGACGAAGCAACCGCTTCATGTATTGCTCGGCAATCGAGGGTTTGCCAGCTGCCCGTGCTAGCTCCACCAGCACACGCAATACCTCTGGATCTGTTTCGAGGTCACCCGCCTCGCGCTGCGCCAAGGCCAGTGCCTCCGCCGGCTTGCCAGATGCCTGCATGGCAGCGATAGCGCTCAGATAGAAAGCCTTGGCTTGGTCTGAGCGGGAACTGGAGCGGCATGCTTTCAGAAACAGACTTGCTGCCTCCTGGTGGGCAGAGACCCCGAGTGCTTCGCGCGCTGCGCGCTCATAGAGCGCTACAGCGCTGTCTTTGGAGCGGGCTTCATCCCCCATTCGGCGATACATCTGAATGCCCAGCAGGGGCTCCCCCAGGTGGAAGGCATCTTCCGCTAACGCTGGAAGCACTTCAGCAGGGACCTCGTCGGTCACCAGCTCACGCAGGCGCACTATCAGGTCAGCACGCAGAGTGCTGCGCTGTTCTGTGGCCGCGATAGGGAGTGCGTGGTAGCTATCCATTGCATCGCGCCAGCGTGTCCATGGCGAAGGCTGGCGGTTGGCCAGCTCAGCTTCCTTTTGTTTTCGAGCCTCATCTTCCGCCACGCGCTGCGCCAGCAACTGTTGCAGCATCGGGTTGTTCGGATCGCTTCGCAGCAGATTCTTCAGGTACGCCAGTGAGAGGCTGGAATCGCTACTGGACGCGAGTAGCCTCCGCTCCAAATCTTGGCGTGGATACATAAGCCATAGAGCGCCGCCGACCAAGCTTGCCAGTAACGCAGTGAGCCAATAGCTGGCAAGTACGGGGCGTTCAGCGTCCGGAGCAGATAACTTGGATTTGCGCGGAAGCATCGGCTAACTTGTAGGCACGCACGTCGGTGCGCTGGTTGTGGGAAGGTTTGATTGCCGCCAAAGGTTGCCCATTGGCGTTCAGCTTGCATGAGGGGTTCATACCCGCCAAGCTGAATTGCAGTGGTACGTGGCCTTGCAGGGTGAAGTCCGTACGTTGCCCTTGTTGTGAGCGTTGCCACTGCGTCAAGCGGGCATTTGCGTTGTACAGCCATACTTGCGGTGCGTTGACGGGCTCCGAAGCGCCTCCTGGTCGTGCAATCCACGCGCGGTCACTGGTGAGGTGGATGTAGCTGCCTTCGATTCCTTCGCTCATACCTGCTACGCCGGTACTTTGGGCAAGCGCAGGGATTAGATCACTCACGGAGTAGGGCATGCGCAACGTGCGCAAGTTGCCTGCGCCACGCACCCGCCAACCCCCGTCTTCGCAGGCAATAGCGTACGTGTGGAAGTCTTGCACCTTGCGGATGAACTCCGATGCGCGAATCGGTTGCAGAGGCTGGGATAAGGCCCAGTCGTATACCTTCTTCAAGGCCTTGATGCCTGCAGCCTTGGAGGCTGAGTACGTGTGGTAATAAATGCCGACGGGCTTGATACGCTTGGGCTTGTCGGTCATCTCGAAGGTTTCGAGTACTCGCTCGAAGCCGTAATAGGGGCCCTGCCACAGGTTGGTATAGATGTTCTCGTTTGTGACAGGCGCGTAGACCTGCAAGTAACTGCCCTTGGTAATGCCCAGGGCGCCAATGGCAGTCAGCGTTGGTTGCGCCTTTGAAATGGACGTGTCTCCTCCGTTGAGGTTTAACAAACCCGCTTCATAAGAAGCCTTGAGAGCCGCTTCGTTGGGAGCGGTGTCCCCTGACCATTGGAGTATTTCTACCGCCTTGCCGGCAGGTACAAGCTGGTTACGAATGTATTCAGCAGAGCCAGCCGTTTCGCGCTGGAAGTCCAGCTTGTAACCGGGAATATTCAATGATTGCTGGGCTTCGGCGTTTTCTGAGAACACCCCATGTTTGACCGAAGGGTCCCACAGGAAGGGATGCGAGAAAGTGTGGCTAGCTGCCTCGATGTGCGGAAGTTTGAACATCTTGCGCGCGATGTCTTCCAGTTGCTTGCTTTGGTCTGGATAGAGTCCGTGGGGGGCCGTTTCTGCCTCAATGATCGACATGGTTTGAGGAATACGGTACTTCTCGAAAATTTCCTGCAACAGAACTTGCGAAGCCAGAGGGCTACCCGCCAATTCGGCTTTGGAGGGGAAACCGTCCCCGTCAATATGCGCCAGAAGCAGTCTTAAACCATTTTCTGTGGTGGTGTCAGGCACCGGCAAAGGGGGGAGTTGCAGTGCTTTTTCGAGGAAGGTAAATGGGTTGACTACCCAGCGCGTTTGTCCAGTGCCGGGTAGCTCGGTGAGAACATAGGGGTCGAGAATGAAGCCCCCCCAGGGCATGAAAGCCCCGCCAACGAAACTGCGGCTCTTTTTGTCTACAAATTCGACCAGAGGCTCAGCTTGTGCGGCCTGCGGTCCGACCAGCAAGACGGGAGTGTCATCCCGCCTGATGGGCGGAAGGGCGATTTCAAATTCCATCGCTGCATGTTTGTCCTTGAGGCGCAACGGCGCGGCGATATTCACATCGCTGACTTGTAGACCGAACGTAGCAGCCCATGATTTATCCGGCAGAAGCCCAAAGTCACCCATGATGGCAATTGGCATTCCTTCAGCTTTTCGGGTCTGCAACCATTGGTTCAGCTCCCGCATGCGGTTCTTGGGGACAAAGCCCGAAAAATAGGTCAATACCCCTGCATAGCGGTCCCGGTGAATGGCGCTCGGCAAGGTGCTAAGCACGTCTGCGTAATCGACTACATAGCCCATATGGTTCAGGGGCATCTGTACATAGCGGTGGGGGTTGCTGTAGTTGATTGCGGGGGACTCCGAGCTGTTGTAGATCACGAGGATTCGACGGGGCACAAGTTCTAGCGATCCCACGCCAACGGTGCTCAGGCGGCTGTCGGTCACCCAAGGAATGAAACCATCAGTTTCGATACGCCTGGCAGTGTCGCGTGCGAGTGCCCGATCGTGCGGGGGGACGTAATCAATGACCAGTGCTGGAATGCCATCACGATCCTGAATGGTCTTGAGTTGCGCAGTTAGCCAATCGCGATCATTTGCTGGTACTTCTTCATAGCGACTGGCAACGCTATTCCACCTGCGATACAGCGATTCCGCTGCAATCATTTGAATCTTGCCTTTAAGGCGTGGCGAAATTTCGAATCCCCGGTTCATGATCAGCTGAATGCCGGGGAAGCGTTTGTGCAGCGTCTCAATTACGCGCAGCAGTCCGTCTTGCTGCGCAGCTTCATCAAAGTGACTGGCCAGACGGTACGAGTCCATGGTGTCCAGAAAGAAGCCCCGGTAGCCCTTTTGCCACAGAGGGGCTACTACTCGGTCTGCAAAAAAAGCGGGCCATTCCGGGGGCGTCTGGTCGACAACTACCGAGTTCCAGTGCCCGTTGCGTGCCATTTGCCACTGCGCAGGGATGTCCTTGAAATAGGCCCGCGTGGGCTGTACTTCTGCGACGGATGTGTACGCATAAAGCTCCGTCCCCTTTGTGCGCAAATCTGCTGGGTCATAGCCATGGTCAGGCTCTACCACCACGATATCAAAGACTTTCAGGTCCTCCAATGGAGCGTTGTGCTGGTAGTAAAGCGCAATAGCTGGTGCTTTTTTTGCCTGAGCCTGGCCTGCTGTGCCCACGAGCACCAATGCCGACATCAACAGGATAAGAAAGCGAAACGGGTGTGTCATGAGGGCGGAGGAACTGGGGTGACGCTTTTGAGGCGCAATGCAGTCCGATGGGCTACGTGTAACAGAACTTGCTTGCACGGTAGCAACCGGATGGGAATCGGCAGATCAAGGATTTTAGGAGGTCCGGCTCGGGATGGTGTCGATCTCTTTGGATGGAAAAGTAGAGGGGGTGTGAGTGAATACTCTTCTCTTATGCCTTATTGAATCAGCGATGCCAACGCGGTTCTTCCCAATATCACTTCGTCGTGTTCGGATCGGCAGGGCGCGTACAACGATTGTTTGCAATGCTGCTTGGACTACGAACCATCCGTTCATGCTCCAGTCCCGTTGCCGGGAGTCTTGCGAACAAGAAAAAAGAACGTGCAGATATCCCGCGCTAAATTGCGACACGGCTTTTAACCCGACAATTTAGAAGCGATTTCGATTAAGTGAGCCTTCCCCGGGAAGTGAAATCCCATTTTGAGGAGTTCGATAGCGTGATTCTTGTAACTGGCGGAGCTGGCTTCATCGGCTCACACACTTGCGTGGCTTTGGCAGCGGCTGGTATCCCCTACATGGTGCTGGACAATTTCTGCAACAGCCGCCGATCGGTGCTGGACCGCATGGCTCGCATCACGGGCGCTCCTGTGCCTTTTGTGGAAGGCGATGTCCGCGATGCAGCCTTGCTCCAGCGGGTGTTTGCAGACCACCCTATTGAGGGCGTGATTCATTTTGCGGCACTCAAATCGGTGGGCGAATCGGTGCGTGCACCGCTCAACTACTACCAGAACAACGTGGCGGGCACCTTGGCTTTGCTGCAGGCCATGCAGGCAGCGCAGGTGCGCACGCTGGTGTTCTCTTCCTCCGCCACGGTGTATGGGGACCCTGCTTCTGTGCCCATCCGCGAGGACTTCCCGCTCTCTGCCACCAATCCCTACGGCTGGAGCAAGCTCATGATGGAGCAGATGCTGGCTGATGTGGACATGTCAGAGCCGGGGCTGTGGCGTATTGCCCGGCTGCGCTATTTCAACCCCGTGGGGGCGCACGAAAGTGGCCTGATCGGCGAAGACCCCCAGGATGTGCCCAACAACCTGCTGCCTTACGTGGCCCAGGTGGCCGTGGGGCAGCGTGAGTGCCTGAGCGTGTATGGCGGCGACTATCCCACGCCCGATGGCACGGGGGTGCGCGATTACATCCACGTGTGTGATCTGGCCCAGGGGCATGTGGCGGCGCTGGAATATCTGCGCAAGCACCCGGGGCTGCTGACGGTCAACCTCGGCACCGGGCAGCCGCTGTCGGTGCTGGACATGGTGCATGCCTTCGAGCGGGCCAGCGGCAGAGCGGTGCCCTACAAAGTGGTGGCTCGCCGCCCTGGGGATGTGGCGCAGTGCTGGGCCGATCCTGCACTGGCCGCGCAACTGCTGGGGTGGCGCGCGCACCGCGGGCTGGACGCGATGTGCCAGGACGCCTGGCGGTGGCAGGACGGCGTAGCCCGCATGTTGCAAGACTGAGCCCGGCTCTGAATTGACGCGCCGTGCGCGTCATGCCCTGCGTTGTGTCTGCCCACCCTGCCGGGCGTGGTATCTTGGAGTCCTTGCCGCATTGCAGCATGGCATGTGCACTCCGCAGTGTTCTGACGGGTTCGCATGTGTGCTGGCTGTGCCGCTGTTTTGCCCTCACTTCTCACTCGTTACCCCTTTTGCGCCATGCTCGCCAAACGCATCATTCCCTGTCTCGACGTCACCGGTGGCCGTGTGGTCAAAGGCGTCAATTTTGTTGAACTGCGCGATGCGGGCGACCCAGTGGAAATTGCGGCCCGCTATAACGCCCAGGGGGCGGACGAGCTCACGTTCCTCGACATCACCGCGACCAGTGACGGCCGTGACCTGATCCTGCACATCATCGAAGCGGTGGCCAGTCAGGTGTTCATTCCGCTCACCGTGGGGGGCGGTGTTCGCACGGTGGAAGACGTGCGCCGTCTGCTCAATGCCGGTGCGGACAAGACCAGTTTCAACTCGGCTGCCATTGCCAACCCTGAGGTCATCAGTGCCGCTTCTGCTAAGTACGGCGCGCAGTGCATCGTGGTGGCGATTGACGCCAAGCGCCGCTCCGCTGAGGACGAACTGCGCCTGGACGCAAGTGGCCAGCCCGTGGGCCCTGGCTGGGATGTGTACAGCCACGGTGGCCGCAAAAACACTGGGCTCGACGCGCTGGCGTGGGCCAAGGAGATGGCCCAGCGCGGTGCTGGCGAAATCCTGTTGACTAGCATGGACCGCGACGGCACCAAATCTGGCTTCGATCTGGCCTTGACGCGCGCAGTGAGTGACGCCGTCAGCGTGCCCGTGATTGCCTCGGGCGGCGTGGGCAACCTTGACCATCTGGCCGACGGCGTGCAGCAGGGCGGTGCCGATGCGGTGCTGGCCGCCAGCATCTTCCACTATGGTGAATACACCGTGGGGCAGGCCAAGCAGCGCATGGCCGAGCGGGGGATTCCTGTTCGGCTGTAATCGTCTATTTGCTATTAATTGAATAGCTGCCTGTGCTGATATAGAAAGCGCTGGACGCCAAAATGATCAAATACTCTGCAGCCACTCCGGCCGTCCCACACAAATCATCGACAATCCGCCCATGAATTGGCTCAACGAAGTGAAATGGGATGACCAGGGCCTGGTGCCGGTCATTGCGCAAGAGCAGGGCACGGGCGACGTGCTGATGTTTGCCTGGATGAACCGCGAGGCCTTGGCAAAGACTGCTGAGCTGGGGCGTGCGGTGTATTTCAGCCGCTCGCGCAAGAAGCTGTGGTTCAAGGGCGAGGAATCCGGTCATGTACAGACCGTGCACGAGATCCGCCTGGACTGTGACAACGACGTGGTTCTGCTCAAGGTCACCCAGCAAGGGCATGAGCCCGGTATCGCGTGCCACACGGGCCGCCACAGCTGCTTCTTCAGTGTGCTCAAGGATGGAGCCTGGAAGGCCGTGGATCCGGTCTTGAAAGATCCCGAATCCATCTACAAATAAGCCCATGAGTTCCAATACCACCCCAGCCGCCGATTTGCAGGATGCGCTCAGCCGCCTTGCCGCGGTGATTGAGAGCCGCAAGCCTGCCAACGGTGGCGATCCGGAAAAAAGCTACGTCTCACGCCTCTTGCACAAGGGGCCTGATGCTTTCCTGAAAAAAATTGGAGAAGAGGCCACTGAGGTTGTCATGGCAGCCAAGGACGTGGACCACGGGGGCGATGCCTCCAAGGTTGTGTACGAGGTGGCTGACCTCTGGTTCCACTCCATGATCGCTTTGGCCCATTACGGCTTGAGCCCTGCAGATGTGGTGGCCGAGCTGGCCCGCCGCGAAGGCACCAGCGGCATTGAGGAAAAAGCTCTGCGCAAAGTGGCAGCCCGTGCTGCCGAAGAGAAAGGCTGAACCCCCATGGCCGACGACTTCACCGATATCGAGACCTCCTCCCAGAAGGCCGAAGACCTGAAGGCGATCGGCTGGGTCAGCTACCTGCTGCATCTGATCGTGGCCGTGGGAGCGGTGATGCCCGGGGCTCAGCCTGGGGCGGTTTTGCTGGTCGTGGCGCTGATCATCGATCTGGTCAAGAAGAGCGATGCCGAGGGAACATGGCAAGCCAGCCATTTTTCGTGGCGCATCCGCACGGTGATCTGGGCAGGTGTGCTGTATGTGCTCACGGCACCGTTGTGGATACTGATCCTCCCCGGCTGGATAGCCTGGGGGCTCATCTCCTTGTGGTTCCTTTACCGCATCGTGCGCGGCATGGTTTCTATGAACAAGAGCCAGCCCATACAGGCCTGATGCTGTGAAGGCTCTGGTGAGGTTGAATCTGGCCCTGCAGGGCGGTGGCTCTCACGGCGCGTTGACGTGGGGTGTGCTGGACGCTCTGCTGGAGGATGGCCAGTGGGCCTTCGAAGGTATCAGCGGCACCAGCGCGGGGGCCATGAACGCGGTGGCTGTGGCCCATGGGTTCGCCCAGGCGGCACAACAGCATCACGACCCGTTGGACGCCCATGCCGCTGGATGCGCCTTAGCCCGTGAAACGCTTACCCGCCTGTGGGAAGGGGTAGGCACCCTGGGCAGCTTGATGTGGGGGGCTCCGTTGGCTGCGGCCAATCCGTTTTTCGGCATGATGAGCCAGTGGCTTTCTCCCTACCAGACCAATCCCCTGGACATCAACCCTCTGCGCAGCCTGCTGGAGCGTGAGGTGGACTTTGAACTGCTGTGCAAGGCCCGCTCGGTACCTTCTGCCACACTGCCCAAGGTGTTCGTGTGCGCCACCAACGTGCGCACGGGGCGGGGCGAAATCTTTTCTGGCCCACGCCTGAGTGCGGACGCGGTCATGGCCTCGGCCTGCCTGCCGCTGCTGTTCAAGGCAGTTGAGATTGAGGGCGAGCGGTACTGGGACGGAGGCTACTCGGGTAACCCGGCCTTGCATCCCCTGATCTACCAGACCGATACCTCTGACATCCTGTTGGTGCAGATCAACCCCATTGAACACCATGCGCTGCCTGAATCGGTGCCTGAAATCATGGAGCGCATGAACGAAGTCACCTTCAACGCCAGTCTGCTGGCCGAGCTGCGGGCCATTGAGTTTGTGCGCCGCCTTCTTGCGGAAGGCAAGCTGGATGAGCGGCGCTACAAGAGCGTGCGCATGCACCGCATTGATGGAGGGGCCGTGCTGGCTCCCTTTGGCTCAGACAGCAAGACGCGGGCCGATCTGTCCTTCGTGCGCAAGCTGTTTGCTCTGGGGCGCGAGCAGGGCGCGCAGTGGCTGGCAGCGCATCGCAATGCAGTCGGGGTGCGGCCTACCATTCACATCGCAGACAATGCCTGAGGCGTTCATGGCAGACCGTTCTGTGGTTCTTCGGTCTTGTTTTTCTGACGTGGGGCATGACGCTGCGTTGTGCGGCATGCGCTGATTTTCCGCACGTCTGAGCCCGTTAAATCATCCTTCCCACAACTATCCCCGTTTCATTTCATCACCATGCACGATCCCAACTGCATTTTCTGCAAGATCATTGCGGGCCAGATTCCCTCCCGCAAGGTGTACGAAGACGAAGAAATCTTTGCGTTTCATGACATCAACCCTTGGGCTCCGGTGCACTTTCTGATGGTCCCCAAGGCCCATATCCCTTCGATGGCGCAGGTTACCCCTGAGCATGCCGGGCTGCTCGGGCGCATGATGGCGCTGGCGCCACGTTTGGCTCTGGAGCAAGGATGCAATCCTTATCCGGACGGTGGTTTCCGCATCGTGACCAACACGGGGGTTGAAGGTGGGCAGGAAATCCACCATCTTCACATCCATGTGATGGGTGGCCCGCGGCCCTGGCTCAAAGGCTGAAGGGCTTTGACGCCCGCCCTTCATATCAGGGTTACATCGGGCGTCTAAAATGGTTGCAATTCGTTAGGAGAAATTCCATGGGTTCCTTTTCCATCTGGCACTGGCTGATCGTGCTGTTGATCGTCGTCATGGTCTTCGGCACCAAGAAGCTCAAGAACATGGGTTCTGACCTGGGCAGCGCCGTCAAGGGCTTCAAGG
The DNA here is from genome assembly GCF_037101375.1 of Acidovorax sp. DW039. Classification (NCBI taxonomy): domain Bacteria; kingdom Pseudomonadati; phylum Pseudomonadota; class Betaproteobacteria; order Burkholderiales; family Comamonadaceae; genus Acidovorax; species Acidovorax sp. DW039. Next base: position 3,966,819 of record NZ_AP029019.1, on the reverse strand, counting down.
ACGGAATGCGAGACGGTTCCAGCGATGCTCCCGCCTCCAACACACCGCCTGCTGGTCAAGTTGCCAACAGCCAGGCCACTGACAAGACCACCATCGACGTGGAAGCCAAGCAAAAGAGTTGAGCGCTTGAGCGAACACTGATCCATGATTGATATTGGCCTGTCCAAAATGGCGCTGATCGGGGCGGTGGCGTTGATCGTCATCGGCCCCGAGAAGCTGCCCCGCGTGGCGCGCACCGTAGGCACCCTGCTGGGCAAGGCCCAGCGTTACGTGGCGGATGTGAAGGCTGAGGTCAATCGGTCGATGGAGCTGGATGAGCTGCGCAAGATGAAAGACACGGTGGAGAACGCCGCGCGCGATGTCCACCAGTCCATCCAGACCAGCGCCAGCGAATTCGAAAAAGACTGGGCACAGGCCACCAGCCTTGCGGACGATACCTACACCAGTGCGACCGAGTCTTCCGTAGTGCCTGCCTACAAGCACCCAGGCAAGAACTGGCGACTCAAGCGTGGGGCCACGCCCCAGTGGTACAAGGCCCGTGCTGGCGTGCGTACCAAGGCCCAATCGGGTGCGGCCCGGGTCGCGCGTTTTCGGCCCAAGAAATTCCACTGACACGGCCCTCTGCCTGCCGTACGGGCGGCGCTGACGCCCTTTACCTCCCCACCATGTCCGAAACCCCTTCCCCCGAAGACGAACTCGCAGGCACCGAGCAGCCGTTTGTCCAGCACTTGATGGAACTGCGCGACCGTCTGGTCAAGGCCATCATTGCGATTGCCGTGGCTGCGGCCTTTCTGTTCTTCTTCCCTGGGCCTGGCCCGCTGTACGACTTTCTGGCAGCACCCCTGGTGGCCCATCTGCCCAAGGGGGCCACGCTGATTGCGACCTCGGTGATCTCGCCCTTCATGGTGCCGCTCAAGATCTTGCTGATGTCGGCATTTTTGCTGGCCTTGCCTTTTGTGCTGTGGCAGGTTTGGGCGTTTGTGGCCCCGGGCTTGTATTCCCATGAGAAGAAGCTGGTGCTGCCGCTGGTGATTTCCAGCACGGTGCTCTTTTTCATCGGGGTGGCGTTCTGCTACTTCTTTGTGTTTGGGCAGGTGTTTGCCTTTATCCAGAGCTTCGCGCCCAAGAGCATCACGGCCGCGCCCGACATCGAGGCGTATCTGAGCTTTGTGCTGTCCATGTTCCTGGCCTTTGGCATGGCCTTTGAGGTGCCTATCGCCGTGGTGGTGCTGGCCCGCATGGGCGTGGTGAGTGTGGAAAAACTCAAGAGCTTCCGCGGCTATTTCATCGTGATCGCTTTTGTGATCGCCGCGGTGGTCACTCCGCCAGACGTGGTTTCGCAGCTGGCCTTGGCTGTTCCCATGTGTTTGCTCTATGAAATCGGCATCTGGGCGGCTCAAGTGTTTATCAAGCACACTCGCGCTCCAGACGACAGCGCGGACGAGCAGACTGCCTCATCATCCTGACCTTGCGATTTACAAGGGTTACAGCGGCACTGGCTTGGCCTGTGCCGCTTTTTTCTTTGTGAAGTGCGCCGCATGTGCAGGCGGTGGGGGAGGCCGGTGGCGTATCGGATTCGCACGCCGCCGCCAGCGCCCCGATCTGACGTTGCCTTGGGGGAGCGCTGCTACCTGCGCATATCCCGCTAACGCCGTTCGTGTATGCGCGAAAAGTCGTTCTAGCGCTTACCAGGAAAGCGTAAGCAGCTATTAAATCAATAGCGGCCTGTGATCGACTTGTGCGTCGGCAGCAACCAACGCCTCATGCGCTTGCCGTTACCGCCGCACGTTGCGCTGGGGGCGGGGGCGCAGACCGGGGTTGATGCTCAGTTCCAGCTTGCGATCGGTGCGTTGCACCTCGAAGGTGGAGGCTGTGCCGGGCTTGAGGGCGGCCACGGCCGTGAGCAGTTCGGACACATTGGTCACCGGCTTGTCATCCACTTTCAGGATCACGTCACCCGGCCGCATGCCTGCCTGCGCTGCAGGACCATCCTGCAGGACGCCGGTGATGATGACCCCTTCTGTGGCCTTGACGCCGAAGGTTTCTGCAAGTTCCGGAGACAACTCGTTGGGCTCAACGCCAATCCAGCCGCGGGTGACCTGACCGTCCTTGACGATACCGTCGAGCACTAGACGGGCTGTGGAAACGGGAATGGCAAAGCCAATGCCCATGCTGCCCCCCGATCGGGAATAGATGGCGGTGTTGATGCCCATCAGGTTGCCGTAAATGTCCACCAGCGCGCCGCCGGAGTTGCCGGGGTTGATGGCGGCATCGGTCTGGATGAAGTTCTCAAAGGTGTTGATACCCAGCTGGCTGCGCCCCAAGGCGCTGACGATGCCGTTGGTGACGGTTTGCCCCACGCCGAAGGGGTTGCCAATGGCCAGAACCTGATCGCCCACTGAAAGCGCGTCCGAATTGCCGAGGGTGATGACAGGCAGCTTGTCCAGCGTGATTTTCAGGATGGCCAGATCGGTGTCCGGGTCGGTGCCGATTACCGAGGCGCGGGTGCGGCGGCTGTCAGTCAGTGTGACTTCGATTTCGTCTGCGCCCTCGACCACGTGGTTGTTGGTCAGGATGTAGCCCTCGGGGCTCACGATGACCCCGCTGCCCAGGCCTGTCTGGGCTTGCGGTGCCTGATCGCCAAAGAAGAACTGGAACCAGGGATCGTTGCTGCGCGGGTGGCGAACTGCCTTGCTGGTGTTGATGCTGACCACTGCGGGTGAGGCCTTGCGCGCCGCCGCGCTGAAGCTGCCGGGGGCGGGCTGGCCTGCGGGTGATGGTGGTGCTTCCAGCAGGGAGATTCCGGCACCCGAGCGCATGGTGCCGCGGCGCACCCAGTCTGGCTGGAGGGTGGCGACGACAAAGTACGCTGCAACAAAAACGGTGACGGCTTGTGAGAACAACAGCCAGATACGCTTCATGGTGTCTGTAGGTAGAGGCAAAGATGCATGCGGTGTGATCACTGACCACCTTGTGCGTGGTCAGCCCGTCATTGTCCGTCATGTGCGGTGGCCGTGGTTACAAGCCCTTGGATCAGGTGCTTGGGCTCGGACAATCCAGACAATCCAATCAGAGGGCTTTTTGCTTCGGTGCCTGCGGAGCCGCGAGACAATGGGAGCCATGAGCATATCCAGGCAGCAACTTTTGCAGGCTTTTGATGGTCTGTTGCAACCCGAGCGTTTCAAGGACTACGGCCCCAACGGCCTGCAGGTAGAAGGGCGGGCGCAAGTGTCCCGTATCGTCAGCGGAGTGACGGCCAGCAAGGCGCTGATCGAGGCTGCCATTGCGGCCCGCGCCGATGCAATCTTTGTGCACCATGGTCTTTTCTGGCGCGGTCAGGACGGGCGGATCACCGGCTGGATGAAGCAGCGGCTGCAACTGCTGCTGGCGCACGACATCAACCTCTTTGCCTACCACCTCCCGCTGGACGCTCACCCGCAGCTGGGCAATAACGCCCAGTTGGGGCGCGTGCTGGGCTGGCGGGCAGACGGCCAGTTTGGTGAGCAGGCCCTGGGCTGCATTGGCAGTGCGGTGTACCCCCATGCGCAGGGGGTGGCCGACCATGTGGCTTCCTCCCTGGGTCGGACCGTGACGGCGGTCGGCAACCTGCAGCGCCCAGTGACCCGGGTGGCCTGGTGCACGGGCGGTGCCCAGGGGTACTTCGAGTCGGCCATCGCAGCCGGGGCGGATGTGTACGTGACAGGTGAAATCTCGGAACCGCAGGCCCATCTTGCACGCGAGATGGGGGTTGCCTTCATCGCGGCGGGGCACCACGCTACGGAGCGTTATGGAGCTCCCGCTGTGGCCTCCGAGGTCGCGCATTCCCTGGAGCTGGAGCACGAGTTCATCGAGATCGAGAATCCCGCCTGATTTGCTATTAAAAACATAGCTGATTGCGCTTATTTTTAAAGCGCTGCACGATAAAAGGTGTGCCAAGTTGAATTCCCTTGCTCCCACTGTTTTTCCGGCCTTCGCAACGGCTCCTGTCGCTCCTGTGCTTGCGGTGACGCAGGGTGATCCTGCCGGTATCGGGCCAGAGATCATTGCCAAAGCCTTCCGTGATGTGCCCGCGCTCATGCGTGGCTGCATTGCAGTGGGAGACGTCGCAACGTTACGTCGTGCGGCCGCGTGCATCCGGCGCTCTGGCGAACCGGATTTACCCGTCGCTGTGATCGAGTCTGTATCTGAGGCTCTGGATATGCCTGCGCGTTGCCTGCCGGTGCTTCCTCTGCCCGGCTTGCCCGGCCCGCTGCCCTGGGGTCAGATCAGTGCAGAGGCCGGACGCGCTGCGGCAGATTGCGTGGAGTGGGCTGCGCGGGCCGCACTGCGAGGTGAAATCGCGGGGCTAGTGACGGCCCCGCTGCACAAGGAGGCGCTGGCAGCTGCCGGCATTGCCTATCCAGGTCACACAGAACTGCTTCAGGCGGAGGCTGCTGCGCACCAAGGTGTGGGCATGGATGCCATGCCGGTGCGCATGATGCTGGCCAGCGATGAGCTGCGTACGGTGCTGGTGAGCATCCACGTCTCGCTGCGCGAGGCCATTGCAGCCGTCACGTTCGACAACGTGGTCCAGACGGTGCAGATCACCCATGCAGCCCTTGAGCTCAGCTTGGGCCGCAGTCCGCGCATCGCGGTGGCCGGGTTGAACCCGCATGCGGGCGAGGGCGGATTGTTCGGGCGCGAGGAGCTGGAAATCATTGCGCCTGCTGTGGCGCAACTGCGAGATCAAGGGCTGGATGTGCATGGCCCGTTGCCACCGGACACGGTGTTCATGCGCGCCCGCAGCACTTCGGATTGGCCCGGTGAGTTTGATGTGGTGGTGGCTATGTACCACGACCAGGGATTGATCCCGGTCAAGTATCTCGGTGTCGACAAGGGGGTGAACGTGACGCTGGGATTGCCGCTGGTGCGCACCAGTCCAGACCACGGAACTGCGTTCGATATCGCCGGGAAAGGCGTTGCAGATGCTTCGAGCCTGATCGAGGCCGTGCGAATGGCGCGCCAGCTGGCTGGGTGAACCAAGCCGCTGATTTTGGCATCAGCGGCCCTTGTCGCTCGACTATTTTTTTAGCGCTTGAGGCTGTCCCGGATCTCGCGCAGGAGCACGATGTCTTCCGGGGTGGGAGCGGGCGCAGCGGGTGCTGGTGCTGCCGTGGTTTCGCGCTTGAGCCTGTTGATTTGTTTGATCATCATGAAAATGATGAACGCCAGAATAATGAAATTCACCGCGACGGTGAGGAAATTACCGTAGGCGAACACCGGTACACCTGCTTTGCGCAATCCGTCCAGAGTCATGGCGGTCCCTGGTGGCACATTACCGAGAACCAGGAAAAGATTCGAGAAATCCAGCTTGCCAAATACCAGCCCGACGACCGGCATGATGAGGTCGGCCACCACGGAATCCACAATCTTTCCGAACGCGCCGCCGATGATCACACCCACTGCGAGATCGATCACATTACCCTTGATGGCGAATTCTCGAAATTCTTTGATGAATGTCATGTTTGCTTCCCTTTTTGTGAATTGGCAGACAAATTCGTCCAGCGTGCTTTGAAAACCGCATTATCTGGGCAACACGGGCTCAGTATTAACCATTAAGAGCGGTCATCGGGGCGTTTTGCGCGCGCTTCTCCCTAGTAGTTACGAGATTTCACTCCGCTACAATTCGCGGCTGACCCCAACATAGCGATGTATACCGAGGATCCCCATGAGTGACACACCAGTCGACACCAGCAAACGGACGTGGCTGATTGCGTCCGGATGCGCTGGTGCTGCGGGAGGGGTGGCAGTAGCCGTGCCCTTCGTCAGCAGTTTTCAGCCTTCGGAAAAAGCCAAAGCAGCGGGCGCTGCGGTAGAGGTGGATATCTCTGCCTTGCAACCCGGTGAAAAACTGACCGTTGAATGGCGGGGCAAGCCGGTCTGGATTCTCCGTCGCACTCCGGAGCAGGTGGCATCGCTGGCCAAAACCGATCCTCAGGTGGCCGATCCCAAGTCTGATCGCAAGACGTATCCGACCCCGGAGTACGCCAAGAATCAGCACCGCTCCATCAAGCCCGAAATTCTCGTTTGCGTCGGTATCTGCACCCACTTGGGTTGCTCGCCGGGCGACAAGTTCCAGACTGGCCCTCAGCCCTCGCTGCCGGACGACTGGAATGGCGGCTTCCTGTGCGCCTGCCACGGCTCCACGTTCGACGTCGCTGGCCGCGTGTTCAAAAACAAGCCTGCGCCAGACAACCTGGAAATCCCGCCCCACATGTACCTGTCCGATTCGCGGCTGCTGATCGGTGAAGACAAGAAGGCTTGAGGTAGCACAACATGGCTGAATTCAAGGAAATCTCCCCCAACGCATCGGCCACCGCCAAGCTGACGAACTGGTTTGAAAACCGGTTTCCCACGGCGTTTGATGCCTACCGCGTGCACATGTCGGAGTACTACGCTCCGAAAAACTTCAACTTCTGGTACATCTTCGGTTCCCTGGCACTCTTGGTGCTGGTGATCCAGATCGTGACCGGCATCTTCCTCGTGATGCACTACAAGCCCGACGCCAACCTGGCGTTCGCTTCGGTGGAATACATCATGCGCGACGTGCCTTGGGGATGGCTGATCCGTTACATGCACTCCACGGGTGCCTCGGCCTTCTTTGTGGTGGTTTACCTGCACATGTTCCGTGGCCTGATTTACGGCTCGTACCGCAAACCGCGCGAACTGGTCTGGATCTTTGGCTGCGCGATCTTCCTGTGCCTGATGGCCGAAGCCTTCATGGGCTACCTGCTTCCCTGGGGCCAGATGTCGTACTGGGGTGCGCAGGTGATCGTGAACCTGTTTGCAGCCATCCCATTCATTGGTCCCGATCTGGCGTTGCTGATCCGCGGTGATTTTGTGGTGGGCGACGCTACGCTGAACCGCTTTTTCAGCTTCCACGTGATTGCTGTGCCGCTGGTGCTGCTGGGCCTGGTGGTGGCTCACTTGCTGGCCTTGCATGATGTGGGCTCTAACAACCCAGATGGCGTGGAAATCAAGGGCCCTAATGCTCCGCGCGACGCGAAGGGCAAGCCTTTGGATGGCGTTCCTTTCCATCCTTACTACACCGTGCACGATATTTTTGGCGTTTCGGTGTTCCTGACGGTGTTCTCTGCAGTGGTGTTCTTCGCGCCTGAGTTTGGCGGCTACTTCCTGGAGTACAACAACTTCATCCCGGCTGATCCGCTGGTCACGCCGCTGCACATTGCCCCTGTCTGGTACTTCACGCCTTTCTATTCGATGCTGCGTGCCATCACCAGCGAAATGATGTACGCGCTGATCGCTTGCGTTGGCTTGGGCGCTCTGTTTGGTATTTTCAAAGCTCAACTGCCTGCGATCTTCAAGCCTGTGATTGCAGGTGCCGCTGTGGTTGTCATTGCGCTCATGCTGGCGATTGATGCCAAGTTCTGGGGCGTTGTGGTGATGGGTGGCGCGGTCATCATCCTGTTCTTCTTGCCATGGCTGGATTTCAGCCCCGTCAAATCGATTCGATATCGCCCAGACTGGCATAAGTACCTGTATGGCGCTTTCGTGATCAACTTCCTGATTCTGGGTTACCTCGGTGTGCAGCCACCTTCTCCCATGGGTGAGCGTGTGTCCCAGGTCGGTACGCTGTTCTACTTCGGCTTTTTCCTGCTGATGCCTTGGTGGAGCCGTGTGGGCGAGACCAAGCCCGTTCCTGATCGCGTTACCTACGTTGCTCACTGACACCAGGAGATAAGAACAATGAAGAAACTGATTCTCACGATGGTGGCAGCGCTGGGCTTGGTGGCTGGTTCTGCATTCGCTTCTGGCGGCGGTGTTCCGCTGGACAAGGCTCCTGTCAAAACCAACGATCTGGCTTCCCTGCAAAACGGCGCGAAGCTGTTCGTCAATTACTGTCTGAATTGCCACTCGGCTGCCTTCATGCGGTTCAACCGTTTGAAGGACATTGGCCTGACAGATCAGCAAATCAAGGACAATCTGCTGTTCACCACCGATAAGGTGGGCGAGACGATGAAGTCTGCGATAGATCCGAAGCAGGCCAAGGCTTGGTTTGGTGCCAATCCTCCTGATCTGACGGTGATTGCCCGCTCGCGTGCAAGCTCCGCAGGTTCTGGTGCGGACTATCTCTACACCTACCTGCGCACTTACTATCGGGACGACGCCAAGCTGACCGGTTGGAACAACCTGGTGTTCCCGAACGTGGGTATGCCCCATGTGCTGTGGGAACTGCAAGGCGAGCGTCGCCCGATCTTTGAAGAACATGAAAGTCACGGGCAAAAGACCCATATCCTTAAAGGTTGGGAACAGGTCACACCGGGCAAGTTGACTCCTGTCCAGTACGATCAGGCGGTGGGCGACTTGGTGAACTACATGCAGTGGATGGCCGAGCCCGCCCAGAACACACGTATCCGTGTTGGCGTGCTGGTGCTGATTTTCCTCGGCATCTTCATCGTCATCGCATGGCGTCTGAATGCGTCTTTCTGGAAAGACGTCAAATAATTCGCTGATCTTCCGCGGGTTCCCGTCTGGGAATCTCGCGGAATTTTTTTGACAGAGTGGGCGCTTTGGCGTGTCCCACTCTTTTGATTTTTAGGAGTCTCTCACCATGATGGTGCTTTATTCGGGTACGACCTGCCCCTTTTCTCATCGCTGCCGTTTCGTCTTGTTCGAGAAGGGCATGGACTTTGAAATCCGCGATGTGGATCTGTACAACAAGCCAGAAGACATCAGTGTGATGAACCCCTATGGGCAGGTTCCCATCCTGGTGGAGCGTGATCTCATCCTCTATGAGTCGAACATCATCAATGAATACATTGACGAGCGCTTCCCGCACCCCCAGCTCATGCCCGGTGACCCGGTTGATCGTGCGCGCGTGCGTCTGTTCCTGCTCAATTTTGAAAAAGAACTCTTTGTGCACGTCAACACGCTGGAGTCCCGTGCCACCAAAGGCAACGAGAAAGCTCTGGAAAAGGCGCGTGCCCACATCCGCGATCGCCTGACACAACTGGCCCCCGTGTTCCTGAAGAACAAGTACATGTTGGGCGACAATTTCTCCATGCTTGATGTCGCCATCGCTCCGCTGCTGTGGCGTCTGGATTACTACGGTATTGAACTGAGCAAGAATGCTGCCCCCTTGCTGAAGTATGCAGAGCGCATCTTCTCTCGCCCTGCTTACATCGAGGCGCTCACTCCGTCCGAGAAGGTAATGCGCAAGTAAGCGCCTTTCCCCAAGCTTTTCACCAGAGAGACTGCTCTTGCCTATGAATGCTCAGGAATCGACCTCCACGCGCCCCTATCTGATCCGTGCCCTTTACGAATGGTGCACAGACAATGGGTTTACGCCCTACATTGCTGTGCGGGTAGATGATTCTGTGCAGGTTCCTCGTGAGTTCGTGTCAAACGGCGAGATCGTTTTGAACATCAGCTACGACGCCACAAGTGCGTTGCAGTTGGGCAATGATTTCATTGAATTCAAAGCCCGCTTTGGTGGAAAGCCGCGCGACATCATGGTGCCTGTGGGGCGCGTGATCGCTATCTATGCGCGTGAGAACGGGCAGGGCATGGCGTTTCCGCCGCCTGCAGATAATCTGGTCAGCCCTTCCTCATTGGTGTCTGATACGCTGCCCGCGTCTGCCACCGCTTCGGAATCGTCAGAATCAGGTGGTGATGACCGCGTGGTGCAATTGGTGCCGTCGACAGGTAGCGATGCCGATGGCGGGGAGGGGGTCGGGCCTCGTCCACCCTCTGGTGCTGGCGGTCGCCCGGCACTAAAACGCGTGAAATAGCAGTTTTTTCTCTGGGGCCCGATTTTTCGGTATAGAATGCGGGCTTCGCCGGTTTAGCTCAGTTGGTAGAGCACCCGCCTTGTAAGCGGTAGGTCGTCAGTTCGATTCCGACAACCGGCACCAAATTCTTCTCATTCGGTAGTTCAACACACGCTAGTTTGAACTTTCAGCCGAATCGAGTTAATCTCCCACCCCTTGACTCGTAGATGTGCCAGTAATGCTGGCACAAGCTGGCGCAGCTTGGCTGCTGCGGAATTGCTTTTGACCAGCAGGCACCAGCTGGTACCTTCTATGGGGCCCGCTTGAATGGTGTCGCGCAAGCCCGGCGGGATGAGGGGCTCGATAGCCTTGAGTCTTTGGCTGGAGTCTTGGGTCAATGCCGCAAGTTTGGCCAGTGTGGGGGATTCGGCGCTGGCTTGTTGCAAACTGATGGCTTGGTGCCTGCGGGTCGAGTAATAAGCCATGATGGGGATGGAGATAACCTAGTGCAACTGATTATCACGGACGCTCGTTCTGCCCGTACCCATTCCATACGACTGTCAGGCTTGCGGTTGGTAGGGGTGATCACCTCGCTGTTGGTTGTGATGTTCCTTGGATCCGCGCTTTTGTACCACTGGGTATTCCTGAAAGGCGCGAGAGAAGGGTGGCCTGTGTTTGGCGCATTGGTCAAATTGGTGGTCAAGGATGAATTCGACGAGCGAGATCGTTTCATGCGCGCCAACCTGGATGCCATGGCCAAGCGTGTGGGGGAGATGCAGGCTCGCATGGTCCAGCTGGAGTCGCTTGGGGATCGGGTCATGGGTCTTGCTGGAATGTCCCCAGCGGACCTTCCCAAATCGGATGGCCGCGGAGGAGTCCTGGTTGGCGCTCGCAATCTGTCACTCGAGGAGTTGCAGGCCACGCTGGACGATCTGGAAAAGATCACCGCACAGCGTGTTGATTGGATGACTGTGATGGAGTCGCGGCTGTTCGACCAGCACATCCGAAAGAAGATGATTCCCACCCATGCCCCTGTCACTGGTCGCCCGGCGGGTTCCGCCTTCGGTTGGCGTCTGGACCCCTTTACTGGCCAGTCAGCATTGCATACCGGGCTTGATTTTCAGGCCGACACGGGAACCCCCATTCTTGCGGCTGCGGGGGGGGTGGTCATTGCATCTGAATTTCATCCCGCGTACGGCAATATGGTAGAGGTTGACCACGGCAATCAATTGGTGACTCGCTACGCCCATGCCTCCCGAGTGCTGGTCAAACAGGGTGACCTCGTCAAGCGGGGGCAAAAGATCGCAGAGGTGGGTACGACGGGACGATCCACGGGGCCTCACTTGCACTTTGAGGTGCTGGTGCAGGGAGTGTTTCAAGACCCGCAAAAGTTTCTGAGCGCGGGCGCTGCCAAGGCAGATGCTCTTGCGGCAGCAACACCTGCAGGTGCTGTGGTGGCTCAGCAAAGCCGCACAGCTGCAGGCAGGTAAAATCTTCCGTCCGGTGTTCTTCGCCTGAGTGCTTGCATTCCCAGGCGATGGACCCAAATGCATTCAATTCTTATTAGGGATTTCGGTCGTTCGACGGCGCATGAGGCGCAGCGAACGGTCTTGTTCGCATGGCCACCAACTTTCTCACCAAAATTTTCGGCAGTCGCAATGACCGGCTTCTCAAGCAATATCGCAAAGTGGTTGCTCGCATCAATGCGATGGAACCCGACTACGAGAAGCTCAGCGACGATGCGTTGCGTGCCAAGACCCAGGAATTCAAAGACCGTGTAGCCAAGGGCGAATCGCTGGATGCCATCCTGCCTGAGGCTTTTGCCGTGGTGCGCGAAGGCTCCAAGCGCATCATGAAGATGCGCCACTTCGATGTACAGATGCTCGGGGGGATGGCCTTGCACTACGGCAAGATTTCCGAGATGCGCACGGGCGAGGGTAAGACGCTGACAGCCACGCTGCCTGTGTACCTCAATGCCCTTTCGGGCAAGGGCGTACACGTGGTGACGGTCAACGATTACCTTGCCAGTCGCGATGCCCAATGGATGGGGCGTCTGTACAACTTCCTCGGGCTCACGGTGGGTATTAACCTGCCTAACATGCCGCGCGAGGAAAAGCAGGCAGCCTATCAGTCAGACATCACTTACGGTACGAACAACGAATACGGCTTCGATTACCTGCGTGACAACATGGTCTACGAGTCTGGTGATCGTGTACAGCGGGGCTTGAACTACGCCATCGTTGACGAGGTGGACTCGATCCTGATCGACGAAGCCCGTACCCCTCTGATCATCAGCGGCCAGGCTGAGGACCACACCGCGCTGTACATCGCCATGAACAAGGTGGTGCCCCTGCTGGTGCGCCAGGAGGGCGAGGCCGATCCGCGTACAGGCGAAGGCATCATCAAGCCCGGAGATTTCACACTCGACGAGAAGAGCCATCAGGTCTTCCTGACCGAGCAGGGGCACGAGTCCGCCGAGCGCATCCTGGCCAGCCAAGGGTTGATAGCGGAAGGCGCATCGCTCTACGACCCCGCCAACATCACGTTGATGCACCACCTGTACGCAGCCTTGCGTGCCCAGCATCTCTACCACCGTGACCAGCACTATGTGGTGCAGAACGGTGAAATCGTGATCGTGGACGAGTTCACGGGGCGCCTCATGTCGGGTCGCCGCTGGAGCGAGGGCTTGCATCAGGCTGTGGAAGCCAAGGAAGGCGTCAACATCCAGGCCGAGAACCAGACACTCGCCTCCATCACGTTCCAGAATTACTTCCGCCTGTACAGCAAGCTGGCAGGTATGACGGGTACCGCAGACACGGAAGCCTACGAATTTCAGGAAATCTACGGTCTCGAAACCGTGGTCATTCCGCCCAACCGTCAAAGCCTGCGCGACGACCAGCTCGACCGCGTGTACAAGACCACGCGCGAAAAGTACGAGGCGGCCATCAAGGACATCCGTGAATGCCATGAGCGTGGTCAGCCAGTGCTGGTGGGGACCACCTCCATCGAAAACTCTGAAATCATCGACCAGCTCCTGAACAAGGAAGGCTTGCCGCATCAGGTGCTCAATGCCAAGCAGCATGCGCGCGAGGCCGACATCGTTGCCCAAGCGGGTCGCAAGGGCATGATCACCATCGCCACCAACATGGCCGGTCGTGGTACCGATATCGTGCTGGGCGGCAATATCGAGAAGATGGTGGCTGCCATCGAGGCGGACGAGTCTCTGGACGAGGCTGCCCGCCATGCGCAGATTGAGCAACTGCGTGCCCAGTGGAAGGCCGACCACGAAGAGGTGAAGGCCCTGGGTGGTTTGCGCATCATTGCCACCGAGCGCCACGAGTCACGCCGTATCGACAACCAGTTGCGTGGTCGCTCCGGTCGTCAGGGTGACCCTGGTTCTTCGCGCTTCTATCTGAGTCTGGATGATTCGCTGATGCGCATTTTTGCGGGCGATCGGGTCAAGGCCATCATGGACCGCCTGAAGATGCCCGACGGTGAGGCGATCGAGGCTGGCATCGTGACTCGCAGTATCGAATCTGCGCAGCGCAAGGTGGAGGCTCGCAACTTTGACATCCGCAAGCAGCTGCTGGAATACGACGATGTGGCAAATGACCAGCGCAAGGTCATCTACCAGCAGCGCAACGATATTCTGGATGCCACTGACCTGTCGGATGTGCTGGCCGCGATGCGCGAAGACTGCATGACCGATCTGGTGCGCCAGTATGTGCCAGCAGAGTCGGTGGAGGAACAGTGGGACTTGCCTGCGCTGGAGAAGGCGCTCAACGAAGAGTGGCAGATTGCCGTTTCCCTGCAGGAAATGGTCGCTGGCTCGGAGTCCATCACCGACGAGGACATTCTGGAGCGTGTCGTCAAGCTGGCCCATGCTGCTTTCGACGCCAAGGTTGCCTTGGTGGGCCGCGAGAACTTCACCCAGTTTGAGCGCGCTGTCTTGCTGCAGAGCTTTGACTCGAACTGGCGGGATCACCTGAGTGCGCTGGACTATCTGCGCCAGGGCATCCACCTGCGTGGTTATGCCCAGAAGCAGCCCAAGCAGGAATACAAGCGCGAGGCTTTCGAGCTGTTCCGCCAGCTGATCGATCAGGTCAAGAACGAAGTGACGCGCATCCTTCTGACCGTGCAGGTTCAGTCGCCAGCCCAGCTTGACGAGGCTGCGCAGCAACTGGAAGCCCGTGCCGAGAGCATCACCAACGTGACCTACACTGCACCCACGGAAACCGGCGAGGCGCAGACTACGGCAGAAGGCCAAGTGGCTGGTGCTGCGGCCGGCGACTCGGGCTTTGAGGGCATGCGCGTGGGGCGCAACGACCCCTGCCCCTGCGGCAGTGGCAAAAAGTACAAGCAGTGCCACGGCAAGCTGGCCTGATTTCAGACGACACGACACACGGGCTGCGGCCCGTGTTTTCATTTGCAAGCCTTCTCTTTGCGCATAATCGTCCGCAAATTTTTCCCAGAAAGAGTTTTGTATGCCAGTGAATCTTCTTGCCCCCGTGGCTGCTGACCTGCACCCGATTGCGGGCGTTCGTATTGGTGTCACGGAGGCGGGGGTGCGCAAGGCCAACCGCAAGGACGTGACCGTGTTCTTGCTGGATGAAGGGGCCAGCGTGGCGGGCGTCTTCACGCAAAACCGTTTTTGCGCCGCTCCTGTGCAAGTCAGCCGCGAGCATCTGGCGGCAGGCCAAGGCGTGCGCGCCATGGTGATCAATACGGGCAACGCCAACGCAGGTACGGGCGCGGATGGCCTGGCCCGTGCGCGCTCTACCTGCGCTGCACTGGCGCGCCTGTTGAATGTCACGCCTGAACAAGTGCTGCCGTTCTCTACCGGCGTGATCATGGAAACCCTGCCTACGGAACGCATTGAAGCAGCCTTGCCAGCCGCCATTGCCGATGCCCAGCCCGCCCACTGGGCGCGTGCTGCCGAAGGCATCATGACGACGGATACGCTGCCCAAGGCTTTCAGTCAGCAGGCCAAGGTGGGCGATGCGGTAGTGTCCATCACCGGTATCAGCAAGGGGGCAGGCATGATCCGCCCCAACATGGCCACCATGCTGGGCTTTTTGGCGACAGATGCTTGCGTGGCCCCTGCGGTGATGCAGCAGCTGGCGAAGAATCTGGCTGAAGGTTCGTTCAACCGGGTCACGATCGATGGGGATACCTCCACCAACGATTCGTTTGTCGTGGTTGCCACCAACAAGGCTAGCCATGCGCCCATCACCTCGCTGGATTCGCCCGAAGGGCAGGCCTTGTACGCCGCCATGCTGCAAGTAGCCCAGAAGCTGGCCCAGGCCATCGTGCGCGATGGCGAAGGTGCTACCAAATTCATCACCATCCGGGTTGAAGGGGGGAAGACGGGCGAGGAGTGCCGCCAGGTGGCGTACGCCATTGCACATTCGCCCCTGGTCAAAACCGCCTTCTACGCCAGCGACCCAAACCTCGGCCGCATTCTCGCGGCGGTGGGCTACGCAGGCATTGCAGACCTGGACCAGACGCAGATCGACCTGTACCTGGACGACGTGCATGTGGCAGTGAAGGGCGGCCGCAACCCGGCATATCGCGAAGAGGATGGCCAGCGTGTGATGAAGCAAAGCGAAATCACCGTGCGCGTGGTGCTGGGGCGCGGCGCAGCTGCTGACACAGTGTGGACTTGCGACTTCAGCCATGACTACGTGACCATCAACGCGGATTATCGCTCCTGATTTGATAGCTGTTTGCGCTTATTCAGTAAGCGCTGGAAGCCAAAATGAATGAAAAATTTGAACGGCTGATGGAGCGAGCCGAGCAGCTCATTGGCCGCATTGAGTCTGTGCTGCCGCAGCCCCTGGGGGCACCCGACTGGTCGCAGGCCATTGCATGGCGCTACCGCAAGCGCAGCAGTGGCCATGGCACGCTGGAGCCTGTGCGCCACGTGGCTGCAATGAAGTTGGAAGACCTGAAGGAAATCGATGGCCAGAAGGAAAAGATCCAGCGCAACACGCAGCAGTTTGTAGAAGGCAAGACCGCCAACAACGTGCTGCTGACGGGTGCCCGCGGCACGGGCAAGTCTTCCCTGATCAAGGCGTGCCTGAATGCTTACGCGGCCCAGGGCTTGCGCCTGATCGAAGTAGACAAGGCCGACCTCACCGATCTGCCCGATATCGTGGATGTGGTGTCCGACCGCCCTGAGAAATTCATCGTTTTTTGCGATGACCTGAGCTTTGAGGACGGAGAGCCTGGCTACAAGGCCCTGAAATCCATCCTGGATGGTTCGGTGGCTGCTGCCACGCCCAATGTGCTCATCTACGCCACCAGCAACCGCCGCCACCTTCTGCCGGAGTACATGTCCGAGAACCTCACGTACACCCATACGGAGGATGGAGAGGTGCACCCGGGCGAGGTGGTGGAGGAGAAGATTTCTCTGTCTGAGCGTTTTGGACTGTGGGTGAGCTTCTACCCCTTCAGCCAGGATGAATACCTCACGATCGTGGCGCAATGGCTGTCATCGCTGGGCGTGCCTGCCAGCGCTGTGGAAGCAGCCCGTCCGGAGGCGTTGGTGTGGGCGCTGGAGCGGGGCTCGCGCAGCGGCCGGGTGGCCTATCAGTTTGCGCGTGACTATGCGGGGCGCCATGGCAGCTGAATCCACTGGCGTGCAACCTGCACAACGTGAGCCGCGCAAGCACACCGAGGTTGCGGTCGGCATCCTGCTGCGTGCCGATGGGGCCATGCTTCTGTCCACCCGCCCGCCCGGCAAGCCTTATGCGGGCTATTGGGAATTTCCGGGCGGCAAGCTGGAAGCCGGCGAAACGGTGGAGCAGGCCCTGCGCCGTGAGCTGGAAGAAGAACTGGGCGTCACGATTGGCCCTGCAGAAGTCTGGAAGGTGACGGAGCACGACTACCCCCACGCCTTGGTTCGCCTGCATTGGTGCAAGGTGTGGCAATGGTCGGGCGAGTTTGAAATGCGCGAGGGGCAGGCGATGGCTTGGCAGCAGTTTCCGCTGACGGTAGAGCCTGTGTTGCCCGGAGCGTATCCCGTGCTCGACTGGCTGGAGCAGGAAAGAAACAGCTGATTTGCTATAGAAATAAGAGCTTGCAGCGCTTTATCTATAAGCGCTGCAAGCTCTTTTTTTATGTTCAATGCGCTGGGTTGTCAGCGGTCAGTACATCAATGCTCGACCCTGGGATCTCCGTACTGCGCATCCATGGGTGGGGCTTCGGCGGGCATGCGGAAATCTTCGTTGGCCCATGCGCCCAGATCAATTTGCTTGCAGCGTTCGCTGCAGAAGGGGCGAAATCGGTTTTGGGGGCTGAACAGACTTTCCCCACCGCAGGTGGGACAGGGAACGGTGCGTGGCTTTGCTGGTTGCATGGTGGGATGAGATGCGGCGCGTGTCGACTTTTTCAACCCGAAACGAGCCCTTGTCAGGCGCAGAGTGTCAGCTCAAATGCCGCGTCGTCCGTGCAGGCGTGCAGCCTTCCGTCCGCTTCCTGTTTCATCAGGCGTACGGAAACAATCAACCGGTTTCCGCTGATTTCAGGAATCAGACCCAGGGCCGGGTCAATGCGCAGGCGCAACAGCTGGAAGGTACGACCTGCAGGCAAGTTTTGCTGGAACTGCCCCCGTGTCGCGGCCACCTTCTGCGGGACACCCGAATCGCGCAGCAGCTTTAGCAGCACATAAATGGCTTCTGCCAAAGGGGCCAGGGTGGATGCCCATTGCTGCAAGGCGTCTTGCCGAACCGACGCTTCACGGTGCTGCCATGCATAGTAAGCAGGCAAATCAAAGCCGCAGGTGCCCCCGGGTATGCCAACGCGGCTGCGAATGCTCATCAGCCATTCGTTCTCCGTCAGTGCATGCCCTGCCTTGCCGGATTGCTGGTTCAGCGCCGTAAAGCAGCGATCCAGCTGCGCGATGACGGCATCCAGCGCAGCCTCTGAAATGGATGGATTGCCCCGATAGCCATCCAGCTGATGCTTGTGCTTCTCGATGTCTTTCAGAACGTCGGACTTGAGGTCGGCTCTGGCCGCCACGTCCATGATTTCAAAGATCGTGACAATGGCGAAGTGATGGTCCAGAGGGTGGGAGCGTGGAATCAGCTCCCCTAGCCGTCTAAACAGCTGTTCCAGCCGCAGATAGGTTCTGAGCCGCTCGTTAAAGGGGTATTCGTAGAGGATCACGCTGGCAGGTTCCTGGGCGCTTGAAATAAGGCCATGCGCCAATGGTGGTGAAGAACAGGCTGGCCGGTGCTTCTAGGCATTGCCGCACATCATAGCCCGAAGAGAGCGGCGGTTTCCTGTGCCAGAAGTTCCAATGTACGCAGCTCACAATCGTCACCATTGTGAATCACGATATCTGCGGACTGCCGCCGCTCCTCTCGCGTCGCCTGCGCCTTCATGATCGCTTCCACCGCAGCCCTTTCGAGGCCACTGCGTGCCATGACGCGGCGTATCTGGGTTTCGGGAGCGCAATCCAGAACAATCACTGCATTGAGGCGTTGGGCCCATCTGCGGGACTCCACGAGCAGTGGTACATCAAAGACTATGACTTTATGCCCGCTTGCCTCTGCTGCCAGGGCTTGCTGTTGGCTGCCCGCGTTGACGAGTGGGTGGATGATCGACTCCAGACGTGTCCGCGCTTCGGGGTGTTCGTAGACCAGTTGCCGCATGCGGACTCTGTCCAGCCCGCCTTGGCTGTCGATGTAGGCTCCTCCAAAAGCTTGCCGGATGGCGGGAATCGCGGCCCCGCCGGGAGCCGCCACCTCACGGGCTATCTGGTCTGAGTCGATGAGGGCTGCGCCTTGCGCCTGCAGTAGCGAGGCAAATGTCGTCTTGCCACTACCGATGCCACCCGTCAGCCCAATGTGCTGTGCGCTCCTGGACATACACACCTTCACAAACCGAAGGCTCGCAGCACGGTGTCAAGAATAGCCTTGGGTCCAAACACCATGGCGGTGAACCCCGCACCCGCGAGAAACGGACCAAACGGTACGTAGCCTCCTTCACGCAGGTTGCTGAAAATTTTCAGCGCAATACCTACGATGGCACCGATCACTGAGGACATCAGAATGATGGGCACCAAAGCTTCCCAGCCGAACCATGCACCGAGTGCCGCAAAGAGCTTGAAGTCGCCATAGCCCATGCCCTCCTTGCCTGTGGCCAGCTTGAAAGCCCAGTACACCAGCCACAAGGACATGTACCCCGCAATGGCCCCAAACACCGCAGACTGCAGGGGAACCTGAGTCCATTGCATGGCTGATGCCAGCAGCCCTCCCCACAGCAGTGGCAGAGTCAGATCGTCGGGTAGCAGGGTGGTGTCCCAGTCGATAAATGCCAATGTAATCAGCACCGCTGAGAACGCGCACCAAGCCACACCCGCCGGATTGGCCCCCCAGTGCTGAATACAGAAGAAAAAAAGAGCTCCTGTGGCCAGCTCTACCGCTGGATAGCGGGGGCTGATAGGTGTGCGGCAACCCGCACATTTTCCTCGTAGAAAGAGATAGCTGATTACCGGAATGTTTTCATACCAGGTGATCAGATGCCCACAGGAGGGGCATCGAGATCGCGGCACCATCAGATTGAACGTGTCTTGGGGCTTTGCCGCTTCAATGCCAATGTCTGCACCGCTTTGCTCTGCCTGAAAGGCGGCAGCCTCCAATGCCCACTGCCTCTCCATCATCTTGGGTAGCCTGTGAATCACGACATTCAAAAAGCTTCCGATTAGCAGCCCCATGACTGCTGCCAAAGTGACAGCAGATGCCAACTCCGCATCCATCAAACCACCTGGCCCAGCTTGAAGATAGGCAGGTACATGGAAACCACAATCCCCCCAATCAAGGTACCCAGGAACACGATGATGATGGGCTCCATCAGGCTCGAGAGCCCGGCAACCATTTCATCCACCTCAGCCTCATAGAAGTCGGCAGCTTTGCCCAGCATGTGGTCAATAGAACCCGATTCCTCACCGATGGCGCACATCTGAATCACCATGGACGGGAAAATCTTCGCGTTGTCCATAGCCACGGTGAGGCTCGTACCTGTGGAAACCTCCTGCTGGATTTTCTCTGTGGCCGTGGAGTAAACTGAGTTGCCCGAGGCGCCTCCTACAGAGTCCAGCGCTTCAACCAGGGGCACACCGGCCGCAAACATCGTGGCCAAGGTTCGGGTCCACCGCGCAACACAGGATTTATCAATCAACGCTCCAAAGATGGGCATCTTCAGGAGAAATCTGTCCATGAATTGCTGCATCTTCTCGCTGCGTTTCCAGGCTTGGAAAAAGAAATAAAATCCACCGCCAATGATGGTGAATATCAGCCACCACCACTTCACGAAAACTTCGCTGATACCCATCACGAAAAGTGTCGGTGCAGGTAAGTCTGCCCCAAATGATGTGAATACCTCCTTAAAGGCAGGAATCACAAAAATCATAATCACAGTCACCACCACAAAAGCGACGATGATCACGGAAATGGGATACATCAGAGCTGATTTGATCTTGGACTTGATCGCCTCGGTTTTCTCCATGTAGGTTGCCAGTCTGTCCAGCAATGCCTCCAAGATACCCGCAGCTTCCCCTGCTTCGACCAAATTGCAGTACAGGCTGTCGAAGTACATGGGATGCTTGCGGAACGCTGTGTTCAGTGAAGTTCCTGTCTCTACATCGGCACGGATATCATTAAGAAGTTTGGTCACGCTGGCATTGGTGTTGCCTCGGCCAACGATATCGAACGACTGTAGCAGGGGAACGCCAGCCTTCATCATTGTTGCCAGCTGGCGCGTAAACAAGGCTATATCCTTAGGCTTGATCTTTTTGCCAGATTTTGTACGGCGCTTCTTGATTTTGGTAGGCAGCACCCCTTGGCGGCGAAGCGTTGCTTGGACCTGATTTTCTCCTACCGCGCGAATTTCGCCGCGCACGACTTTGCCTGCACGATCTTTGCCTTCCCACTCAAAGACATATTCCTTAATGTCCCTTGACGCTGCAGTTGCCATGCTTTTCCCTAATTGTTTAATTCATTATTCATTGGTAACGGCAAGTACTTCTTCGAGTGAAGTCAAGCCTAACTTGGCTTTATAAAGGCCAGATTCCCGCAGTGAGCGAACCCCCTCCGCACGAGCTTGCTCTGCAATTTCCAGGGCGCTGCCATCACGCAAAATGATGCGCTGGATCTCTTCCGAAACAGGCATTACCTGATAAATACCAACGCGACCTTTGTAGCCGTTGTTGCAGGCTGAGCAACCGACCGGCCGGTAGGTAACCCATGTGCCATCTATTTCTTCCTCTTTATATCCAGCCTCCAGCAAGGCTTCATGAGGAATATCTGCTGGAGCTTTGCAGGCAGGGCAAAGACGCCTGGCCAAACGTTGTGCCGTAATGAGAATGACGCTGGATGCAATATTGAATGGGGCAATGCCCATGTTGCGCATCCGCGTCAAAGTAGTGGGCGCATCGTTGGTGTGCAGTGTAGATAAAACCAAATGCCCAGTCTGAGCCGCTTTGATGGAGATATCTGCGGTTTCCAAATCTCGGATTTCCCCCACCATAATAATGTCTGGATCCTGGCGAAGAAAAGACTTCAGTGCGACTGCGAAAGTCAAGCCAGCTTTCTCATTGACATTGACCTGATTGA
This sequence comes from Acidovorax sp. DW039, assembly GCF_037101375.1. Classification (NCBI taxonomy): domain Bacteria; kingdom Pseudomonadati; phylum Pseudomonadota; class Betaproteobacteria; order Burkholderiales; family Comamonadaceae; genus Acidovorax; species Acidovorax sp. DW039. The sequence goes on along the minus strand of NZ_AP029019.1, from coordinate 3,945,431 downwards.
CTCCTGGTAAATTGATTTCAGAAGGGTCTTCTGCGGTAGCAATATTGACACCAGGCTTGTTCAGCAGGTTCAGGCAGGTGTAAAGGGAAACAGTTTTGCCTGAGCCCGTAGGGCCTGTAACCAAAATCATGCCGTAGGGCCTGCCGATGGCGTTCAGCAGGCGCTCTTTCTCCTCCGGTTCATAGCCCAGGGCATCGATACCCAGCTTGGCACTGCTGGGGTCAAGAATACGTATAACTATTTTTTCGCCAAACAGAGTGGGCAATGTGCTGACACGGAAGTCAATGACTCGGTCAGGCCCCACTTTGAGCTTCATACGGCCATCTTGCGGAATCCGTTTTTCAGAAATGTCTAGCCTGGAGATGACCTTTATTCGAGAGGCGAGCTTATCTTTGATGGCTATCGGGGGGGATGCAATTTCCCGCAATTCACCATCGATGCGAAAGCGGACTCGGTACTGGTGCTCGTATGGCTCAAAATGCAAGTCGGATGCGCGCATATTGAACGCATCGAGCAGCATTTTATGCAGGAATTTAACGACCGGCGCGTCTTCTACTTCATTGGCGCCGGCGTCAATAGCCTCTGGCACCTCTTCAGTAACGGATTCATCAAACTCGAAGTCACCTCCGGCCATGGTCTCCATAGACTCATTAGCAGACTTGGTACTTGAGTCCACGAGCCGGTTGAGTTTGTCATACTCAGCAATAATCCAATCAACACCCAGCTGGGTGGTGAATTTGATTTTTTCTGCGGCTTCCTGGTCTGTGGGATCTGCTGTGGCAACAATCAGGCGATTGCTGCGCTTGCTCAGCACCAGGACTTTGTAAGACTGACAAATCTTGGCGTCCAGCAAATCCTTCGGTAGTCTTTGCGGATCAATGGCGTCCAAATCGAGTAGCGGCGCTCCGAAAACAGCAGATACCGTATGCGCCAGATCGGCCGCTGATACCACACCTGAGCCAGTCAGCTCTGCAATAAAACTAGTGCGATTATTTTGTGACTTTTGGTAAATTTCTTCCGCTGCTTTTTGGGCAAGTTTGCCAGCAGACATCAATGCTCTGCCTAAACCTGGCAAAGCGACTGAGGGTGTGTCTTTCGAAGCGGTGTCAGCGACGGCCATGTAACCAAGGGTGCATTATTGTGAATAGCGAATCATCCTATCACTCCCTTGTGTTTTTGGGGTTGTCAGGTCCCCTGTTACGGTGGTTAGTCCGCAACGTTGGGTTGAGTTCTTTGGGCGAGTGAGCTCAATTAGTAGGCGAGATGGTTGAGCTGATTCGTGTTTTTGGGCACGTCATGCTTTCGATCAGTGACGTCTGTCGATCAACTGGCTGGCCAGCACTGTCATGCTGTCGCGATATGGTGAGGGAGCGAGTGTAGAGATTGCAGCAACGGCTCTTTCTGCTTCTCGAGAGGCTGCAACCTTGGCAACTTCCAGGGCGCCAGTCTGTTTCACAACATCAATGATGCTGTGCAGATTGTCTGTAGATCCCTCTTCAATCGCTTGGCGAATCAGTTCGGCTTGTTCTGCTGTGCCTCGTTCCATGGCCGCTATCAAGGGCAGTGTTGCCTTGCCTTCGCGCAGGTCGTCGCCTAAATTTTTACCCATCTCCGCAGCGTTGCCGTCGTAATCCAGTACGTCATCAATGATCTGGAATGCCGTGCCCAAGGCTTGCCCGTAGGTCGCGCACGCTTCCTCAATCAGCGGGGGAGCCTCAGCCAATACGGCTCCGAGCCGCGCGCTGGCTTCGAACAATTTGGCAGTTTTCGAGCGAATGACCCTGAGGTAGTCTTGCTCGCTCAGGGAGGCGTCATGCATGTTCATCAGCTGCAGGACTTCCCCCTCGGCAATGATGTTTGTAGCTTCAGACAGAATTTCCATCACGCGCATGCTTCCGGTTTCAACCATCATTTGGAAGGAGCGGCTGTGCAAAAAGTCGCCGACAAGCACGCTGGCAGGGTTGCCGAACGTCTCGTTAGCGGTTGCTCGTCCTCGGCGTAGTGTGGATGCGTCCACGACATCGTCATGCAAGAGCGTGGCCGTATGGATCAATTCGACCACTGCCGCCAGCGTATGCCGATGCGGTTCCTTGTACCCCAATGCACCAGAGATCAAAAGCAGCAACGCTGGACGCAGGCGCTTTCCTCCTGCAGCGATGATGTACTGCGATATCTGCCCGATGAGCGGGACGGAAGAGGAGAGGCGCAATCCGATAACACGGTCCACTTCACGCATGTCGTCTGCGATAAGCGTAAGAGGAGATTGTGGGGAGAAGGGGGGGGTGTGATCAGTCAAGATGGCGGCTACCGAATGTGCACCGGATTATAGGAACCGAGGTCTGGGTTCCCATCTGAATGTGGCAGAGGTGCTACTTTTTGTGTGCTGTGGCATAATGCTTGGCTCTGCGGAAATAGGTCTGCAGAACTCCATCCAAGAGGTTCACATGTACGCGGTCATAAAAACCGGCGGCAAGCAGTATCGCGTTGCTTCCGGCGAAAAAATCAAAGTAGAACAGATTGCTGCGGACGTAGGCCAGGAAATCGTGATTGATCAAGTTTTGGCAGTCGGTAACGGCGCAGAACTCAAGATCGGTACGCCCCTGGTGTCCGGCGCAACCGTGAAAGCCACTGTCGTGGCCCACGGCAAGCACGACAAGGTGCGTATCTTCAAGATGCGTCGCCGTAAGCACTATCAAAAACGCCAAGGCCATCGCCAGCAGTTCACTGAGCTGCAAATCGGTGCGATCGCTGCTTAAAAGGAGTCGATGTCATGGCACAGAAAAAAGGCGGCGGCTCTACGCGAAACGGTCGTGATTCCAAGCCAAAGATGCTGGGTGTCAAGGCTTTTGGTGGCGAATTGATCAGCGCTGGCTCCATCATCGTGCGTCAGCGTGGTACACGTTTCCACCCTGGTACGAACGTGGGTGTTGGTAAGGACCACACGCTGTTCGCACTGGTTGACGGACATGTGTCGTTTGGTACCAAGGGTGCCTTGTCCAAGCACACAGTCAGCGTGACTCCAGCCTGAGTCCAGACTCTTGACTGAATCAAAGCCCCGCATTGCCGGGGCTTTGTTGTTTATGTTCTTGCTGGGCACCTCTTCCAATACTCTTTTGAAGAGTGCCAGGCCGGTGGGGTTGAGGCTCTTTCAGCTCGGTCCTAGGATAAATGGCTTACGCTTGGGCCACTCTGATGAGTGGTCTGGGAATCTCAGCCTCTATCCCTGTTTTTGTAAATTGGAAATGCCATGAAGTTCGTCGACGAAGCCTATATTGACATCGCTGCAGGTGATGGGGGCAATGGCTGTGTCTCTTTTCGGCACGAAAAGTACAAGGAGTTCGGCGGGCCCAATGGGGGGGATGGTGGTCGAGGTGGTCACGTATTCGCTGTCGCTGACCCCAACCTGAACACGTTGGTGGATTACCGTTACTCACGTCGGTATGAGGCCAAGCGTGGTGAGCATGGCATGGGCTCAGACATGTTCGGTGCAGCGGGGGATGACATCACCCTCAAAATGCCAGTCGGCACCATCATTTCCGATGCAGAAACGGGTGAGGTGCTCTATGAATTGCTCAATCCGGGTGAGGTGATCACCATCGCCAAGGGCGGAGATGGCGGATTTGGCAACCTTCGTTTCAAGAGTGCCATCAACCGTGCTCCGCGCCAGAAAACTCCCGGTTGGCCTGGCGAAAAGAAGAATCTGAAACTGGAGCTGAAGGTGCTCGCTGACGTGGGATTGCTGGGCATGCCTAACGCGGGCAAGTCCACATTCATTACCGCGGTGTCTAACGCCAGACCCAAGATTGCGGACTACCCTTTCACCACTTTGCACCCCAATCTGGGTGTGGTGCGGGTGGGTCCTGAGCAGAGTTTCGTGGTGGCTGATATTCCTGGCCTTATTGAAGGGGCCTCTGAGGGGGCGGGGCTTGGGCACCAGTTTTTACGCCATCTCCAACGTACGCGGCTCTTGTTGCATGTCGTAGATCTCGCGCCTTTTGATGAAGCGGTGGATCCCGTGGCGCAGGCCAAGGCGATTGTGGGTGAGCTCAAGAAATATGACGCCCAGCTGTACGAGAAGCCCCGCTGGCTGGTGCTGAACAAGCTGGACATGGTGCCTGAGGATGAGCGCGAGGCTCGCGTGAAGGACTTCGTCAAGCGCTTCAAGTGGAAAGGGCCGGTTTTTGAAATCTCTGCTTTGACGCGCGAGGGATGCGAGCCACTGATTCATGCCATCTTCCGCCATGTGCAGACGGAGCAGAAGGTGGAGAACGCTCCGGTGGAAGTCGATCCTCGCTTTGCGGACGGTGCCGCTTCCTGATTGCTCCTAAAACTATAGCTGGTTGCGCTTGTTTTGAAAGCGCCAGCACCCGAATGACCTTCAATATGGTTTCTAGTGTTTTGCGTGATGCACGGCGTATCGTCGTCAAGGTGGGTTCCAGTTTGGTGACCAACGAAGGGCGGGGGCTGGATGAGGCGGCCATCGGCGAGTGGAGTCGGCAGCTTGCGGCCTTGGTCAAGGGGCACGGAGGCGCTGCTCGTGAGGTGGTCATGGTCTCCAGCGGGGCCATTGCCGAGGGCATGAAGCGCCTGGGCTGGGCCTCACGTCCTCACGAGATCCATGAACTGCAAGCTGCCGCTGCTGTGGGGCAGATGGGCCTTGCGCAGATGTACGAAACCAAGCTGCGTGAGCAGGGCATGGGCAGCGCGCAGGTGCTGCTCACACATGCTGACTTGGCCGACCGGGAGCGCTATCTCAATGCCCGCTCCACCTTGCTGACCCTGCTTCGCCTGGGGGTGGTTCCGGTGATCAACGAGAACGACACGGTGGTCACGGACGAAATCAAGTTTGGCGACAACGATACTCTGGGTGCCCTGGTCGCCAATCTGGTGGAGGCGGACGCCTTGGTGATCTTGACGGATCAGAAGGGGCTTTACACCGCCGATCCGCGTCGCGATCCTTCGGCCCAGTTTGTGCACGAAGCCAAGGCGGGAGATCCTGCTCTGGAGGCCATGGCAGGCGGAGCTGGTTCCAGTATTGGCAAGGGCGGCATGATTACCAAGATTCTGGCGGCCAAACGGGCGGCTGGCTCGGGTGCTTCCACGGTGATTGCATGGGGGCGTGAGTCAGATGTTCTCCTGCGGTTGGCGGCGGGCGAGTCGCTGGGCACGCTGCTGGTTGCGCAAACCCAGAAGAAGCAGGCGCGCAAACAATGGATGGCGGACCATCTGCAGCTGCGTGGTTCTGTCACTGTGGATGCAGGGGCTGCGTCCAAGCTCAGGGATGAGGGCAAGAGTCTTTTGCCTATCGGCATGGTTAGCGTTGAGGGAGATTTCTCTCGCGGAGACGTGATTGCAGTGCGTGACGTTGCAGGCCAGGAGATCGCTCGCGGCCTTGCCAACTATGCTGCAGCTGAAGCGCGCCTGCTTTGCAGAAAGCCCTCTGCCGAGTTTGAGCGCTTGCTGGGCTATGCCGCGGAAGCGGAGATGGTCCACAGAGACAACCTGGTTTTGTCTATAGTTTGAACCCAGAGACACAAACGGCCGGTTTTGAAAATCTCAAAACCGGCCGTTTTGTTTTGCTTGCCAGAAAACTACCGTGGGGTCTGCCCTGTAACTGTGATGGGCAGGGCATCAAGCTCTGCGGGCATGCTGTTTTGCGGGTCGGGGTCAAAACTCGCACCTGGCGGCAATTCCATGCCTGGGTGCAACAGCAGAGAACCCGTGCGGAACATGGGGGTGGGTGAGTGCTCTGCATCTCTGCCACGCATACCGCCGCGCAAATAGCGGTTCCTCTGATCCTGCCGGGGGAGGTAGCGCGCCAGTTCTGTCAGGGCCATCTCATAGACGGCCCGTTTGAACTCAACAACTACATCCAGAGGAACCCAGTAGTCGTTCCACCGCCACGCATCAAACTCGGGGTGGTTGGTGGCACGCAGGTTCAAATCCCAGTCGTGCCCGACAAGTTGAAGGAGGTACCAGATCTGTTTCTGGCCCTTGTAATGTCCGCGCGCATCGCGGCGGATGTACCGGTCAGGCACCTCGTAGCGCAACCAATCCCGGGTCCGGGCCACCAAGCGCACGTGATTGGGCAATAATCCTACCTCTTCGTGCAATTCCCGGAACATCGCTTGTTCGGGGGTCTCCCCCCGGTCAATGCCCCCTTGCGGGAACTGCCAGCTGTGGGTGCGGATCCGCTTACCCCAGAACACTTGGTTCTTTTGGTTGAGCAGGATGATGCCGACGTTCGGCCGAAAGCCGTCCCGGTCAAGCATAATCGAACCCCAATTTTTTAAACTGCGTCCATTATGCACGGTGCCATGCGCCCGGCAAGAGGACCAGTCTGAATAGACTGAATCGCTCCGATGAAAGCCTCCCAATTTTTTATCTCCACCCTGAAAGAAGCTCCTGCCGACGCTGAGGTGGTCAGCCACAAACTCATGATGCGGGCGGGGCTGATCAAGAAGCTGGGCGCAGGCATTTACAACTACATGCCCATGGGGCTGCGGGTGATTCGTAAGGTGGAGGCCATTGTGCGCGAGGAGATGAACCGTGCAGGGGCTGTGGAATGCACCATGCCCGTCATCCAGCCCGCAGAACTTTGGCAGGAAACGGGGCGCTTTGAAAAGATGGGGCCTGAATTGCTGCGTATCAGCGACCGGCATGGGCGCGATTTTGTGGTGCAGCCCACCAGCGAAGAAGTGGTGACGGACATCGCCCGCCAGGAGCTGCGTAGTTATAAGCAGCTGCCCAAGAACTTCTACCAGATCCAGACCAAATTCCGCGACGAGCGCCGCCCCCGCTTTGGCTTGATGCGGGGCCGTGAGTTCATCATGAAGGATGCCTATTCCTTTGATAAGGACCAAGCCTCCGCCAAAGCCAGCTACCAGGTGATGGCTCAGGCCTATCGCCGCATCTTTGACCGCTTTGGCCTGACGTATCGCGCTGTGGCCGCTGACAGCGGTGCCATTGGTGGCGACCTGAGCGAAGAGTTTCAGGTGATTGCTGCGACGGGCGAAGACGCCATCGTCTACTGCCCCGGCAGCGACTACGCCGCCAACATGGAAAAGGCGGAAGCCTTGGCCCCTCAAGGCCCCCGTGGTGCTGCAAATCAACCACTGACAAAGACGCCCACGCCGGGCAAGAGCACCTGTGCAGATGTGGCAGAGCTGCTGGGTTTGCCCTTGCAGCGCACGGTGAAGTCGCTGGTGCTGGCGACGGATACGACCAACGAGCATGGCGAGATCGTCAAAACGCAAGTTTGGCTTCTGTTGCTGCGTGGCGACCATGACATGAACGAAATCAAGGTCAGCAAGGTGGAGGGGCTTGCCAATTTCCGCTTTGCGACCGTGGCAGAGATCGAGGATCATTTCGGCTGCAAGCCCGGCTACCTGGGGCCTATCGGTTTGCGCCAGCCTGTGAAAGTGGTTGTGGACCGAGAAGTGGCCGTGATGAGCGATTGGGTGTGTGGTGCCAACGAGGTGGATTTCCACCTGACGGGCGTGAACTGGGGACGCGACCTGCCTGAGCCGGATCTGGTGGCTGACCTGCGCAATGTGGTGGCAGGCGACCTGTCGCCTGATGGCAAAGGCCAGCTGGCGATTGAGCGCGGTATTGAAGTGGGCCATGTGTTCTACCTGGGCACAAAGTACAGCCGTGCGATGAATGCCACATTCCTGGACGAAAACGGCAAGCCCCAGCCGCTGGAGATGGGTTGCTATGGCATCGGTATTACCCGCTTGCCTGCGGCAGCGATTGAGCAAAATCACGATGAGCGCGGCATCATCTGGCCGGATGCCATTGCACCCTTCACCGTGGTGATCTGCCCGATTGGCATGGATCGCAGCGAAGAAGTGAAGCAGGCGGCCGATAAGCTGTATGCAGACATGCTGGCGCAGGGCATGGATGTGCTGCTGGATGACCGTGGTGAACGCCCCGGAGCGATGTTTGCAGACTGGGAACTGATTGGCGTGCCGCACCGCGTGGTGCTGTCGGACCGGGGCTTGAAGGAAGGCCAGGTCGAATACCAGCACCGCCGTGACGCCGCGGCGACCAAAGTGGCCGTGGTTGAGGTGTTGGCTCATGTCAAGGGCCGAATGACGGTGTAAGGCCGTCTAGCAGGTGATTGCGAAGGTATGACGGAAGGGATGTAGAGCGTGAGCGGGTTGGGTACAAAGGCTGGGCTGTTGGGGCGCGCACCGTGGGTGTCACGCCGTGCCTGTTTGATTGCAGCGACCGCACCAGCAGGGTGGTTGGCCTTGCCGGGGCAAGCGCATGCGGGTGGTCAGCTTGAAGAGCCTCTGATGGACTCGGTGCGTACCGCACTGAGTTCTGCCATCGCGAACCAGGCTCCCCCTGAGCCCGTCTTTTTCTCGACCGAGTCGCGCCTGAGTTATCTGCGCTGGCTGGGCACCATGAGTGACCGCCTGCGCAACCGCAAACCCGACTGGGAAGTGCGCCGGGACTTTTTGCAGACCGTGTGGTACGAGTCCAAACGTGCGGGGCTGGATGTGTCGCTGGTCATGGGGCTGATCCAGGTGGAAAGCGCCTTCCGCAAGTTTGCTGTGTCCAGTGTGGGGGCGCGTGGATACATGCAGGTCATGCCCTTCTGGACCCGTGTGATCGGCGATGGGGACCCAGGCAAACTGTTCCACATGCAGACCAATCTGCGTTTTGGTTGCGTCATCCTGCGCCACTACATTGACCGGGAGCAGGGCGATCTTTTCATGGCCTTGGGCCGCTACAACGGAAGCCGCGGCAAGCCTCCATACCCCAACGCCGTGTTTGCAGCCCAGCGCAACTGGGTGTACGAGCCGAAGGTGGTGGCAGGCTAATCTGTGAGCTGGGAGTCGCTCTTGACGACGACCACCACCAGTGAATAAAGCCCGGTAGATCCCGGGCTTTATGCTTTGTGGACTGCGGTGTGTTCTGTCCCCGCGGCATCTCCATGAGGGGGCTGGACGCGGGACACCATCACCTGGTCAATGCGGAAGCTGTCCACGTCCAGCACTTCAAACTTGAATCCACCCCAGGTCACGCTGTCTGTGCGACGTGGCACGCGGCGCAGCATCACCATCAAGAAGCCCGCCAGGGTTTCGTATTCGCCTGCATGGGGCAGTTCATCCAGGCCCAGCACCCTCAGCACATCGCTGATGGGGGTGACGCCATCGATCAGCCAGGAGTTGTCGTCCCGCTGAACGATCTGCTCCTCGTCCTCTGTGCCCACCAGATCACCCATGACGGTGCTCATCACATCGTTGAGGGTGACCACCCCCACCACCAGGCTGTATTCGTTGACGATGACAGCAAAGTCTTCATGCACCTGGCGGAACTGTTCCAGCACTTCTGACAGCGTGAGCCGATCAGGCACGATCAGCACCTTGCGCACCAGGCTGTCGTCCGCCAATGAAATCGGCTGGTTGTTCAGCACGCGCTGGAAGAGGTCCTTGGCGTCCACATAGCCCACCACATGGTCGATGTCGCCTTCGCACACCGGGTAGGTGGAAAACGGTTCGGCCGCAATACGCAGGCGGATGACGGAGTCAGGATCGTCCCGCAGAAAAAATGCGACCCGGTCGCGCGGGGACATGGCCGAGGACACCGTGCGGGTGTCCAGCTCAAACACGTTGGTGATGACTTGCTGCTCCCGCGCCGCCAGCACACCCGCGCGCGCTCCGGCCTCCATCATTGCCAGGATGTCGTCTGATGTGATGCGTTCATCGCGCAACGAAGAAAGACCCAGCAGGCGAAACAGCGCATCGGCCCCGCGGCTGTAGATCCACACCAGCGGGTGCAGCAGCGTCATGCACCAAGCCATGGGCTGCGCCAGACGCAAGGCCACGCGTTCGGGCTCGGCCATGCCCAGGCGCTTGGGGAACAGGTCTGCAAACAGGATGAACAGCGAGGTGATGATGAGGAAGGAGGCCATAAAGCCGGCGGTTTGTGCCGATGCTTCCGACATCCACAGCCCCAGCAACTCCGTGAAATGCGGGCTCAACGCCCCTTCGCCCACAATGCCGCCGAGGATGGCGACAGCGTTCTGGCCCACCTGTACCACCGTGAAATAGTCGCCGGGCTGCTCTTGCATGCGCAGCACCCGGTCGGCTCGCAGATCGCCTTCATCGGCCATTTGCCGCAGACGCAGGCGGCGGGCAGCGGCCAGCGAAATCTCGGCCATGGAGAAAAACGCACTGGCTGCAATGAGCAGCCCGATCACAAGAAGGCTTTGGGTCATGAAAGGTGACAGAGCGTGGCGCTATGGCACACAGGCCCATGAAGTGTATCTGCCTGCACCCGCCCCTCGTCAGCCTGCCGAGGGGCGGGTACAAGGCTCAGAAGTGCCGCAGCAAGGCTGGCTACTGCACAAACCCGATGCGCCCGCGGGCGTTGGCGGCCCTGGGCAGGTCGCTGATTTCCACGGTGGATCGCAGGGCCAGCCGGGCGTTGCCAAAGCCCGTCATGAGGGCGCGCCGCATCTCGCGCGGGGGCATGTGGGCCAGGTAGTCCAGCACGTCGTCCTGGGGCTCGGGGTCCAGCTTGCGGCCCCAGTCGTGCCCGTTGCGGATGCTTTGGTACAGGTTCAGGGCGATGGTTCGCGCCTGCTCCAGCGTGGGGGCCTCCACCTCAAACACATTCATGCGGTTGAGGATGGGGTCTGGAATGCCGCGGGCATCGTTGGCCGTGGTGATCCAGATGACCTGGCTGGCATCAATGGCCACTTCGGCAAACTCGTCGGTAAAGCTCTGCGCCGTGTCGTGCTCCAGCAGGCTGTAGAGCGCGCCCAGAGGGTCGTACTGCGCATCGCTGCTGGCCTTGTCGATCTCGTCCACCACGATGACCGGGTTAGCGTATTCGCCCTCTATCAGCGCCTCGAACACCTTGCCGGGGCGGGCACCCTTCCACTGGGCCGACGACCCGGACAGCAGCCAGCCCGCGGTCATGGAACTCATGGGCAGCAGGTTCATGCCCGTGCCCAGCAAGTCGGCCAACTGCCGGGCAAAGTGGGTTTTGCCAATGCCGGGCGGGCCCAGCAGCAGCATGGGGGTCACTTCCAGCCCGTCGCTGCTGTCCTGGGCCAGAGCGACGTGGCGTTTCACATCGTCCAGTACATCGGTGAAGTTGGGTAGCAGCTCGTACAGCTCGCTCATGTCCGGCACGCCCGAGGGCTTCACCTGAAACCGCTCGGGGCCGCGTTCCAGCATGCGTTCGTACACGGTGCGCAGGGTTTCATACTCGCGCTGGCTGCCTGCGTCCTGCAGGCGGGCGAGCTTGCGTTCCACATCGCCGGGGTGGAACACATTGCGCATTTGCGCCACAGGAAGGCGCAGAGGGGCGCTTTGGGGAACAAGGCTATGGCTGGTCATTGCATGCTCCTGTGAATGTCGATCACGATCCCATTCAAGCACACAACATGCCCACCCTCAACGTGGGATAAGCCCTGAAATGGTGCTGCTGTTGCGCCCATGCTGCGGGGAGCCAGCCGAGGGGGCGAGTACCCCCAAGCCATCCACCAAAAACAAAGGCCACCCGAAGGTGGCCTTGCGTGCAGAGGGATGCGGACGCGGCAGAGGTGGCGAATGCGGCCACCAGCCGTAGCACTCCGTGTCAGTTGGAGGCGCCCAGCACTTGCTGCAGTTCACCCGATTCGTACATCTCCATCATGATGTCCGAGCCACCGATGAACTCGCCCTTGACGTACAGCTGGGGGATGGTGGGCCAGTTGCTGTACTCCTTGATGCCTTGGCGGATGCCGTCGTCTTCCAGCACGTTCACGGTCACCACGCTCTTGGGGTCCACGCCGCAGGCCTTCAGGATCTGGATGGCACGGCCGGAAAAGCCGCACATGGGGAAGCTGGCGCTGCCCTTCATGAACAGCAGGATGTCGCTGGATTTGACGAGGGCGTCGATGCGTTGTTGGGTGTCGCTCATGGGGAAAACTCCTTGAATGGGTCGGGCGAGAAATGCTGAGAACCCGCAATGGGTAGATTATTTCATTGTCTGGGCCACAGGCCATTGCCCGCCTGTGCAACGTGCAATGCCAGCAAGGTCATTGCGACTTTGCACCTGGCCGTAGCCGTGGTGGATGAGCAGATTGCGCACGGCTTCTGCCTGGTCGTAGCCATGCTCCAGCAGCAGCCAGCCACCGGCGCGCAGATGTGCGGGGGCCTGGGCGGCGATGAGCCGGATGTCCTGCAGCCCATCGGCACCGCTGGCCAAGGCCTGCAGCGGCTCGTGGGTCAGGGCCGCCAGGTGCGGGTCGGCGCTGGGGATGTAGGGCGGGTTGGAGACGATGACGTCCCACGCTCCCTCGGCGTCTTGTGGGGCCCTCACGCCCTGCAACCAGTTGCCCTGCTGAAAGCGCACGGGCAGGTCCAGCCGCTTAGCGTTGGCCTGCGCCACGGCCAAAGCATCGGGGCTTGCGTCTACCGCCAGCACCTGGGCGGTGGGGCGCTGGCTTTGCAGGGCCAGGGCGATGGCACCGCTGCCCGTGCCCAGGTCCACCACGCGCGGGGCGGGCATGGGGGCCATCACTTTCAGCGCCCAGTCCACCAGCGTTTCGGTGTCGGGGCGCGGGTCCAGCACGCGGGCGTCTACCTGCAGCATCAGCCCATAAAACTCCTTGCGCCCCGTGAGGTAGGCCACGGGCTCGCCCGCTGTGCGGCGCTGGCACAGGGCGATGAAAGCGTCATGGGCGCCGGGCTCCAGCGCGTCGGTGTCATGCGCCAGCAGCCAGGCACGGCCTGCATCGGGGCGGCCCAGGGCGTGCAGCAGCAATAGCTGGGCGTCAATGCGCGGCAGGCCCAGCGTGTGGGCCTGGGCCAAGGCTTGTGCCAAAGTGGGAGTGGTCTGGTTCACTATGAATTTGATAGCTGCCTGCGCTTGCTGGTGCAGCGCAGGAGGCCTATTTTTTATATGGCTGTGGTCACACCACGCTCATCTCCAGCTCTTCCAGCTGTTCCGCCTCCCGCGCATGCTGCAGCGCCTGCAGCACGTCGCCCAGGTCGCCTTCCATCACCTGCAGCAGCTTGTACAGCGTGAGGTTGATACGGTGGTCCGTGAGTCGCCCCTGTGGGAAGTTGTAGGTGCGGATGCGGTCGCTGCGGTCGCCGCTGCCGATCAGGCCCTTGCGCAGCGCGGCCTCTTTGGCGGCGCGTTCGCTGCGTTCTTTCTCCTGGATCCGCGCCTGCAGCACCTGCAGCGCCTTGGCCTTGTTGCTGTGCTGGCTGCGGCCGTCCTGGCATTCGGCCACGATGCCGGTGGGCAAGTGCACCACACGCACGGCAGAGTCCGTCTTGTTGATGTGCTGGCCGCCTGCGCCGCTGGCGCGGAAGGTGTCGATGCGCAGGTCCGCCGGGTTCAGCGTGATGGCCTGGTGCTCGTCGGGCTCGGGCATCACGGCCACGGTGCAGGCGCTGGTGTGGATGCGGCCCTGCGTCTCGGTGGCGGGCACGCGCTGCACGCGGTGGCCGCCGGATTCGAACTTGAGCGCGCCATACACACCGCTACCGGAGGGGCCCGTACCGGGCTGGCCTTCCACGCGCAGCACAATTTCCTTGTAGCCGCCCAGCTCGCTTTCGTTGGCGCTCATCACCTCCACCTTCCAGCCCTGGGTGGCGGCGTAGCGGGTGTACATGCGGGTGAGGTCGCCTGCGAAAAGGGCCGATTCGTCGCCGCCCGTGCCTGCGCGGATTTCTACAAAGGCGTTGCGCGCGTCGTCCGGGTCTTTGGGCAGCAGCAAGCGCTGCAGTTCATCCTCCAGCTGCACCAGTTCAGCTTCGGCGCTGGTGACTTCTTCCTGCGCCATCTCGGCCATGTCGGGGTCGGCCAGCATCTCGCGCGCACCCGCCAGGTCGGCCTCGCGCTGCTGGTAGCGGGCGTAGCGGCCAGCAATCTGCGTGACCTCGGCATGCTCGACAGAGATGCGCCGGTACTGCGCCATGTCGCTCATGATGTCTTCGCGCGAGAGCAGAAAGTCGAGTTCGCCCAGGCGCTGTGCGTAGCGTTCCAGCTGGCTTCGGAGAAAGGGTTTCATGGATCAGGAAAAATGTTTGCTACGATTTTTGTAGCTGCTTGCGCTTGATGAATAAGCGCTGGAAGCCGATTTTGCTTTGAATCGGCGCGGCAGTGTGCAGGCGATCGCCGCTACAGGCCGTTGGTGTTTTTGCTCTGCGAGCGCAGGAACAGGCGCGAAACCGTCTGGGCTGTTTGTGCGCGCATCTCGGCATCGCCCGCGCGCAGCTCGGCCAGGGTGCCGTGCAGCATCTTTTGCGTCAGGCCGCGCGAGAGGGCTTCCAGCACGGCATCCACGTCTTCGCCCTTGGCCAGCAGCTTCTTGGCGCGTGCGATCTCTGCGGCGCGCCACTCGTCCGTCTGGGCGTTGAGCTGCTGGATCAGCGGCACCACGCCGCCTGCAGCGCTGGCGGGGCTGCGCAACTCCATCCAGTGCATGAAGCTCTGCACACCGGCATCGATGATGGCTTCGGCCTGCGCAACGGCGGCCTGGCGGTTGGCCTGTGCTGTCTGCACCACGGTGGCCAGGTCGTCCACGGTGTAGAGGTACACATCGCCCAGGGCTTTCACCTCGGGCTCGATGTCGCGCGGCACGGCCAGGTCCACCATGAACATGGGGCGATGGCGGCGCTTTTTGAGTGCGCGCTCCACAGCCCCCAGACCGATGATGGGCAGGCTGCTGGCAGTGCAGCTGATGACGGCGTCAAACTCGTGCAGGCGCTCGGGCAGGTCGGCCAGGCGCATCACCTCGCCGCCAAAACGGGTGGCGAGCTTTTCGCCGCGCTCCAGCGTGCGGTTGGCAATGGCGATCTGCTTGGGATTTTTGGCAGCAAAGTGCGTGGCGCACAGCTCAATCATCTCGCCCGCGCCGACAAACAGCACGCGGATCTTGCCCAGGTCTTCAAACAACTGGCTGGCCAGGCGCACTGCGGCGGCCGCCATGCTGATGCTGTGGGCACCAATCTCGGTGCTGCTGCGCACTTCCTTGGCTACCGCAAAGCTGCGCTGGAAGAGCTGGTTGAGCGTGGTGCCTAAGGCACCAGCCGTCTCGGCCGCGCGCACGGCGTCTTTCATCTGGCCCAGAATCTGGGCCTCGCCCAGCACCATGGAATCAAGCCCGCTGGCCACGCGGAAGGCGTGACGGGCCACCAGACTGTCTTCAAGGGTGTAAGAGTGCGAACGCAGCAGCGCGGGGCTCACGCCACCGCTTTGGGCCAGCCAGCCCAGCGTGTGGTCTACGGCAGGCTGCTCGCCTGCGCAGTAAATCTCGGTGCGGTTGCAGGTGGAGATGATGGCTGTTTCCACACTGGGGTGGCGGCTGGCGTTGCCAAGGGACTGGCGCAAGCCGTGCAGCGTGGGTGCAATCTGGTCGAGCGCAAACGCAAACCTGCCACGCAGATCGAGCGGCGCGGTGGTGTGGTTGATGCCGAGGGCCCAGACTGCCATGTACGGATTATAAAATCGTTACAAGAAACGCCACTCCCCACCCGGTCAAGACTTGATCTGGGTCAACCCTTTGCACGGTGCCATGGGCCCGCTCGACAGTCTCAACCACCTCCTGAACTTCCTGGCCCCCGCTTTCTGGATGGCGACTTTCATCGCCCTGGCGGGTAGGCTGGTGTTGCGTGGCCGCACTGCAGGCCTGGGGCGGGGCGCCCAGTGGCTGCTGGATGTGAGCATCTGCATGGCGGTTTTGCTGGCCGGGCTGTGGTGGACGGGGCGCGACGGCAAGATGGTGACCTATGCGGCCCTGGTGCTGGCTTGCGCCACCTCGCATGGGGTGGGTCAGCGTATCTGGCGCGCCTGACCTGGCGCGCCTGGTGCTGCTTTGCCACAGATCGCAACGATCTGCCGTGGCGTTCATTTTTGAAAACAACATTACAACGGAGACACCCATGAACCTGCTTCGCACTCTGCTGGCCGCTGCGGCACTGGCTTGCGCCACGGCTGCCTCAGCCCAGTCTTTTCCGACCAAGCCCATCCGCATCGTGGTGGGCTTTCCGGCGGGTGGCCCGCTGGACCAGCATGCGCGTCTGCTGTCTGACAAGCTGCAGGGCGTGCTGGGCCAGCCAGTGGTGATGGACTACAAATCGGGTGCGGGTGGCACGGTGGGCGCACAAGAGGTGATGAAGTCACCTGCCGATGGGCACACCATCATGCTGGCCAACACGGGGGTGATGGTCATCAACCCCGCGCTGTACAGCAAGCTGCCCTATGCCACGCTCAAGGACTTTGTGCCCGTGGCCCGCACAGCCATGCAGCCGCTGGCCTTGCTGGTCAACCCTAATGTGCCCGCGAAGAACCTGCAGGAGTTCATGGCCTACGCCAAGGCGCGTCCGGGTCAGGTCAACTTTGGCTCTGCGGGCAACGGTGGCATCAGCCATTTGGTGCCGGAGATGTTCAAGTCCGCCACGGGTCTGTTCATGGTGCACATCCCTTACCGTGGCAGCGCCCCGGCGTTTACCGACCTCATGGCCGGGCAGGTGCAGTTCATGGCCGAGAGCATTCCGCAGGCTGCGTCGTACCACAAGCAGGGCAAGGTGCGTGCCCTGGCCGTGACGAGCCGCGAGCGCAACCCTGCCTTGCCCGATGTGCCCACCGTGATCGAGAGCGGCATCAAGGGCTTTGAGGTGGTGGGGTTCTATGGATTTTTGGCCCCTGCGGGCACACCCAAGGACGTGGTGAACAAGCTCAGCGATGCGTTTGGGCAGGTGCTGCAAATGCCCGAGGTACGCAGCCGCATGGTGAGCCAGGGGGCGGATCCGGCCTTTTTGGGGGCTGATGAATTCGCCAGATTTCTGGCTGCAGAAATGCCCCGATGGGCTGAGGTGGTGAAAAAGTCCGGGGCGAAACTCGATTGACCACTGCGCGCCTTCCCCCTGGAAGGGGGGCGTTCAGTGTGCTGCGGGTGAAAACAGGTCTACGCGGTCGGTGATGATGCCGTCCGTGCCCAGGTCAATCAGGCGCTGCGCAGCCCATTCGTCGTTGACGGTGTAGCTCAGGGTGCGCATGCCCAGGGCTTGCACCTGGGCCACCAGCGCTGCGTCCCACAGCGCGTGGTTGCACACGATGGCCACGCAGCCCAGGCGGCGGGCTTCGTCCAGGCAGCCGTCCCACAGCGCGTCGATCAGCAGGGCACGCGGAATGTGCGCGGCAGTGGCCTGTGCGCCCGCCAGCGCCTCAGGCTTGAACGAGGAAAACAGCGGTGGCACCGCTTGCCCCTGCCACAGGCGGGCAGCGGTTTCACCCACCACGCGGCCTGTGCGTTCTTCATGGCCCGGTGTGGGCTTGATCTCGATGTTCAGAAAGTAGCCGTTGGTGATGCAAAAGCGTGCCAGTGACTCCAGCGTGGGCACGGCTTCACCCGCGTAAGCGCGGGAATGCCAGCTACCCGCATCCAGCTGGGCGAGCGCGCCCAGCGGCAAATCGCCGCCCGTCCCGCGGCCATTGGTGGTGCGCTCCAGCGTGGCGTCGTGCAGCAAAAACGGTACGCCGTCGCTGCTCAGCTTGGCGTCGCATTCAAACATGCGGTAGCCGTGCTGCGCACCCAGGCGGAAGGCGGCCAGGGTGTTTTCAGGGGCCAGCTTGCCCGCGCCACGGTGGGCAATCCAGCGGGGGTAGGGCCAGGAGGTTGCAGTGATCGCGTTCATGGTGCGAAGAAGAAAAGCGGTAGCAGCCGGTTCAAGCGGGTTCAGGCCGATTCAGCGGGTTCACCGAACTTGAGCAAGTTGCCGTGGGGGTCGATGACGTAAAGCTCGCGCATGCCCCAGGGGCGCCATTGCGGAGGCTCGACTTGCAGGCCGCGGCGGGTGAAGTCCGCGTGCAGCGCGGCGGTGTCACCGCGCACGTAGCACGAGGTGTTCTCTGCGATATGGCGCTCGGTGCAGTGCCACAGGTGCAACTCGCAGCCGTCACGCTCCAGCATCAGGTAGTCGGCCGATGCATGCAGGCAATCAAAGCCCAGCCGTTCGGTGTAGAACTGCCGGGACTCTGCCAGATCCAGCGATGCCAGCACGGGGATGGTTGCAAGAATGCCTGTCATGGTGGAGCGTGAGGGGGTGGGTCAGATGCGCTTGCCGGTCTCCGCGCTGAACCAGTGCAGGCGGTCCTGACGGGGGGCGACGCGAATGGTGTCTCCAGCCTTGGGCGAGGGACGGCCTTCGTCAATGCGCACGATCAGCGTGTCTTCGCCCATGGTGGCGTACACCAGGCGCTCGGCACCCAGCAACTCGATGGTGTCCACGCGCACTTCCCAGCCGTCGTTGCCAATGTCCATGTGCTCGGGGCGGATGCCCAGGATGGTGCCGGGCTTGCCGCCGGGCGCATTCTTGAGCAGGTTCATCGGAGGCGAGCCGATGAAACTGGCCACAAAGGTGGAGGCGGGCGTGTGGTAGACCTCTTCGGGCGTGCCGAACTGTTCCATGTTGCCCGCGTTCATCACGATCATGCGCTGCGCGAGCGTCATGGCTTCGACCTGGTCGTGGGTCACGAACAGGCTGGTGATGCCCAGCTCGCGGTGCAGCTTCTGGATTTCGAGGCGGGTCTGGGCGCGCAGCTTGGCGTCCAGGTTGGACAGGGGTTCATCAAACAAGAAGACTTGCGGCTGGCGCACGATGGCGCGGCCCATGGCCACGCGCTGGCGCTGGCCACCCGAGAGTTCACGCGGCTTGCGTTCCAGCAGGTGCGAGAGTTCGAGAATCTTGGCGGCCTTGTCCACACGGCGCTGGATCTCGTCCTTGGGCACCTTGGCGATCTTCAGGCCGTACGCCATGTTCTCGTAGTTCGTCATGTGCGGGTACAGCGCATAGTTCTGGAACACCATGGCGATGTCGCGCTGGGCGGGTTCCAGGTCATTGACCATGCGGTTGCCAATGTGCAGCTCGCCGCCGGAGATTTCCTCCAGGCCCGCCACCATGCGCAGCAGGGTGGATTTGCCGCAGCCCGAGGGGCCGACGATGACGATGAACTCACCGTCCTTGATTTCAGCGTTCACGCCATGGATCACCTGGTTGGCCTTGGGGCCGTGGCCATAGCGCTTGATGATGTTGCGAAGAGAGATGGATGCCATTTTGCTATTTATTTGATAGCTGCCTGCGCTTTTTGAATAAGCGCTAGAGGCAGATTTTGTTTATTTTTCCGTGTCTACCAGGCCCTTGACGAACCAGCGCTGCATGAAGATCACCACCAGGGCGGGGGGCAGCATGGCCAAGAGGGCGGTGGCCATCACCACGTTCCATTCATTGCCTGTGTCGCCGCCAGCGATCATGCGCTTGATGCCGATCACCACGGGGTACATGTCTTCCGAAGTGGTCACCAAGAGCGGCCACAGGTACTGGTTCCAGCCGTAGATGAACTGGATCACGAACAGCGCGGCAATCGAGGTGCGCGACAGCGGCACCAGGATGTCCTTGAAGAAGCGCATGGGGCCTGCGCCATCAATGCGAGCGGCTTCCACCAGCTCGTCCGGCACCGTCAGGAAAAACTGACGGAACAGGAAGGTGGCCGTCGCTGACGCAATGAGTGGTACCGTCAGGCCTGCATAGGTGTTGAGCATGCCCAGGTTGGACACCACCTGGTAGGTGGGCCCGATGCGCACTTCCACGGGCAGCATCAGCGTGATGAAGATGAGCCAGAAGCAGATGCCCTTGAACGGGAAGCGGAAGTACACGATGGCAAAGGCCGACAGCAGCGAGATGGCAATCTTGCCCACGGTGATGACGATGGCGGTGACAAAGCTCACCCACATCATGTGCGCCACGGGTGCGCTGGAGCCGGGGCCCGAGCCGCCGCCAAACAGGGCGGTTTTGTAGGTCTCCCAGAAATTGCTGCCGGGCAGCATGGGCATGGGCACCTGCACGATGTCTTGCGCAGTGTGGGTAGATGCCACAAACGCCAGGTACAGCGGAAAGCCCACGATGATGACGCCCAGCACCATGATGAGGTGCGAAAACGCCTTTAAGAACGGACTGCGTTCAACCATTTCAATACTGCACTTTCTTCTCAACGTAGCGGAACTGGATCACGGTGAGCACCACCACGATGGCCATCAGCACCACCGATTGCGCAGCCGATCCGCCCATATCCATGGCCTTGAAGCCGTCGTGATAGACCTTGTAGACGAGGATCGAGGTGTCCTGGCCAGGGCCGCCCTGCGTGGTGGAGTCCACGATGGCGAAGGTGTCAAAGAAGGCGTACACCACGTTGATCACCAGCAGGAAGAAGGTGGTGGGCGACAGCAGCGGGAACTGGATGCTCCAGAACCGGCGCCAAGGGCCTGCACCGTCAATGGCTGCAGCTTCGATCAGCGATTTGGGAATGGACTGCAGCCCTGCCAGGAAGAACAGGAAGTTGTAGGAGATCTGCTTCCACACGGCGGCAATCACGATCAGCGTCATGGCGTGGTCGGAGTTGAGCAGGTGGTTCCAGTCCACGACTCCGGACTTGCGCAGCAGATAGGCCACCACCCCCAGTGAGGGCGAGAACATGAACATCCACAGCACGCCCGCCACCGCCGGAGCCACGGCGTAGGGCAGCAGCAGGGCCGTCTTGTAGACCAGGGCACCGCGCACGATGCGGTCGGCAAAGATGGCCAGCACCAGCGAGATGCTGATGCCCAACAACGCCACGGCAATTGAGAAATAGGCTGTGGTCTTGAAGGAGGCGAGGTAGCCGGGGTCTTCGAAGAGGGTGCGGAAATTGTCTAGCCCCACCCATTCGTTGGACATGCCGAAGGCGTCCTGCATCTGGAAGGACTGCACCAGCGCTTGCCCGGCGGGCCAGAAGAAAAAGATGCTGATGACCGCCAGCTGGGGTAGCAAAAGTACCCAGGGCAGCCATGCGGAGCGGAATAAAACGCGTTTTTCCATATCGGATCAGTCTGAACAAAACAGCCCGCAGCCCATGCAAACCGGGGTTTGCGGGGGGTGCGGGCCTGAGATGAAGCGGCAGATTCAGGCGAGAGCCTGAACCGCTACCCCATCAGGGAAAGATGGGCAGAGCTTAACGGTTGGCGCGAGCGAAGCGTGCCAGTTGCTCGTTGCCCCGGGTCACGGCGGTGTCCAGAGCTTCCTTCGGCGTCTTCTTGCCAGACCAGATTTGCTCGGTTTCCTCGTCGATGATGGTGCGGATCTGGGCAAAGTTGCCCAGGCGGATGCCACGCGACTTGTCGGTAGCCTTGCGGATCATCTGCGTCACAGCCACGTCGGTGCCGGGGTTCTTTTCATAGAAACCGGAAGCCTCGGTCAGCTTGTAGGCCGCGGTGGTCACAGGCAGATAGCCGGTGCGCTGGTGGCTGGCTGCCTGCACGCGGGTGTCGTTCAGGAAATTGAGGAAGTCGGCCACGCCCTTGTATTCCTCAGGCTTCTTGCCGGCCATGATCCACAAGCTGGCACCGCCGATGGCGGTGTTCTGTGGAGCGCCCTTCACATCAGGGTAGTAGGGTAGGGCGGAAATGCCGTAGGCAAACTTGGCTTCCTTGGCCACGCGGGCGTACAGGCCGGAGGAACCGGTGATCATGGCGCACTCGCCCGATGGGAAGGATGCGTCCGCCGTGTTGCCGCGGCCCTTGTACACAAAGCTGCCTTCCTTGGACGCCTTGGCCAGGTTTTCGAAGTGGCGCACATGCAGGGGCGTGTTGATCTGCAGTTGTGCATCGGTGCCATCAAAGCCGTTGTTCTTGGTTGCGAACAGCGTGTTGTGCCACAGCGAGAAGCTCTCCAGCTGTGTCCAGCTGATCCAGCTGGTGGTGAACGGGCAGCTGTGGCCGCTGGCCTTGAGCTTGGAAGCAGCCTCGAACACTTCAGGCCAGGTCTTGGGAGGCTTGTTGGCGTCCAGACCGGCCTTCTTGAAGGCGTCCTTGTTGTAGTAGAAGATGGTGGTGGAGCTGTTGAGCGGGTAGCTCAGCATCTGGCCGTTGGGGGCGGTGTAGTAACCCGCCACGGCAGACACGTACTCGGTGGGATCAAACTTGAACCCGCCGTCGTTCAGCACCTTGCCTGCGGGCACGATGGCGCCCTTGCTGGCCATCATGGTGGCGGTGCCCACCTCAAACACCTGGATGATGTGAGGCGCATTGCCCGCGCGGAAGGCGGCAATACCGGCTGTCATCGATTCGTCATAAGTGCCCTTGTAGGTAGGCACCACCTTGTATTTGGTCTGGCTGGCGTTGTACTGCTTGGCCAGGTCGTTCACCCAGTCGCCCAGCGCAGCACTCATCGAATGCCACCACTGGATTTCCGTCTGGGCATGTGCAGGAATGCACGCACCCACGGCGATGGCGGCTGTCAAAGCCAGTTTCTTCAGTTGCATAGATTGATCTCCAAGGATGGCGTTGGGCACAAAGCGGCCGATGCTAGGCGTGCTTTGTGACAAACATGTGTCGTTGTCCCATGGTTGCCGGAGGGGCTCAACGGTAAAAACCCGTTGAACTTGCGGCGGTGTGTCCAATTGTGACGCTTGTGTGACAGTCTTGGAGCAGATTTGCCCAGACTTGCAAGGTTTTGTGCATTGCACCATGCTTGTCTGTGAACCGGTTTCATCCCGAGCAAGCGTCGCGCCAGCCATCTTTGCCACACCCACCAAGGACATCCATGACCACCAATTCGCTGGACAAGAGCAAGATCAAATTTTTACTGCTGGAAGGCATTCACCCTTCTGCCGTGGACACGCTCCGCGCTGCGGGCTACTCCCAGATCGAGAGTTTGTCTGGTGCGCTGCCTGACGAAGAGCTCAAGCGCAAGATTGCCGATGTGCACTTTCTGGGCATTCGCTCTCGCACGCAGCTGACCGAAGAAGTCTTTGCCCACGCCCACAAGCTGGTGGCGGTGGGCTGCTTTTGCATTGGCACCAACCAGGTGGATCTGAATGCTGCCCGTGAGCGCGGCATCGCGGTGTTCAACGCGCCTTACTCCAACACCCGCTCGGTGGCCGAGCTGGTGCTGGCCGAGGCCATCCTGCTGCTGCGCGGCATTCCTGAAAAGAACGCCGTGGCGCATCGCGGAGGCTGGCTCAAGTCGGCCGACAACGCCTATGAGATTCGAGGCAAGACACTGGGCATCATCGGCTACGGCTCCATTGGCACGCAACTGTCGGTGCTTGCCGAGGCCTTGGGCATGCATGTTGCCTTTTACGATGTGGTGAGCAAGCTGCCCCTGGGCAATGCACGCCAGGTGCCCAAACTGCATGACCTGCTGGCACAAAGCGACATCGTCAGCCTGCATGTGCCAGAGCTGCCCTCCACGCAGTGGATGATCGGTCAGGCCGAGATCGACGCCATGAAACCCGGCAGCATCCTCATCAATGCCGCCCGCGGTACGGTGGTAGAGATTGAGCCGCTGGCCAAGGCACTGAAGGAGCGCAAACTGTTGGGCGCGGCGATTGATGTCTTTCCGGTGGAGCCGCGAACCAACAAGGACGAGTTCATCTCTCCCCTGAGGGGCCTCGACAACGTCATCCTCACGCCCCACATCGGGGGCTCCACCATGGAGGCGCAGGCCAATATCGGTACGGAAGTGGCTGAAAAGCTGGTCAAGTACAGCGACAACGGCACCAGCACGTCATCGGTCAACTTTCCGGAGGTGGCCCTGCCTGCGCACCCCGGCAAGCACCGCATCCTGCACATCCACCGCAACGTGCCGGGCGTGCTGTCCGAGATCAACCGCATCTTTTCGGACAACCAGATCAATATCTCTGCCCAGTACCTGCAGACCAACGAAAAGATTGGCTACGTGGTGATTGATACGGACGCCGCCTCGTCCCTGCTGGCACTGGACAAGCTGGCAGGGGTGACAGGCACTTTGCGCAGCCGCGTGCTGTTCTGAGTCACTTCTGGGCGGGCCGCAGCCTCAGGCTTTGCGGCAGGGCTTAAAATCCGCGCACGCCAGAGGCGCAGTGGCACCCCACCCGGTCAATACCGGGCAGGTTGCAGCAGTGCCTCCTCCCAAGCCCCTTCGGGGCTGCGCCCAGCCGGGCCAGCCCGCCACCGCCACCCAGCCCCAGTGGGCCCGCGGTGCACCCGGGGGCTCTTCACAAGGAATTTCCATGAGCCTCAAATGCGGCATCGTGGGCCTGCCCAACGTGGGCAAGTCCACCCTCTTCAACGCGCTGACCAAGGCGGGCATTGCCGCCGAAAACTATCCCTTCTGCACCATCGAGCCCAACACGGGCGTGGTGGAAGTGCCGGACCCCCGCCTGCAGCAGCTGGCAGAGATCATCACCCCCGAGCGCATCGTGCCAGCCATCGTGGAGTTTGTGGACATCGCTGGTCTGGTGGCGGGTGCCAGCAAGGGCGAAGGCCTGGGCAACCAGTTCCTGGCCCACATCCGCGAGACCGACGCCATCGTCAACGTGGTGCGCTGCTTTGAAGACCCGAACGTGATCCACGTGGCAGGTCGCGTAGACCCCATCGCCGACATCGAAGTCATCCAGACCGAGCTGTGCCTGGCCGACCTCGGCACGGTAGAAAAGGCGCTGCAGCGCTACAGCAAGGCCGCCAAGAGTGGCAACGACAAGGAAGCCGCCAAGCTGGTGCAGGTGCTGACCCGGGTGCAGGCGGCGCTGGACCAAGGCACGCCCGTGCGCGCGCTGGAGTTCTCGGACGAAGAGCGCGCGCTGCTCAAGCCCCTGTGCCTCATCACAGCCAAGCCCGCAATGTTTGTGGGCAACGTGTCTGAAGACGGCTTTGAGAACAACCCCTTGCTCGACCGCCTCAAGGAATATGCGGCCAAGCAAAACGCCCCTGTGGTGGCCATCTGCGCCAAGATCGAAGCCGAACTGGCCGAGATGGACGACGCTGATCGCCTGGAGTTCCTGAAGGAACTGGGCCAGGAAGAGCCCGGCCTCAACCGCCTGATTCGCGCGGGTTTCAAACTGCTGGGCTTGCAGACCTACTTCACCGCTGGCGTGAAGGAGGTCCGTGCCTGGACCATCCGCATCGGTGACACCGCACCCAAGGCAGCGGGTGTGATTCACGGCGACTTCGAGCGCGGCTTCATTCGCGCCCAAACCATCGCCTTCGATGATTTCATCCAGTACAAGGGTGAGCAGGGCGCCAAGGACGCGGGCAAGATGCGTGCCGAAGGCAAGGAGTACGTGGTCAAGGATGGCGACGTGCTCAACTTCCTGTTCAACGTCTGATCCATCAGGCACGCCTGTCGCGCCTGCTTGTTGTGTGATGTCGTAGGACGTCACACACGCTTCCTTAAGCCCCGCTTTGCGGGGCTTTTTTATGCGTGTGTGGGTGTTTTGGTGGCCAAACTAATGGTTAACACGGACGGGGAGTGGGTCTCCCCTCCGTAAGATGCGCGAGCCCAGAGACTGCCCGTGCCCATTTCTTGATGTAGAGCGTAGGTTGTCGACCCCAAGCGGTTTATGGTGTCCGGCGGGTGCCATTCTTGCTTGCCTTGCCCATGTGCAGGCGGGCTGCACTGCTCGCAATTTCATCGCCACGCAATCTCATCGCAACATGCTCTTCGGTCGCCAAGCCCTGTTCGCTGCCACTGACGCCTTTCCGACCTCGGACGTCCTTCCGGATTTTGAAGATTCGACCCAGGCACCTGCCACGCCGTCGCGGCGGCGCCCGGTCGCAGTGCAGGGAGCCTTGGGGCGCGAAAAGGACCTGCGTCGCTGGCTGCTGGTGGCGGGCTTGGTGCTGCTTTATGTGGCTGGGGTTGCAGGTTTCTGGCTGCTGGATGTGGTGGAAGTGACCACGCTATGGGTGCTGGCGGCCATGGTGGTGGGCGGGTTCGCGTTGTTCGGCCTAGTCGTGCAGCTCGGGTGGAACGGCTTTTTGCGCGACCGCCACCTCAAGGTTCCCATCGTGACGGCCATGCTTGCGTGCATGACGGTGGTTTTCTACCTGGAGCCTGTGACCCAGATTCTGTTGGGCCCCTTTGCCTTTGTGACGGTGGCCTACGGGGTGTTCTCCATCTCTCGCAAGGTCATGCTGCGACTCATGCTGCTGGCTTTGCTGGCCTATGTGGGGGTCATGGCTGCGCAGTACCACCTGCAGCAAAACCTGGCGCTGCTCCGGCTGCAGGGGCTGCATTTGCTGGCGCTGGCGCTGACACTGCCCGTGTTTGTGCTGTTGATGGGGCGTGTGCAGCGGCTGTACCGAATCCTTCACCACGCCAACCGCAAGATCAAGAACATCCAGGAAGACGCGCAGCGGGATGTGCTGACGGGCTGCTTCAACCGCCGCTACGTGCTGGCCGTGCTGGAAGAACAAAAGCAATTGGCCGATGAGAGCGGAATTCCCCTGTGCCTGGCGGTGCTGGACATTGACCACTTCAAACACATCAACGATTCGCTGGGTCATCTGGGAGGCGATCAGGTGCTGCGTGATTTTGGTCGGCTGGCCCAGCAGAGCGTGCGATCCGGCGAGGTGTTTGGCCGCTATGGCGGCGAAGAGTTTCTGCTGATTTTTCCGGCCACGTCCCTCCTGCCTGCCCTCAACATTTGCGAGCGCATCCGCGCCCAGATTGAGGCGCATGCCTGGGACAGCCGCCTGCGCAGCGGCGTCACCGTCTCGATAGGCGTCACCCAGTATGTGCTGGGCGAGTCTGTGATGGAGTTCTTCTCGCGTGCAGATACCGCCATGTACCTTGCCAAAGAGGGCGGGCGCAATCAGGTGGTGGTGGAGGAGCCGGTGCCGCACGCGGACTCACTCTCATCCGAGTTTCCCCAGCAGCGCAGTCGCTGAAAACGCTGTTTTACAGAGAGACTGCGCCGGGCATCAGGTACAGCAGTGCGGTCGTCATGGTGACGTAACGCGCCAGCTTGCCCACTGCCATGTAGAACACACATAGCCAGAACGGCATGCGCAGCCAGCCCGCCATCGCGCACAGCGGGTCGCCTACGCCGGGTAGCCAGCTCAGCAGGCAGGCTTTGGGCCCAAGGCGCTGCAACCAGCGCAGTGCCCTCAGTTCCGTGGTGCTGCCGCGTGCCTTGTCCACCGCCTTGTGGGCACCCAGTCCCATCCACCAGCTGGTGGCCCCACCCAAGGTGTTGCCCACCGTGGCGACCAGGATGGCGGGCCAGAACAGTTCCGGGTTGAGCTTGATGAGCCCGAACACGGCGGGCTCCGATCCCAGCGGCAGCAGCGTGGCTGATACGAACGAGACGACAAACACCGTGCTCAGTCCAAACTGTGGCAAAGCCAGCCATTGCAGCAACTGGTGCATCCAGATTTCCATGGCTGCCAAGTGTAGGTGGGTGCAGGCGTGTGTGGCGCGGTTTCCCGGGCCGGGCAGGGGTAACGGAGCCTCTGTCCTACACGGATTTGCGGCGCGGGTAGCGGACCAGGATATGGTTGCGTGAATAAGGTGGGGCATAAACAGATCAGGAGGATTTCATGCGCAGCCTTGCTCTACCCTACGCTCTGCAAAGCTCTGCCCTCGTTGGCATCCATACCGCAAGAAAGCTTTTTTTTGGCGGGATGAGCCTGCGTCGGCGCGCAGGGGCGTTGGCCTGGCTGTTGATCTCTGCGGCCTCCATGGGGTCAGCCTGGGCGGTGGTGCCTGCGGAAGAGATGCCTGGTCGCGCGGAGGCCAGCCCTACACAACCCCCCTGCACCGATGCGGCTGCGGCGCATGTTGCTCTGCAGCCGGTCATGCGCCAGTTGCAGGACCAGGGCATGGAAATGCGGGCAAGCTGCCACGCCGCTACGGGCGCCTGGGTGGTGCAGGTGCGGGTGGTGAACGGCTTTCAGGCCAGCAAGGTGGTGCGCGGCCCGCTGGCCGATGGGCATGACGTAGACATGGGTACACCTGCGGGGGTGGAGTTGGCAGGGGCTCCGGTGGATGCGGCCGGCTTCTCGCCCGATGTGCAGTTCAACCGCCAGTGGTTGCGCAGCCTCATGGCACAGCACCGATTCAATAATCTGCCAGATGCATGGTGGCGCTATGCGCTCAAGGGCTCGGCTCCATCTTCCAAGCGGTCTACAGACGTGGCGAGCCGCTGATGGCGGGGGCTAGGGAGCAGGGCGGAGGGCGGAGGGCGGAGGGCGGAGGGCGGAGGGCGGAGGGCGGAGGGCGGAGGGCGGAGGGCGGAGGGCAAAGCTGTTGCGCGATGGAGAGTGCTCCTAGGCTGGTGCCGCAGGCTATGGGACAGCGTTGTCCAACAAAAGCCCGCACTTTTCATTTGCTGAAATTTTAAGCAGGTACAATCCTGCCTCCTTTTTCAGCATTCGCTGCCAAACCCCCTCCTCACCTTCTATGCACATTGGCCAGTTTCCTTTGGCGAATCGGTTGTTTGTTGCTCCCATGGCGGGGGTGACGGACCGGCCTTTCCGCCAGCTGTGCAAGGCGCTGGGGGCGGGGTACGCGGTGAGTGAGATGGTGACCTCGCGCAAGGACTTGTGGAACAGCCTCAAGACCTCGCGCCGTGCCAACCATGAGGGAGAGCCGGGCCCCATTGCCGTGCAGATTGCCGGCACCGAGGCGCAGATGATGGCCGAGGCCGCGGTCTACAACGTGGAGCGCGGCGCGCAGATCATCGACATCAACATGGGCTGCCCGGCCAAGAAGGTGTGCAACAAGTGGGCGGGCTCTGCCCTGATGCAGGACGAGGCCCTGGCCGTGTCCATCGCCCAGGCGGTGGTCGAGGCGTGCGCGCCTTTCAATGTGCCTGTCACGCTGAAGATGCGCACCGGCTGGTGCCAGCAGCACAAAAACGCTGTATCCCTGGCGCGCCAGTTCGAATCCATTGGCATCCAGATGCTGACGGTGCATGGCCGCACGCGCGAACAGGGCTACAAAGGCCAGGCCGAGTACGACACCATTGCCGCCGTGAAAGCGGCGGTGAAAGTGCCCGTGGTGGCCAATGGCGACATCACCTCGCCCGAGAAGGCGCGCGATGTGCTGGCCTACACCGGTGCCGACGCCATCATGATTGGCCGTGCGGCCCAGGGCAGGCCCTGGATCTTCCGCGAGATCGGCCACTTTCTGGCGACTGGCGAGCACCTGGCCCCACCCCTGGTGGCCGAGGTGCGCCGCCTGCTGCTAGACCATTTGCACGACCACTACAGCCTGTATGGCGAGCTGACTGGCGTGCGCAGCGCCCGCAAGCACATTGCGTGGTACCTGCGTGCCCTGCCGGGCGGCGAGGCCTTCAGGCAGCACATCAACACGATAGAAGACAGCGCCACGCAGTGGCAGGCGGTAGCGGATTTTCTGGACGCCCTGGGCACCCAGATGGACCGCATGCCCGCTGCTGCGCAGGCGCAAGCAGATACAGAAGAACAAGAGGGATTGCCCGCATGAGCAAACAACACATAGAAGAGTGCGTCCGCGAAAGCCTTCAGGGTTACTTCCGCGACCTGGGCGGTGAAACCCCCGACGGCATGTACGACATGCTGGTTCGGGTGGTGGAAAAGCCGCTGCTGGAGGTGGTGATGAGCCACGCTGACAACAACCAGTCCCGCGCCGCTGAATGGCTGGGCCTGAACCGCAACACCTTGCGCAAGAAGCTGGTGGAGCACAAACTGCTCTGATCCGTGCCAGCGCAGCCCCCTCCTGGGGTCGATTGCTATGAAAGATATAGCTTCCTGCGCTTGATGGATAAGCGCTAGAGCCAGATTTCACTTAAAACTTTACCTCCACCATGGCCATGAACGCACTTCTTTCCGTATCCGACAAGACCGGCATTGTTGACTTTGCCAAAGCCCTGCACGCGCTGGGCATCAAGCTGCTGTCCACCGGCGGCACTGCGCAACTGCTGGCCAAAGAGGGCCTGCCCGTGACCGAGGTGGCCGAGGTCACCCAGTTCCCCGAGATGCTCGACGGCCGCGTGAAGACCCTGCACCCCAAGGTGCACGGCGGCCTGCTGGCCCGCCGCGAGCTGCCCGCCCACATGGCTGCCCTGAAGGAACACGGCATTGACACCATCGACCTGCTGGTGGTCAACCTGTATCCCTTTGAAGCCACCGTGGCCAAGGCCGGTTGCACACTGGCCGACGCCATCGAGAACATCGACATTGGCGGCCCCGCCATGGTGCGCAGCGCCGCCAAGAACTGGAAGGATGTGGGCGTGATCACCGCTGCCGACCAGTACGACGCCGTGCTGGCCGAGCTGAAGGCCAACGGGAAGCTGAGCGACAAGCTGCGCTTTGCCCTGTCGGTGGCCGCGTTCAACCGCATTGCCCAGTACGACGGCGCGATCAGCGACTACCTCTCGTCCGTCACGTTCGAAGAAGAAAAGCTGTCGGAAACCTACGTGCCCGAGCGCAGCCCGTTCCCTGGCCAAAGCAACGGTGCCTTCATCAAGGTGCAAGACCTGCGCTATGGCGAAAACAGCCACCAGCAAGCCGCGCTGTACCGCGACCTGCACCCCGCACCCGGCTCGCTGGTCACCGGCGTGCAATTGCAGGGCAAAGAGCTGAGCTACAACAACATTGCCGACGCCGATGCCGCGTGGGAATGCGTCAAGAGCTTTGACGCCGCTGCCTGCGTCATCGTCAAGCATGCCAACCCCTGCGGCGTGGCCGTGGGCCTGGATGCGTTGGACAGCTACAGCAAGGCCTTCCAGACCGACCCCACCAGCGCCTTCGGCGGCATCATCGCCTTCAACCGCACGGTGGACGGAGCCGCTGCCGCCCAGGTCAGCAAGCAGTTTGTGGAAGTGCTGATGGCCCCCGACTTCACGCCCGAAGCGCTGGAGATTTTCAAGGCCAAGGCCAATGTGCGCCTGCTCAAGATTGCGCTGCCCGCCCACGGCGGCACCACGCACTGGAGCCGTGGCCGCAACGCCATGGACACCAAGCGCATCGGCTCGGGCCTGCTGCTGCAAACGGCCGACAACCACGAGCTGTCGCTGATTGACCTCAAGGTCGTGACCAAGAAGCAACCCACGCTGGAAGAAATGTCCGACCTGCTGTTCGCCTGGAAGGTGGCCAAGTACGTCAAGAGCAATGCCATCGTCTTCTGCAAGAACGGCATGACCATGGGCGTGGGCGCAGGCCAGATGAGCCGCCTCGACTCCGCCCGCATCGCCAGCATCAAGGCCGAACACGCCAAGCTGTCGCTGCAAGGCACCGTGGTGGCCAGCGATGCGTTCTTCCCCTTCCGCGATGGCCTCGATGTGGTGGTGGATGCAGGCGCCACCTGCGTCATCCAGCCCGGCGGCTCCATGCGCGACCAGGAAGTGATTGACGCCGCCAACGAACGCGGCGTGGCCATGGTGTTCAGCGGCGTGCGCCACTTCCGCCATTGATCTGTCTGCTGCGCGCTCTCATCGCTACAGCCGCCCATGCAGCCTGACGACGACAATTCACCCCCCCGGCCACGCTGGCTGGGATGGGCGCTGATCGTCTTCATGCTGCTGGTGGTGCTGGGCATGCTCAACTTGGGGGTGCGCATGGTGTTTTCAGACAAGCCCGCTCAGGCCGGTACGTCACCGGTGCCTGTGGCGGGTGATGCGGCAGACGCAGCGGCAGCGTCCAAGACCACTCCGCTGGCCGGGCAGGCGCTGGTCGAGTCCAGTGACTGCCTGCGCTGCCATGGCATGGATCGGCGTTACGTGGGGCCATCCTTTCGCCAGATTGCCGAGCGCTATCGCGAGCAGCCGGACGCAGCCAACTATCTGGCCCGCAAGATTCGCGAAGGCAGCGTTGGGGTCTGGGGGCGCACGGTGATGCCCCGCCATCCCCAGGTCGACGAAGCGCAGGCCCAAGGCATAGCCCTGTGGCTGCTGAGTCTGCCCCCAGTGCCGTCGGGGCGGGACGAAAAGGCAGCATCGCCCCAGCAGTGACCAGCCAGCGCCGCCCTGCGCAAGGTCGGGATCTATGTGGCTGATTTGCAGACATGCCCTGTTTTAATTGATATTGGTTCTCATTACAGGCGTTATCATGCGCTGTAGATGAGCACCCCCGCCCCCTTTTCCCTGTTGCATGAATTTCCCCAGCGCTACGACGCGCTGGTGCGTTTTCTGCGCCGCAAGACAGGGAGCAGCGACGAGGCGCGGGAGATTGCGCATGACACCTGGCTGCGCCTGGCCGAGCGTGCCCAGGCCGATGCAGCAGGCGCAGAAATGGCCGAAGACGCCCGTGCTTACCTGTGCACCGTGGCCGCCCACATTGGGCTGGACCGCCAGCGCCGTGCGCAGTGGATGAGCCATTACGTGCAGGGCAGCCAGGCCACCCAGGCCCCCGCCACCCACGCCCCCGATGTGGCTGAGGGCCTGATGTACCGGCAGGCTGTGATGGCCGTGGAGGCGGCCTTGGCGGCTTTGCCGGACAGGGCCCGCAACGTGTTTGTGGCGCACCGCATTCATGGTGAGCCGCAGGCACAGATTGCCGAGCGCCTGGGCGTTTCGCTCAACACGGTGGAGCGTGACCTCATGCACGCGGCCGACCGCATGGAGGCGGCCTTGCTGCACTGGCGCGGAGATGCCGCTCGACGATCCGCGGAGGCTGCAGGCGCACCGGCTCTGCCCTCGGCACTTGGGTCCTCCCACACCGCCCCACGCTCGTCCCCGCGGCGCAAAAGTCTGGCGGCATTGCTGGCGGGCGTCAGCATGTTTACGACGGGCACGGTGCTGTGGCGGCATTGGCGCGACGAGACCTTGCGCTGGAGCAGTGCCTTCGCCACCCCGCGTGCACGGCGGCTGGTGCAGCCGCTGCCGGATGGCTCCACCCTCACGCTGGATGCCCAGTCCCGCGTGCGCCTGGATTGGGACGCACGCCATCGCGTCACCCATTTGCTGGAAGGCGCGGCCTTCTTTGCTGTGCAGCCCGATGCGGCGCGACCCTTTGTCGTGCATGCCGCGGGCGTGACGGCCACGGTGCTGGGCACCCGCTTTGGCGTGGAGCTGGAGCCGGACGGTGCCGTGCGCGTGCAGGTCGAGGAAGGTCGTGTGCAGGTAGACACCGGTCCGGGCGCACAGCCTGTGGTGCTGCGCGCAGGGCAGGGGGTGCGTGTGGGGGCGCGCGGTGCGGTGCAGCCCACGGTGGGCACGGCGGCTGATTGGCGAGCGGGCCGCCTGCACTTTGAAGCCACCCCACTCGCCCAGGTGGCGCAGACCCTGTCGCGCTACACCACACAGGACGTACATGTAGACCCCCGCGTGCAGGCGCTGCGCATCAGCGGCACGGTGCAGGTGGCCGATATGGGTGACTGGTTGCGCGCCCTGCCCGCCACCCTGCCTGTGCGCACCGTGCGAGAGGAGGGCGGTGGGGTGTGGATTGCACCCCGGTAAAAATTTCTTCAGGGTTTGCAAACGCCGTTCGTCCAGCCAGTGAAGAGCCACTTTTCACTTGAGGACGTTTTCCGCATGACCCCCAACGCTTTTGTGCTTTCTCCTGCCCCCCGCCGCCACGCCGTGGCCCGCGCTGTGCTGGCCCTGGGCCTGGCAGCGCAGCTGCAATATGCAGTAGCCCAAACCGTACGCTTTGATGTGCCCGCACAGCCCTTGGCCCCCGCGCTGGCGACACTGGCGGCGCAGGCAGGTCTCCAACTGGCCTTTGCTCCCGAGCTGGCCGAAGGCCGCCGTGCGCCTGCAGTTCAAGGCCCGCGCGACGTCGCCGACGCGCTGCGCGAACTGCTGGCAGGCAGCGGTCTGCAGGGCCGCGTGCAAGGTCGCACACTGGTGGTGGAGCGTGTGGCCCGCGACAGCCGCACCCTGGGAGAGGTCACCGTGACCGCTGCCGCCGTGCGCGACAGCAGCACCGAAGGCACCGGCAGCTACACCGCTGCAGGGCCGACCACCGCATCCACCGGCCTGCCGCTCACCTTGCGCGAGACGCCACAGTCCGTCACCGTGATGACGCGCCAGCGCATGGATGACTTCAAACTCGAAACCCTGGCCGATGTGATCGAGCAGACCCCCGGGGTGACCGTGCACCGCCAGGGCAACGCCATCGACTTCCAGTCGCGTGGCAGCAGCGTGAACCTGCTCACCGATGGCGTGCGGCAGTTTGCCGATGGCTGGTATTTCTTCTCCAGCACCTTGTACTCCCTGGACGACATGGCCGACATCGACCGCATTGAGGTGCTCAAGGGCGCCTCAGGTCTGCTCAATGGTTATGGAGCCCTGGGCGGCAGCATCAACATGATCCGCAAGCGGCCCACGCGCGAGTTCCAGGCCAGCGCATCGGCAGCCCTGGGCAGCTGGGGTAACCGCCGCGCTGAGGTAGACCTTGCAGGCCCGCTGAACGCGGTGGGATCGCTGCGTGCGCGGCTGGTGGCATCGGCAGCCGAGGGCGACAGCTTTCGTGACCACGAGAAGAAATCCAGCCAGATGCTGTTTGGGGCGGTGGAGGCAGACCTGACCCCCGACACCTTGTTCAGCGCGGGCTTCACCTATCGCCACCGCACGGTAGATGGCATGGGCAGCACCCAGCCTATCCTGGCGTACACGCGCACAGGGCAGTTCGTGGGCTGGCAGCCCCGCTCATTCAACACCGGTGCCTCCTGGACGGGGTACGGGCAAGATTCGCTTGGACTGTTTGCGCGGCTGGAGCAGCGCCTGTCTGGTGACTGGAAGGCCAAGCTGCAGGTGGGCCACCAGAACGTAACCATGGACGAGATGCGCCTGGGCCATCTGTATGACGAGAGCACCGCCTTTCTCAACCACTGGAAGGACTCCAAGAACCGCAACTGGACGGTGAACCTGGACCTGCAGGGGAGCGTGGACTGGTGGGGCCGCACGCACGAGCTGGTGGCCGGGCTGGGCACGTCGCACTACCGGGGCGACATGCTGCTGGGCGATTCGCGCAACGTGCCGCTGGCCGATCTGGGCGTGGTGTACGGGCAAGGGGGTGGTGCGCTGCAGCAGCCGGATTTTGCGGGCTGGACGTATGGCGACAACCGCTTCACGCGCCAGCAGACTTATGTCTACGGCGCAGGCCGTTTTCATCTGGCCGAGCCACTGCGGCTGATTGTGGGCGGACGCGCCACCGACTACGAACGCAAGGACACCACCCCGTTTTGGTGGAACTACGACATGAAGGAACGGGGCGTGTTCACCCCCTACGCAGGTCTGGTGCTGGACGTAGGCCGCGATGTATCGCTTTACGGCAGCGCCACCAGCATCTTCGAACCCCAAAGTGGCCAGACCGAGCAGGGCCGCACGCTGGAGCCTGAAAAAGGCGTGACCTATGAAGTGGGGGCCAAGGGCGAGTTCTTCGACAAGCGGCTCAACGCCAGCATCAGCCACTTCTGGATGCATACCGACAACACGGCGGAAGAAACCGGTGGCACCACCCCTTCAGGCGATCCCGCTTACCGGGCAGTCAAGGGCGCACGCCGCCACGGGTTTGAGCTGGAGATGTCCGGTCAACTTGCATCTGGATGGCAGGCCCAGGGCAGCTATGTGATGAACAGCAGCAGCCTGACCAGCGCCAGCGCGTACCCGCGCCACCAGTTCAAGCTGGGAACCACCTACCGCTTTGCCGAGGGCGCCTTGCGGGGCCTCATGGTGGGCGCGGCCACACGCTGGCAAAGCGCCATTTCGGTCAGCAGCGGCAGCGCCACATTAGGCCAGTCTGCCTACTGGCTGCTGGACCTGACGGCCCGCTACCAGATCGACCCGCACTGGAGCGTGGGCGTGAACCTGCTCAACGTCACTGACAAGGCCTACTTCTCAGGTGTCACGAACTTTGGTGCGCTGCACTACACCTGGGGTGCCCCGCGCAGCGTGAACGTGAGCATGCGTTACGACTTCTGAGACTGCAAAACAGGGCTTGAAGTAAAAATAGCTTGCTGCGCTGATGGATAGAGCGCAGCAAGCTATCAATTCAATAGCGTGGCGAGTTCACAATCAGGCACCAAAATTCATCGGCAGTCCCACGTAGTTCTCTGCCAGCGAGCGCGAGGCGGCTTCTGAATTCACCAGGTAATCCAGCTCTGCCTCCTGCATCTTCTGGCCGAAGGCACCGGTTTCTGGGAAGTGGTGCATCAGCGAGGTGAACCACCACGAGAAGCGCTCGGCGCGCCACACGCGGCGCAGGCACCGGTCAGAGTAGGTGTCGATGCCTGCTCGGGATTTGTCATTGTAGAAATCAGCGAACGCATTCCACAGATAACCCACGTCGCTGGCGGCCAGGTTCAGGCCCTTGGCACCGGTGGGCGGCACGATGTGGGCGGCATCGCCCGCCAGGAACAGGCTGCCAAAGCGCATGGGTTCGGCCACAAAGCTGCGCAGGGGGGCAATGCTCTTTTCGAGCGAGGGGCCGGTGGTCAGGTTCTCGCGGGCTTCGGGGTCCAGGCGGTTGCGCATCTCGGCCCAGAAGGCGTCGTCGCTCCAGTTTTCCACCTTGTCGGTCAGCGGCACTTGCAGGTAGTAGCGGCTGCGGGTGTTGCTGCGCATGCTGCACAGCGCAAAGCCCCGGTCGGTGTGGGCGTAGATCAGCTCGTGCGCCACGGGCTTCACATCGGCCAGCAGGCCCAGCCAGCCAAAGGGGTACACGCGTTCGTAGGTGCGAATGGCGCTCTCGGGCACGCTGGCGCGGCACACGCCGTGAAAGCCGTCGCAGCCCGCGATGAAGTCGCAAATGATGGTGTGCGTCTGGCCGTCCTTCTCATACGTGACGCGCGGCGTGGCGCCGTCAAAGTCGTGCACTTGCACGTTGGCGGCTTCGTACACGGTGGTCAGGCCTGCAGCGGCGCGGGCGTCCATCAGGTCTTGCGTGACTTCGGTCTGGCCGTAGACCGTGACGCGGCTGCCATCCGTCAGCTGGTGCATGTTGATGCGGTGGCGTTTGCCCTTGAACAGCAGCTCAAAGCCATCGTGCGGCAGGCCTTCGGCATGGGCGCGGGCACTCACGCCTGCCTGGTCCAGCAGGTCCATGGTGACCTGTTCCAGCACGCCTGCGCGGATGCGGCTGAGCACGTAGCTGGGGCTGCGTTGCTCGATGATGACGGCATCAATGCCGGACTTGTGCAGCAGCGCGCCGAGCAGCAGGCCCGCAGGGCCTGCACCGATGATGGCAACTTGGGTTCGCATGTCTCTCTACCTCGTGATGGGATGTTGACGAACATCAAAAAATGGTGAGGTGGAGCGTAGGTGGGGTGCGGCCGATGCACCAGAAGCCGGACGTGAATGTGTGCGATCCATAAAAGCTTTGTGCGATGATCGCGCAGAAATTGATTTTCGTCATGTCGCAAACAGCACTCCCGGGGCGTTGCTGCGCAATGCGTCATCACGCCTCTCTGCAGGAGTTCATTCCATGGCTACGTTTCCTATCGCCAAGTCCGACCTCATCGAAGGCATGGCAAAAGGCATGGCAGTGCTGGAGAGCTTTGATACGGAGCGCCAGCGGCTCAATGCCACGCTGGCTGCGCAGCGTACGGGGCTGACGCGGGCGGCGGCGCGGCGGCATTTGCTCACGCTGGCGCACCTGGGGTATCTGGAGACGGACGGGAGCTACTTCTGGCTGGCACCCAAGGTGCTGCGGTTTTCGGGCAGTTACCTCGCATCAGCCCGGTTGCCGCGCGTGCTGCAGCCCACGCTCAACCGCCTAGCGGCGCAGACACAGCAGTCGTTCTCTGCCGTGGTGCTGGATGGGGATGAGGTCGTCATCGTGGCACGCAGCGGTGTCTATGGCGCACCGGCTCGGATGATGGCGTACGGCTTGCATCTGGGGGCGCGGTTACCTGCGCACCCCACATCCACAGGCCGGGTTTTGCTGGCCGCGCTGCCTGCCAGTGAGTTCACGCCCTGGCTGCAGGCCTGCACGCTGCAGCGCCTCACGCCGCACACCATCACGCAGCGCAGCGCCCTGCGCAAGGTGGTGGCCCAGGCGCGGCGCGACGATTTTTGCCTGGCGGTGGAGGAGCATGAACTGGGCGTGCACGCCCTGGCCGTGCCGCTGCGCAATCTGCAGGGGCAGACGGTGGCTGCCCTCAACGTGGTCGCATCACCCCAGCAGATGCAGGCGCAAACCCTGCAGCGCGACATGCTGCCGCTGCTGCAGGAGGCTGCACGCGAAGTGCGTGGCCTTTTGTAGCGCTACCCTGGCAGGCGCGGGTGTGAGCGTCAGGCCGCCACGATGCGGCCCACGCCCGCAGCGCCTGCCACCACCTTGAGGGACTTGTCCGTGCTGGCCGTGTAGTTGCGGGTGGTGATGGTGTTCACGTACACCCAGTCGGCACGGCATTCGCTGGCCGTGGCGGTAAGCACCATGTAGCCACGGCGGGCGGTGTCGCAGTACTTCAGCGGGGCAATCATCTGCTGCAGCGCGCTGGCCAGCGTGGCGGGGTTTTCGCTGGGCAGGTAGTCCTCGAACCCCGGCGATGTGACGGACGAGGTGGCGAACTCCACGCCCACCGCGTTGCCGTTGCGGTCTTGCAGTTCGTTAGCCCAGGCGTTGTGCGTGTCGCCAGACAGCACCACCAGGTTCTTGCCCAGGCTGCGCGAGGTGGCGAGCACGGTCTCGCGCGCGGCCTGGTAGCCGTCCCATGCGTCCAGGTTATACGGAATGGAAGGCTGCGCCAGGATGGCCTGCTCGGCAGGCGTGAGGCTGCTGGGGTTGGTGCGCGCGCGGGCGGCCAAGGCGGCGTACTGGCTGAAAGACACCCCGGCACCGGGTTGCACCGTGCCCATGAGGATGGGGGCGGGAATGTTCATGCGGCCCATCAGCACCTGCTGCCCCAGCACTTGCCAGGTGGCAGTGGAGGCGGTCATTTGCTGCTGCAGCCACTGCGTTTGCGTGCTGCCCATCAACTGCCGGGTGGTGCTGCCCACGGCGGCGGTGAAGCCCGCCGCATCCAGGCCGCTGGCGGTGAAGAATTGGCTGTAGCTCAGTTGCTCATCGCGCCCTACCACGCGGGTGTCGAGCATGTGCAAGGCCATCAGGTTGCCAAAGGCAAAGCTGCGGTAGATCAGCTCGGGCTGCGCGTTGCGGGTTGGCATCCACTCGTGATAGGCCTGAATGGCCGCAGCCTTGCGGGCGCTGAAGCTGCCTTCGGTGGCGCTCTGGTGGTTCTCTGCTCCATCGCGCCAAGTGTCGTTGGCGACCTCGTGGTCGTCCCACACGGCAATCATGGGGGCGGCGGCGTGCAGGGCCTGCAGGTCGGTATCGGTCTTGTACTGCGCGTGGCGCTGGCGGTAGTCGGCCAGGCTAACGATCTCGTTGGCGGGCGCAGACAGACGGCCCATGGCACTGGCGTTGGCCGATGCGTAGCCGCCCTGGCCGTATTCGTAGATGTAGTCGCCCAGGTGCACGGTGGCGTCCAGGTCGTTGCGCTTGGCAGCATCGGCATAGACGTTGAAGTAACCCGCCGGGTAGTTGGAGCATGAAAACACGGCCAGCTTGACCTGCGGCACGTTGCCCGTGGGCAGCGTGCGTGTGCGCCCTGTGGCCGATGTGGCGGCGCTGGCGCGGAAGCGGTAGTAGTACACCGTGGCGGGCTTGAGGCCGCTGGCATCGACTTTGACGGTGAAGTCTTTGCTGGCCGCTGCCGTGGCCTGGCCTTGCGCCACCAGCGTGGTGAATGCACTGTCTGCAGCCACTTCCCAGCTCACCGGAATATCGCTGGTGTGCCCGGCGGGCGGAGTAACGCGGGTCCACAGGATCACGCGGTCGGCCAGCGGGTCGCCACTGGCAATGCCGTGGGCAAACTGTACCGCGGGGCCGTCGTCACCGCCGCCGCAAGCAGTCAGGGGCAGTGCGCTCAGCGCTGCAGCAGCTGCGCCCAGTTGGCGCACAAAGCGGCGGCGGCTGGGGTCGGTTTCGGCCGCGTCGCGAATGGGATGGGCCGTGTGGGGAAAACTGTGGGGGAAGAAGGGATGCGTCATGGCACTGTGAACGTGGGTGAAACACCCAAGCGTGCACGGTGCCCATGACGGGCTTGTGAAAGGTGCGTGAAGGCCGCGCAGGCAGAAAGCCCGCCACGCAGCCCTCTATGAGAAATAGGCCACTAGCGCTTGCAACATAAGCGCAGGCAGCTATTCTTTTTATAGTGTTTTGAACACTTCACGCGCAGCCGCTACGGTGGTGGCAATGTCGTCAGCGGTGTGCGCTCCGCTGACGAAGCCAGCCTCGTACAGCGCAGGCGCGATGTACACGCCGCGATCGAGCAGACCGTGGAACAGCTGGTTGAAGCGGGCGCTGTCGGTCTTGAGCACGGCGGGGTAGTTTTGGGGCAGCTCAGGCAGCAGGAAGAAGCCGAACATGCCGCCTTCGCAATCGGCGCTGAAGGGCACGCCTTCTTCCTTGGCGGCTTGGGCCAGCCCATCGACCAGCGAGCGGGTGGAGGCCGACAGTGCATCGAAGAAGCCGGGCTTCTTGATCTCGCGCAGCGTGGTCAGGCCGCAGGCGGTGGCCACAGGGTTGCCCGACAGGGTGCCTGCCTGGTACACGCCGCCCAGCGGGGCCAGATGTTCCATGATGGCGCGCGGGCCGCCAAAGGCCGCCAGCGGCATGCCGCCGCCAATCACCTTGCCCAGCACCGTCAGGTCTGGCTTGAAGCCTGGGATGCTCTTGGCGTACACGCTTTGCGCGCTGCCCAGGGCCACGCGGAAACCCGTCATCACTTCATCGAGCACCAGCAGCGCGCCGTACTCTGTGCACAGCTCGCGGCAGCGCTTCATGAAGGGCACGCTGGCGCGCACAAAGTTCATGTTGCCTGCGATGGGTTCGATCATCACGCAGGCCAGCTCCTTGCCGTGCAGGGCAAAGGCTTCTTCCAGCTGGGCGACGTTGTTGTATTCGAGCACGATGGTGTGCTGCACCACTTCGGGCGGTACGCCCGCGCTGGTGGCATTGCCAAACGTGGCCAGGCCCGAGCCCGCCTTGACCAGCAGCGAGTCTGCATGGCCGTGGTAGCAGCCCTCGAACTTGATGAACTTGCTGCGGCCGGTGGCACCGCGCGCAAGGCGAATGGCGCTCATACCCGCTTCAGTGCCCGAGCTGACGAGGCGGATCATCTCCATCGATGGCACGAGGCTCAGGATTTCTTCGGCCAGTTCTACTTCGCGTTCGGTGGGGGCGCCGAAGCTGAAGCCTTCCAGTGCGGCTTTTTGCACGGCTTCGAGCACGGCGGGGTGGCCGTGGCCCAGGATCATGGGACCCCAGGAGCCGATGTAGTCAATGAAGCGCTGATCGTTGGCGTCCCAAAAATAGGCGCCCTGCGCGCGCTTGACGAAGCGGGGTGTGCCACCCACCGCCTTGAAGGCCCGCACGGGCGAGTTCACGCCGCCGGGGATGAGTGCCTTGGCGCGTTCGAAAAGAGGAATGTTGAGGTCAGTGTTTGGTGTCATGGGGGGGCATTACAAAGCCTTCAATGGCCTGTGTTTCATCAAGAGATTCTTCGTCGTCTGCTTCGGCTTCATCTTCGGGTTGGGCCCAGAACATGCGGTCCGGAACAATGTGGCCCATGCCGGGCCGAAAGCCTGCATCCAGGCAGCGGTCCAGATAGGCCAGCGCTTCGCTGGTGGCTTCGCCCAGATCGGTGCCGCTGCCGACCAGCGCTGTGAGGGCGGCTGAGAGCGTATCGCCCGCGCCCGCAAAGGTGGCATCAAACAGCTCGAACTTGCCGCTGCCCATGACGGCCTGGGGAGATGCGAGCACGTTCTCAACAAACTGCTCTGGCAGCGGGATGCCGGTGACCAGGGTGTAGGGCACGCCCATCTCGGAGGCCGCGCGGGCGATGTCGCGTGCGGTGGGGCTGCGGTCACTGCTCCAGTCTGGCAGCAGCCAGCGCCAGAGCGTGCTGTGGTTTCCAACCAACACCGAAGTTTGTGGAAGCAGCAGCTCGCGAAAGGCGTCTAGGTACTCGTCAATCTGCTCTTCACGCCACCACGAAAGGTTGGGCATGTAGGCAATCACGGGCACTTCGTCGTAGTCGGTGGTGATCTCGGCGATGGTGCTGATGTTCTCGGTGCTGCCGACAAATCCGACCTTGATGGCCTGCACCGGCAGGTCTTCCAGCACGGCCCGGGCTTGCTCGGCCACGGCTTCGTCGTCGAGGCAGAAGTGATCGAATATTTGGGCAGTGTCCCGTGCGTAGGCCCCGGTGACCACGGCGATGGGATGACCACCGACCGAGGCAATGGTGCTGATGTCGCCCGTGAGCCCGCCTGCGCCACTGGGGTCGCTGGCGTTGAAGACGAGGATGCAGGCTGGGCTGGCCTCTTCCGGTGGACCGCTGTCGGTCACATCGGGGTCAGAAGGTGGGGGAGATTGATGGGTCATGATCCAGTTCCTGCGCCAATGGTGGCATAGAAGCAGCAGCCCGCAGAGATCACTAGATACAATCGTTGCATTCTATGTGAAGGCCCATTAAGCTGTGACCGACTCTAAGACGTGGATGTGTTTGATATGTGGTTGGATCTATGACGAGGCTGCAGGTTCACCTGAGCACGGCATCCCGCCCAACACACCTTGGGACCAGGTTCCGATGAACTGGACCTGCCCCGAATGCGGAGCCCGCAAAGAAGATTTTGAGATGGTGCAGATTTGAAGCGCGGCTCCTGCTGCGGTGTTTATTTTTTCCATCGGGAGCAGTAACAAATTGACTACAACAGGCGCATCTTTCAAGGTGCTCGTGGTGGATGACAGCAACACCATCCGTCGAAGCGCCGAGATTTTCCTCAAGCAGGGAGGGCACGAGGTACTGTTGGCTGATGATGGCTTTGATGCCTTGGCCAAGGTCAACGACTATCAGCCACAGCTGATCTTCTGCGACATCCTCATGCCCAAACTGGACGGCTACCAGACCTGCGCCATCATCAAGCGCAACGCCCGCTTTGCAGATACACCCGTGGTGATGCTTTCATCCAAGGACGGCGTGTTCGACAAGGCCCGTGGTCGCATGGTGGGCTGCCAGGACTACCTCACCAAACCCTTTACCAAAGACCAGTTGCTGCAGGCTGTGCAGCAATTTGGCAATTCCCAAATAGGAGCGATGTAATGCCCATCCAGAAAGTACTGGTCGTCGACGACTCGAAGACCGAGTTGATGTTCCTGACCGACCTGCTTCAGAAAAAAGGCATGCAAGTGCGCACGGCAGAAAATGCCGAAGAAGCCTTCCGCCGACTGGCTGAAGAAAAGCCTGACCTCATCCTGATGGATGTGGTCATGCCTGGTCAAAACGGTTTCCAGCTCACCCGCGCCATCAGCCGCGACCCGCTGTATGCAGATGTGCCCATCATCATGTGCACCAGCAAGAACCAGGAGACAGACCGCGTGTGGGGCATGCGCCAGGGCGCCCGCGGTTACATCACCAAGCCGGTGGATCCTGCAGAGCTGCAGTCCAAGATCGACGCGCTGAACTGAGGCTACGGCGCGTCCATGGCCAATCGCGAAGCCCTTCGAGAGCTCCAGGTACGTCTTGCTGGCCGTTTGCAGGCAGCGACGGGCGAGGGCTTGTCCGTGTCATCGTGGCTGGCCGTGGAAGCGGCTGGCCAGTTTTATCTGCTGCCGCTTGCGCAGTCGGGTGAGATTTTTCCTTGGGTCTCTGTGCAGACCGTCCCGTACACCCAGGCTTGGTTCCTGGGGGTTGCCAACCTGCGTGGCGGTTTGGTGGGGGTGGTTGATCTGGCTGGCCTGCTCGGCACGCCCGTGCAGCGCACAGAGCAGATGCTGGCAGACGCCAGCCTGCTGGCGTTCAACACCGCACTGGATGTGAACGCTGCCCTGCTGGTGGATCGTCTTGCCGGTTTGCGAGGCACCGAGGCGTTTGTGGCTTCGGAAGCGCCTGCCCAAGACGCACCTGCTTTTTTTGGCTCCACCTACATCGATGCGAGCGGTGTTCGCTGGCAAGAGCTGAACCTTCAAATCCTGTCCCAACATCCTGCATTCCTGAGCATCAGTGCTTGAGTTTTTCTGTAAGGCCGCACCATGTCCGTCGTCAATCAATTTGGAAAACTGTTCAATCGCAAGCCTGCGTCCTCCGATGCGGGACAGGGCGCTGACGGCAACAACGATTTGTTGTCCGCGGAAGCCAATGGCTTGGACGCAGGTACGTCGCGCGACCCTTACCAAGTAGATGCTCTCAACAGTGTGCAGGGTGATTCGGAGGGTGGCTACACCCTTGATCCTGCTGAAGCCCCGGGGGATGATGAACTCATCGCCCTGCCGGGTTTGGGCCGTGCCACTGCGGCAGCCCATCAGCGCCGTCTGCTGGGTTTGCTGGGCGTTG
This sequence comes from Acidovorax sp. DW039, assembly GCF_037101375.1. Lineage (NCBI taxonomy): Bacteria > Pseudomonadati > Pseudomonadota > Betaproteobacteria > Burkholderiales > Comamonadaceae > Acidovorax > Acidovorax sp. DW039. Next base: position 3,901,350 of record NZ_AP029019.1, on the reverse strand, counting down.
GTGTGGTGGCTCTGGGGCTGATTGCGGCGTGGGTGCTGCGTCAGGCAGATCAGTCTGCCCAGCAGCTCGCCGCTACGGGTCAGTCTCTGATGCAATCGCAGCGTCTGGCGAAGTCTGTGTCGCAGGCGCTGGTGGGTAGCCCCCAGGCTTTCCCTGATGTGGTGGAAAGCTCGGGCGTTTTGGCTCGCAACATTCGCGCTCTGACTGCTGGAGACAACGAATTGGGCGTGCCCCCGCTGGGCGAGCCCTACAAGCCCGAACTGGACTCGGTGAACCCCATGATGGAGCGCGCAGAGCGCAACGCTGGCGTGGTGATGGGACAGCAAAAGATTCTGACGCAGGTGGGCGACGCTCTGCGCACCATCAACCGCCAATCGTCTGACCTGCTGGAAATCGCAGAAACCGTTTCTTCGCTGAAGCTGCAGCAAAACGCACCTGCCTCCGAGATCTCCGCTGCGGGCCAGTTGGTGATGTTGACCCAGCGTATCGGTAAGTCTGCCAACGAATTCCAGACCATGGAAGGCGTGAGTCCAGAGGCCGTGTTCTTGCTGGGCAAGGACTTGAACTCTTTCAAAGAAATCGCCCAAGGCATGCTGGATGGCAGCCCCGAGTTGCGCCTTGCCGCTACCAAGGATGCTCAAACTCGCGAGCAGCTCGAAAACCTAGTGAAACTGTACGAACAGACCCGCACACAGGCCAGCGCGATCCTGGGTAACCTGCAAGGTCTGGTGTCTGCCCGTGAAGCGCAGTCTGCGATCATTGCAGACAGCGAACCCCTGCGCCGCCAACTGGAAACCCTGCAAACCAAACTGTCCGCACAAACGGGTGTGGGTGCTGGTCAACTGGCTGCGCTGGTGCTTGCCAGCGCATTCTTGCTGGTTTGCGGTTATCTGCTGTCTCGCGTGCAGCTGCTGGACAGCCGTAATCGTCAAAAAGCCGCTGAATTGCAGCAAAAGGAAGCCAAGCGGCAAGAGCAAGAGGCCAAGCGTGTCAACGATGCCAACCAGGCCGCCATTTTGCGTTTGATGAACGAACTGCAATCAGTTGCTGAAGGTGACTTGACGCAGGAAGCGACGGTGACCGAAGACATTACCGGCGCTATTGCTGACTCGGTGAACTACACGGTGGAAGAGTTGCGTCAGCTGGTGGGTAGTGTGCAGAACACGGCAACCCGGGTGGCTCAGACCACCGCCCAGGTGGACAGCACTTCCACAGAACTGCTTGCTGCCTCTACAGAGCAGCTGCGTGAAATTCGCGAAACAGGCCGCTCCGTTCTGGATATGGCGACTCGTATTAACGAGGTGTCTGCCCAAGCGCAAGAGTCTGCCTCGGTGGCCCGTCAATCGCTGCAAGCGGCCGACTCCGGTCTGCAGGCTGTGCAAAACGCCATCGGCGGTATGAACTCGATTCGTGACCAGATTCAGGATACCTCCAAGCGAATCAAGCGCCTTGGCGAATCTTCGCAAGAGATTGGTGAAATCACCGAACTGATTTCTGACATTACCGAACAGACCAACGTTCTGGCTCTGAACGCTGCTATTCAAGCTGCATCTGCCGGTGAAGCCGGTCGCGGCTTCTCTGTGGTGGCGGAAGAAGTGCAGCGCCTTGCTGAACGTTCTGCAGACGCGACGCGCCAGATTTCTGCGCTGGTGAAAGCCATTCAGACCGACACCCAAGATGCTGTGGCCGCTATGGAGCGCTCCACCCAAGGTGTGGTGGAAGGGGCTCGTCTGTCTGACTCTGCTGGTACTGCACTGACAGAAATTGACCGTGTGTCGCGTCGTCTTGCTGAGCTGATCGAGCAGATTTCGTCCTCTACGTCCCGCGAAGCTGTTCTCGCCAACGAAGTGGCCGACAACATCCAGCACATTTTTGCGGTGACTGAACAGACCGGTGAAGGTACGCGTACCACAGCACAACAGGTGCGTGAGCTTTCACACATGGCGGAAGAGCTGCGTCAGTCGGTGGCGCGTTTCAAGATCGCCTGACGTCAGTCATCAACCAGCTGGCTCATTGCAGCCGGGGACGAATCCATGTCATCTATTGATGTCAATAATGCACCGGCCGCAGAGTGGACCCACGGAGACCAAGATCTCGGGCCACTGGCTTGGGTGCTAGAGGAATTGCGCAAATCGCTGGGCGGTGCCGTCAAGTCGATGCGCCGCTTTGTGCGTGAGGCGGAACAAGCCCATGAGTCGGATCTCGCGTCATTGGATGCTGGTTCGCTGCGTATCGCGCGCCAGCAGTTGCACCAAGCCAGTGGTGCCCTGGAGATGGTGGGTATGGGACCCACGGCGCTGGTGCTGCGTGCCATGGAGTCGGCGGTTCAGAAGTTCGTGCAGAAGCCTGAGCTTTGCAATGACTCTGCAACGGATGTGATCGAGCGCGCCAGCTTTGCACTGATTGAATTTCTCGAAAGCGTTCTGGCCGGAAAGCAGGTCTCCCCGGTAGCGCTCTTCCCTCAATACCGTGATGTTCAGTCACTCGCAGGCGCAGACAGAGTCCATCCGGCTGACCTCTGGCCTGTAGAGAGGCGTTTCCGTGAGCCCGACCTGGATGTTTCTGCTGCACCTCTGCCATACGGTGCCGAGGCTCGGGCGCGGCTGGATGCCGCTGTTCTGAAGATCGTCAAGACTGGTGATTTGAAAGCCGCGCGAAGCATGCGGGACACCTGTCTGGGTTTCGTATCGGCGCAGCAAGACCGGCAATCACGGGCTTTCTGGAAGATTTGTGCGGGGTTCTTTGAGGCTTTCGCAGATGGTCTGTTGCCAGCCGACGTTTACGTGAAGCGCGTCGCTTCGCGTGTTCTGATGCAATACGCCACTTTGGCAAAAGGCGATACCACCATTGCAGATCGCCTGGTTCAGGACCTTTTGTTCTTCTGTTCTCAAGCCAAGTCTCCCGATGGTGCGCAGGCACCCGCCTTGCAGGCTGTTCGTCAGGCGTTTGCCTTGGATCGGTTCAAGCCAGTGGACTATGACACCGTCCGGTTCGGTCGGTTCGATCCTGCTTTGCTCGCTCAGGCACGCAAGCGTATCGCTGCTGCTACCGAAACCTGGTCAGCCTTGGCAGGAGGTGATCGCAACAAGATCAAGCCAGCGGCAGATCAGTTCAGCCTGGTGTGTGACTCGCTTCGCAAGCTCAACCCTGGCAGCGAGAGTCTGGCGGTAGCCCTCACCAACACCATGGAGGGCATTGCCCGGACAGGTGAGCCTCCTTCTGCAGCCTTGGCGATGGAAGTGGCCACATCGGTGCTGTACCTCCAGGCCGCTTTTGAAGAACTGGATGCTGCCGATGAGCAATTGGTAGAGCGCGCGGCACGGTTGGCCGAACGGCTGGAGTCTGTTGGCAGGGGTGCCGAGCCCGAGCCCCTTGAGCCCTGGATGGAAGAGCTGTACCGCCGTGTCAGCGATAACCAGACCATGGGCAGTGTGGTGGACGAGTTGCGCGCGACTTTGGCAGAAGCCGAAAAGTCACTCGATGCGTTCTTCCGCAATCCTCAGGACACCACTTTGCTGGCCCCAGTGCCGGGTTTCCTGGCACAGATGCGCGGCGTGCTTTCTGTGCTGGGTCTGGACCAGGCTTCGCTGGCGGTGGTGCGCATGCGTGACACTGTCGAGCGTCTCTTGATCAATGAAGTTCCCGAAGCGGAAAAGCAAGCTACCTTTGAAAAGTTGGGCAGCAGTCTGGGAGCGTTGGGCTTCCTCATCGACATGCTCAGCTACCAGCGCGCCATGGCGCGCAAGCTTTTCGTGTACGACGAAGAGCAGGGCGAGTTGCGTATCCTGACGGCCAAGTCGCGTGCCCGTGCGTCGGACGCAGTGGAAGAAGCCCCCGCCAAACTGGAGGCCCGTGCGCCACAACCCACGCCGGATGTGATTCCCCGGTTCCAGGCCGAGGAGCCGGAGGGTGTACCTACCGACTTCTCTCCCTTCCCAGGCATGCCCGCAGAGCCCAAAGAGGTGCCTGAGGCAGCGCCGCTGCTGGCGCCTGAGATGGATTTCGATCTCACTCCAACGGCACAGCCTGAGGTAGCCTCTGCACCGATAGCAGCCCCCGCGCCTGCTCCTGTTGCGATTGCTGTCAAAGAACCTGTGGATGTGGAAGACGAGCTGTTGGAAGTCTTCCTGGAAGAGGCTCGGGAGGTTGTAGTTACAGGTACAGGTGCGATTGCTGCGTTGAACGACGAGCCTGGCAACTTGAGCGAACAAACGACGCTGCGGCGCGCGTTTCATACGCTCAAGGGAAGCTCGCGCATGGTCGGCTTGAATGACTTTGGCGAGGCCGCCTGGGCTATGGAGCAGTTGCTCAATGCGTGGCTTGCTGAACAGAAGCCCATGCAGCCACCGCTGCTGGCGCTGTCGTCAGATGCTCTGCAGGCTTTTGATCGCTGGGCGGGTGATATTGCTTCGGGGGCTGCTACCCCTTGGAGTTCCGACGCATTCCGCCAATCCGCCGACGCTTTGCGTCTTGAAGGCAAAGTGGTCCCGCTGGCTCTGCCAGGTGGTGCTCCGGTGGAGGAAACCACTGTGCAGCCAGCTGCCGCTGAGCTGACGGAGATTACCGTGCCTGAGGTGCCTGAGGTGCCTGAGGTGCCTGAGGTGCCTGAGGCTGTCGATTTCCAGAACACCGAAATTGCGGAAAACGCCACCGATGTGGAGGCTGCTGCTGAACCCGCCCCATTGACTGCTACAGAACCTGAGGAAATTGACTTCTCAGCGTTTGCTGCTGCGGTTTCTGAGGCTGAGCCTGCGACGGCTCCTGCACCTCTGGAAGGGCTGGCCGCCAACGACGACGCTTTGGACTTTGCATTGCCGGATTTGGATCTTTCCGAGCCTGCACCCGCAGATGTTCAGCCTTCGATAGTCGAGGCGCAAGCCGACGCGGAGTTGTTGGAGCTTCCGGCTCTCGATGCTGTGTTGTCTGACGAGGTGGTGGTTTCCGATGCTTCAGTTGCCGTTGTCGAAGAGGCTGAAGTTCTGGAAGATCCTTCGCTGATTGCAGAATTCCCTGAACTGGCAGGGGTCCCGGCTGAGGAGGTCGTGGCCGAAACTCAGGTTGAAGAGCCTGTTCTCGAATCACCGACGACAGATGTAGAGCAGCCCATCTCTGAGCCTGAAGTGCCCATGGAAGAGGTGGTTCGTGAAGAGGCTGTCAAGGTCATTGAGAGCCTGCGCATTGGCCTGCCCCTTTACAACGTCTATCTGAACGAAGCCGACGAATGGTCTCGTCGTCTGGTGACTTGCCTGCAAGAGTGGTCGCTGGAACTGCACGAACCGTTGCCAGACACTGCCGTGGCGTTGGCTCACTCTCTGGCTGGCAGTTCCGCGACGGTCGGATTCACTGCCCTGTCGGACATGGCGCGTGTGCTGGAGCATGCGCTGCAGCATGTGCAATTGCAGTCCCGCGGGACTGAAGAGCAGGCTCGCGTATTCATGGACGCGGCAGAAGATATTCGTCGCTTGCTTCACCAGTTTGCGGCTGGCTTCCTCAAAGAACCCAATGAGGATGTACTTGAAGCGCTGCGTCAGATTCTGCAGACGGAAGTCAGTGCGACCCTTTCTCCCCCCGAGGAAGACGCCGACGAACTGCAGTCCTTCATGGATGCCGAAGCGGTGCAGGATAGCTCTGAACCTGACACTTCAATCCAGCCTGCCGTGGAGCAGGTAACTGAAATTGAAGAGCCTCAAGCAGGACTGGTTCCCGCACCAGCACCTGTCGTGGCGGCCCCCGTCGTTGCGCCAGCCCTGTCTGTGGTGGTGCGCGATACCTCCTCATTGGTGGTCGCGCATGACGTGGATGACGATATTGACGTCATCGACGTCATCGATCCTGACCTGTTCCCGATCTTTGAGGAAGAGGCCGCTGAACTGCTGCCGCAGTTGGGTGGAGCTTTGCGTCAGTGGGCCGCAAGACCAGACAACCTCAGTGCTCGCAGCGAAGTCCTTCGTGCCCTGCACACACTCAAAGGCAGTTCGCGTCTTGCGGGTGCGATGCGTCTGGGTGAGATGGCGCACCGGCTGGAATCGGCCATCGAGCAGATTGATGTAGAGACAGTCACTGCCGACCAGGTGGAGGCTTTGCAAGCCAGCTTTGACGGGCTGGAAGCCAACTTCAACGCCCTCAGCGCGCATGGCGGTCAGATCCCCGAGGCGGTTTCTGGCGACTCGACACCCGTCCTCCAATCTGCCGAGCCCGTACTGGCTGCCGCGGCAGATGCACCTGTGGCTGGCAAGGCAGAGGCATTGCCCTCCACCCCTGCCGTTCGTCTGCCCACGCCTTCGCAACTGGCTCCCCTGCGTGTGGCGGGTAACCAGTCGGTGCGGGTGCGTGCACAGCTGCTGGACCGCTTGGTCAATCAAGCCGGTGAGGTGATGATCAGCCGTTCGCGTCTGGACGTGCGACTGGGCCAGTTCCGCAGCTCATTGAACGATCTCTCGGGCAACCTGGATCGTCTGCGTCAACAGCTGCGTGACATTGAAGTGCAGGCCGAGTCGCAGATGCAGTCGCGCATGGCCTTGGCCAAGGATTCTGCAGCGGGCTTCGATCCGCTCGAATTCGACCGCTTTACCCGCGTGCAGGAGCTCACGCGCATGATGGCCGAGTCGGTGAACGACGTGGCGACCGTGCAGCGTAACTTGCAGCGCGCCATGGAAGGTGCCGAAGACGACCTGATTGCTCAAGGCCGCCAAGCCCGTGAATTGCAGCGCGATTTGCTGCGCACGCGTATGGTGGAGTTCGAAGGCATTGCCGAGCGGCTCTATGCCGTGGTGCGCCAGGCCTCCAAGGAGACCAGCAAGCAGATCAAGCTGGACATCACTGGCGGCACCATTGAAATGGACCGTGGCGTGCTGGACCGTATGACACCTGCGTTCGAGCACTTGCTGCGCAACTGCGTTGCCCATGGCATCGAGGAACCAGAAGTGCGCGTGGCTGCGGGCAAACCGGCCACAGGCACCATCACGGTGGATTTACGGCACGAAGGCAACGACGTGTCGGTAGAGTTCCGTGACGATGGCGCTGGTCTGAACCTGCCCCGCATTCGCGAGAAGGCGCTGGCCCAAGGGCTGCTGGAGCCTGGCACGGAACTGACGGATGAAGCAGCTGCCAATCTGATCTTCATGCCTGGTTTCAGTACGGCCACTGAGGTCACTGGGCTGGCAGGTCGTGGCATTGGCATGGATGTGGTCCGTGCAGAAATCAACGCCTTGGGTGGCCGGATCGAAACCTCCACCAAAACGGGCGAAGGGGCCGCATTCCGCATGGTTCTGCCCCTGACCACGGCGGTGACGCAGGTGGTGATGTTGCGGGCGGGCGAGTTGTCGGTGGGCGTCCCTGCCAACCTGGTGGAGATCGTGCGCCGCACTTCTGCCAAGGATCTGGAAGAAGCCTACCGTAGCGGCTATTTCGATGACGGCCTGGAAAAGGTACCGTTCTTCTGGTCCGGGGCGTTGTTGCAGTCTTCGGCACGCAGCAACGAACCTGCAGGCAAAACACGCCCCGTGGTAGTGTTCCGCAGTGCGTCGCAGCGTGTGGCCATGCACGTTGATGAAGTTCTGGGCAACCAGGAAGTGGTGGTGAAGAACCTGGGGCCTCAGCTGTCGCGGTTGCCCGGTTTGGCAGGTATGTCCGTGCTGGCCTCTGGCGCTGTGGTGCTGATTTACAACCCCGTGGCTCTGGCAACGGTGTACGGCGATCAGGTGCGGGCTGCCAGCGCAGGCGTATCGATGCTGGCCGAGACGGACGGCCCCGATGCACCCAAGACCCCTGTCGCCAGTGCAATGGCAGGCCCCAGCCAGGTGCCGCTCATCCTGGTGGTGGACGATTCGATCACGGTGCGCCGCGTGACCCAGCGTTTGCTGCAGCGCGAAGGCTACCGGGTTGCGCTCGCGGCCGATGGTCTTCAGGCCCTGGAGCGCCTGCAGGAAGAGCGGCCCACCGTGGTCCTGTCGGATATCGAAATGCCCCGTATGGACGGTTTCGATCTGGCGCGCAATATCCGTTCGGACAGTGCGCTGCGTGACCTCCCCATCATCATGATCACTTCGCGTATTGCTGAAAAGCACCGTGAGCATGCGATGGAACTGGGTGTGAACCACTACCTGGGCAAGCCCTATTCTGATGAAGAGCTGCTCAGCTTGATTCAGCACTACGCACGTCTGGCGGCTGCGACAGCGGAAGTCTGACCGGAGTAAAAGGCTCAAGGCCTCATCAAGGCCACAGTATCAACGGCGGAAGTCTTTCGGGACTTCCGCCGTTTTTTATGGCCTGCGTGTGGTTGTAGGTGCTGGTCTAAGAACCTGTTCAAAATCTTTTTGGGGATCGCATTGGAGTGCAATCGGGATGAGTGGATGCTTCGGATGCGCCGCATGGGCTCATGCCCATGCAAGCAGCCGGGGCGTCCAATCACCCGATTTCACTCCAACCCTTCGGGCAAGTGGCTTGCCGGGCGGTCTGCGTTGTTGCACCGCTTGCCAATAGCACGGGCTATTGGCGGCGCGCTGCGCCTAGCAGCCCATCCCCTAGCCGGGCGCCCGGCAAGACACTTGTGCGACCCTAAAAAGATCTTGAACAGGTTCTAAGGGTTGAAATGGTTTCAGGCAGGGGCCTTGACCACCGCGTAGCGCTCCAGCGTCTTGCGGCGCGCTTCATCGTGTTGCACGACCGGGTAGGGGAAGTCGCGCCCCAGCGTGACATGGGCTTCCTGCAATTCCAGTGGCTTGGCCAGCCAGGGGGCGTGGATGGCTTTGGCGCTGAGCCCCGCCAGTGAGGGCAGGTAGCGCCGGATGAATTTGCCTTCGGGGTCAAACTTCTCGCTCTGGCTCACCGGATTGAAGATGCGGAAATAGGGCTGCGCGTCACACCCGCTCGAGCTGGCCCATTGCCAGCCGCCGTTGTTGGCTGCCAGATCGAAGTCGTTGAGTTTGAGTGCGAAGTAGCGTTCACCCCAGCGCCAATCGATGCCCAAATCCTTGGTCAGAAAGCTGGCTACCACCATGCGCAAGCGGTTGTGCATGTACCCCGTCTGGTTGAGCTGCGCCATGGCGGCATCCACGATGGGATAACCCGTTTGCCCGTCGCACCAGGCCTGAAATAGCGTCTGCGCTGCCTCGCCGTCCTCCCAGGCTATGGCATCGTAGGCGGGCTTGAAGCTGCGCTCAGCCACATGCGGGTGGTGGTAGAGGATCTGAAAGTAGAAATCCCGCCAGATCAGCTCAGTGAGCCAAGTGGTGGCTCCAGGGTTGCCCTGTTGGGCCAGTGCATGCGCGGTGCGCGCCAGAAGCCGTGGCGATATCGTGCCAAAGCGCAAATGCACACTCAGGTAGCTGGGGCCCTTCACTGCCGGAAAGTTGCGTGTTTCCTCGTAGCGGCTGATGCGCTGCAAGAAATCATCAAAAAGCTGCTGCGCCCCTTGGCTGCCTGTGGGCAGCTTGAGCTGCGAAAGCCCTGCGGGCTCAAACCCCATCTCCTGCAGCGTGGGCACGGGGCGATTCAGTGCGTCTGGTCTGGGTGCTAGGCGGTGGGCATGGCGTTCTACCGGATAACTTTGAAGGTAGAACGGATTGATGGTCTTGAGCCATGCGTTTTTGTAAGGGGTGAACACGCTGTAAGGGCTACCCGACTGGGTCAGTACCTCGCTGCGCTCCAGCACCGTATGGTCCTTGAAGGTGTGCATGGCAATGCCGAGCCGGCTGAGCTGTGCCCGCACGTGGTCATCCCTCGCCAGCGCCTGGGGTTCGTCGTCATGGTTCACGAAAACGGCCTGTACGCCCATTTGTGTGGCCAACGAAGGAATCGCTTGCGTGGCCGCAGCATGCGACAAGATCAACCCGCCTTGGGGGTGGGTGCTGAGCGAGCGCAGGTTTTCGTCCAGCTCGATCAAAGATTCTCGGATGAACTCCACCCTGCGGTCCGTGCGGGGCAGTGCGTCGAGAATCTCCGTGTCGAAGATGAAAACGCAGTGCACCTGCTGGCAGCGTGTCAGTGCGTGGTAGAGGGCCGCGTGGTCACTCGCGCGCAAATCGCGGCGGAACCAGACGAGGCCTGTGGCGTAAGTGGGCTCCATGTTCACCGTTAAAATTGGGCAATGTCTTCCGATTCTGCGCCCATCAACCTGACGCATCATTTCCTGATCGCCATGCCCGGTCTCGAAGATGAGTCTTTCGCGCGCAGTGTGGTGTACCTGTGCGAGCACAGCGAGCGTGGCGCGCTGGGGCTCATCATCAACAAACCTTCCGACATCACCCTCAAGGGCCTTTTTGACAAGGTGGACCTCTCCTTGCGCCGCGAGGACTTGTCCAGAGAGCCCGTCTTTCAGGGCGGCCCCGTTCAAACCGAGCGGGGCTTTGTGCTGCATGAGCCCATGCTGGCCATGGACAGCGGTGCCGAAGAGTCTGCTTACGCCTCCAGCATGTCCATCCCCGGTGGTCTGGAAATGACCACATCGAAGGATGTACTCGAAGCGCTTTCCACCGGTGCCGGGCCCCGGCGCGTGCTGGTCACGCTGGGTTATTCGTCCTGGGGCGAAGGGCAACTGGAGTCTGAACTGGCAGAAAACGCCTGGCTGACGGTGGGTGCAGACCTCTCGGTGATTTTTGACACCCCTGTGCCTGAGCGCTACGACCGCGCCCTGGCCTTGCTGGGCCTGCAGGCCTGGATGCTTTCTCCTGAGGCGGGGCACGCATGACCGGGCTTCCCGCTCAGCCCACCGCTTCCGCTTCACCAGCCGTTCCCGCGCATTTCCAGACTTTTCTTGCTTTTGATTTCGGGCTCAAGCGCACGGGGGTTGCCTCGGGCAACCGCATGCTGCGCACCGCCAGTCCGCAACAGACCATCAAGGCAGAGGGCGATGCCCGGTTTGAGCAGGTGGCGCAGCGCATCAAGGAATGGCAGCCCGATGCCCTGGTGATTGGTGTGCCCTACCACCCCGACGGAGCCAGTCACGAGAACACGCAGCGCGCCCTCAAGTTCGGGCGCCAGCTGCGGGGGCGTTTCGGGTTGCAGGTGTTTGAAGTGGACGAGCGCTACAGCACCACCGAAGCCATTGCCCAAGGGGCCAAGGATGCGGATGCCGCGTCGGCCTGCATCATCCTGGAACAGTTTTTGAGGAACCTCCCATGACCCTTTCTCCTGCCGGCCAGGCCGGCAGCCTCGTGCTGGATGCCGAGGCCCTGTACCGTGAACTGCTGCGCGGTGTGCGCAGCATGCTGACCCCCACGACGCGACTGGCGGGCATCGCCTCGGGCGGTGCCTGGCTGGCCGAGCGCCTGCAGAAGGACCTGGGCCTGGACGGCGCTCCCGGAGTGCTGTCCTCGGTCATGCACCGCGATGACTTTGCCCAGCGTGGTCTGGCCACCGGTGCGCAGACCAGCCTGCCCTTCGATGTGGATGGTGCCGATGTGCTGGTGCTTGATGACGTGCTCTTCACCGGTCGCACTATCCGTGCCGTGCTCAATGAGCTGTTCGACTATGGCCGCCCCGCCAGCGTGCGCCTGGCCGTGCTGGTAGACCGCGGCGGGCGCGAATTGCCCGTGCAGGCCGACTTTGCCGCCGCCCGCGTGGCATTGCCGGGTAACCAGTCGCTTGCCCTGGCCCGTGATGCGGGCGGCAGTTTCCAGTTCCAAGTCCAAGACAAAGACTAAAGAGGCCTGACCGTGCTGCACAAGCGCAATCCCCAACTCAACAAGAACGGCGAACTGATCCACCTGCTGTCGGTGGAGGGCCTGCCGCGCGACATCGTCACGCACATCCTCGACACCGCCGCCAACTTCGTGAGCGTGAACGATCGCGAAGTGAAGAAAGTGCCCCTGCTGCGCGGCAAAAGCGTGTTCAACCTGTTTTTTGAAAACAGCACGCGTACCCGCACCACGTTCGAGATCGCAGCCAAGCGCCTGTCGGCGGACGTGATCAACCTGGACATTGCCCGCAGCTCGGCCAGCAAGGGCGAATCGCTGCTGGACACCATTGCCAACCTGAGCGCCATGGCTGCCGACCTGTTCGTGGTTCGGCACAGCGAATCGGGGGCGCCTTACCTGATTGCGCAGCACGTGGCACCCCATGTGCACGTGATCAACGCGGGCGATGGCCGCCATGCCCACCCCACGCAGGGGCTGCTGGACATGTACACCATCCGCCACTACAAGAAGGACTTCAGCAACCTCACCGTCGCCATCGTGGGCGACGTGCTGCACTCGCGCGTGGCGCGCTCGGACATCCACGCCCTCACCACCCTCGGCGCGGCTGAAGTGCGCGTGGTGGGCCCCCGCACCCTGGTGCCCGGCGACATGGCCCAGATGGGCGTGCGCGTGTGCCACACGCTGGAAGAAGGCATCAAGGATGCCGACGTGGTCATCATGCTGCGCCTGCAGAACGAGCGCATGAGCGGCGCGCTGCTGCCTTCCAGCCAGGAGTACTTCAAGAGCTTCGGCCTCACGCAAGAGAAGCTGCAACTGGCCAAGCCCGACGCCATCGTCATGCACCCCGGCCCCATCAACCGCGGCGTGGAGATCGACTCCGCCGTGGTCGATGGCAAGCAGAGCGTGATCCTGCCGCAGGTCACCTTTGGCATTGCCGTGCGCATGGCCGTGATGTCCATCGTGGCGGGAAATGAAGCTTAACCCCCTGAGCCGCTGCGCGTCTTCCCCCAAGGGGGACGCCCCCAGTGGCCCGGCAAAGCCGGTTCCACGGGGGCGCTGGCGTGGGGCTGCTGCGGCGCTGGCGTCAGAGGCGGTACGAAGAGTTGTGTTTGCTATGTATTTTGTAGCTGCTTGCGCTTATTCATCAAGCGCTAGTGGCCTGTTTGGCTTGAAATCATGAAAATACTCATCAAGAACGGCCGTGTGATCGACCCCCACAGCGGGCTGGACCAGGTGGGCGATGTGGCCCTGGCTGCAGGGCGCATCGTGGGCTTGCTGCGCACTCCGGCAGACTTTGCGCCCACCCGCACTATGGATGCAGCCGGTTGCATCGTGCTGCCCGGCCTGGTGGACTTGGCAGCGCGCCTGCGCGAGCCCGGCCATGAGCACGAAGGCATGCTCGAATCCGAAATGGCCGCTGCCGTGGCAGGCGGGGTGACCAGCCTGGTATGCCCCCCCGATACCGACCCGGTTCTGGACGAACCTGGGCTGGTGGAAATGCTCAAGTTCCGCGCCGAAAAGCTGTACCAGTCGCGCCTCTTCCCCTTGGGCGCGCTCACACGCAGTCTGGCAGGCGAAGTGCTGACCGAAATGGCCGAGCTGACCGAATCCGGCTGCGTGGGCTTTGGGCAGGCCGAGGTGCCGCTGGCCAGCACCCAGGTGCTGCAACGTGCGCTGCAGTACGCCGCCACCTTCGGCTACACCGTGTGGTTGCGCCCGCAGGAGATGCATCTGGGCAAGGGCGTGGCGGCCAGCGGCCCCCTGGCCACGCGCCTGGGCCTTTCTGGCGTGCCCGTGGCCGCAGAGACCATTGCCCTGCACACCATTTTTGAACTGCTCAAGACCACCGGCGCGCGTGTGCACCTGTGCCGTATCAGCAGCGCTGCAGGTGTGCAGCTGGTGCGCCAGGCCAAGGCAGAAGGCCTCAAAGTCACGGCCGACGTGAGCATCAACTCGTTGCACCTCACGGATGTGGACATTGGCTTCTTCGACAGCCGCGCTCGCCTGTCGCCCCCGCTGCGTCAGCAGCGTGACCGCGATGCCTTGAGTGCTGCGCTGGCAGACGGCACCATCGACGCGCTCGTGTCGGACCACAACCCCGTGGACGAAGACGCCAAGACCCTGCCCTTTGCCGAGGCTGAACCGGGAGCTACCGGGCTGGAGCTTCTGCTGTCCCTGGCGCTCAAGTGGTCGCAAGACCAGGGCGTGCCACTGGCGCGCGCGCTGGCCGTGGTCACGGCAGAACCTGCGCGTGTCCTGGGTTCCGCCCTGGGCACCTTGCAGGCCAGCGTTGGGCAACTGGTGGAAGGCGGCGTGGCCGACCTGTGCGTGTTCGACCCGCAGGCCGCATGGACGGTCGATGCACCGGCCCTGCGCAGCCAAGGCAAGCACACACCGTTTTCTGGCTACGAGTTGCCTGGCAGCGTGCGTGCCACGCTGGTGGGCGGCCAACTGGCCTTTGAGCGTGAGCGGGGCTGATCGCTGCGTGTTACCCATCGTGTCTCGCCCGATCGTCGCCGTCAGCGCCATCCCGCAATGAAAGTCCTGCGAGCCGTCTGGCGCATGCTGCGCCTGCTGGGCCATGTGCTGCACGGTCTGTGGGTGGTCACGGTGCGGTTTCCCCGTCTGTCGCAAGAGCAGCAATACATCAGGGTTCAAGTCTGGTCACAGCAGCTGTTGGCCTGTGCCGGCATCTCCCTGCGGGTGCAGGGCCAGCCCCCCGTGGGCGGGCCCATCATGCTGGTGGCCAATCACATCTCGTGGCTGGATATTCCGGTCATGCACGCGGCACGCCACTGCTGCTTCATCTCCAAGTCGGACGTGCAGGGCTGGCCGCTGATCGGCACCCTGGCCACGGCGGGCGGCACGCTCTACATTGAGCGCAGCTCGCGCCGCGACGCCATGCGCATGGTGCGCACCATGCAAGAGGCGCTGGAACGCCACGAGGTGCTCGCGGTTTTTCCTGAAGGCACCACGGGCGATGGGCGCACCATGCTGCCTTTTCATGCCAACCTGTTGCAGGCTGCGGTGCTGGCCAATGCACCTGTGCAGCCTGTAGGGCTCCGTTTCGTGGATCGGGCCACCGGTGCCACCAGCTTCGCTCCCAGCTATATCGGCGACGAGACCTTGCTCGGCTCCATCTGGCGCACGCTCAGCGCCCCGGCCATTGAGGCGGTGGTGACCTATGGCGAACCCGAAACCCCGCAGGGCCGCGATCGCCGCGAGTGGGCGGTCCATCTGCAGGCTTTGGTCGATACGCTGCGGCTGAAGGGCTGAAGGGCTGAAGAATCCTGCGTCCGCGTGCGTGACTGCAGGCGCGAGGCAGACGAGCGATGCCAGGTTGCGTCATCGCATCCGCATTTCGCGCACTTTTGCACGGTTTGGCTGCCTGCGCGAAGACTCTGGTGCGCATCAGGCCGTCAACGGCCGCTATCGTGCGCGCTTGCGGGTTGCCAGTGTGTATTCGGCCACCGGTGCGCCTTTCATGGCCGCCGTGTTGTGCTGGTGGGTGACCCTGCGTTCTCCACGACCCAGAGGTTCCTCTCCATGCAAGCCCTCATCCAGCGCGTTCAGCGCATCCTTTTGCAGCCCGTGCCCACCTGGGCCGAAATCGACAATGAGCGCACCGATGTGCTCTCGCTCTTCAAAAGCTATGTCATGCCTTTGGCGCTGATTCCTGCGCTGTGCGGTTTTATAGGCATGTCGTTGATCGGCATCAGCCTGCTGGGCGTGACGGTGCGCATTCCGCTGGTCAGCGGCCTGGTGCAGATGGTGGTGTCGTACGCGCTCAGCCTGGCGGGTGTCTTTGTGCTGGGACTGGTGATTGATGCGCTGGCTCCCATGTTTGGCGGGCAGAAGAACCCTATCCAGGCCTTCAAGGTCGCTGCGTATTCGTGCACAGCGGCTTTCGTGGGCGGTGTCTTTGGTCTGATCCCGGCTTTGTCCGTGCTGGGTCTGTTGGCCGCGCTGTACTCGTTTTACCTTCTGTACACGGGGCTGCCGGTGCTCATGCAAAGCGGGCGTGACAAGTCGCTGGCCTATACCGCGGTGGTGGTCGTTGTGGCGCTGGTGTTGGGGTTGGTCATGGCGGGTGTCAGTTCGCTGTTCACACGTTCGCAAATGCCTGCCTTGGGCCACAGTGGCGGCGGCAGCATCACCGTCAATGGTCCCAAGGGCAAGGTGACTGTGGACATGGCCGGACTGGAGGCTGCGGGCAAAAAGATGGAAGAAGCTGCACGCCAGATGGAGAAGGCCAACAACAGCGAGGCCCTGCCCGTGCAGGCGCTCAAGGCTGCCTTGCCGCAACAGCTTGGAGGCATGCCTCGCACTGCAGTGCAGACGCAGGACGGCGCCGCTTTGGGCCTGCCCTCCAGCCATGCCAGCGCCACTTACACACTGGAAGACCGGCAGGTGAAGCTGGACATCACCGACGCCGGAGCCCTGGGCCAGATGGCCGCGCTGGCCGCGGGCATGGGCACTTCCGAAAAGGAGGACGAAGTGCGTGTGGAGAAGACATGGCAAGAGGGCGGCCGCACCCGGCACCAGCGCTACTACAAGGATGGCAGCCAGGCCGAGATGGAAGTGGTGCTGAAAAACGGTGTGGTGATCCGAGCCAACGCCAACCAGATGAATGTGCAGGCCCTGCAGACTTTGTTGTCGCAGGTGAGTTGGACAAGTCTGGAAGCCATGGAGCGCAAGCCCAAATCTTGAAGGTTTGCAAGCTCGCGCCGACCCTCAGGAGTGAGAGATCAGCCTCCTCCCTGGGCGGAGTCAATGCTGAGGCAGCGCGGGCAACGCATGGCGTGGGGAGGTCGGTACCCCCTCGGCCTGAGGCAACACAAACTGGCTGATCAACTGCGTGAGGTCATGCGCCTGCAGCCGCAGCCCTTCAGACGCCGCTGCAGATTCCTCCACCAGTGCTGAGTTCTGCTGCGTCATCTCATCCAGCTTTGCCACCGCCGTGTTGATGTCATGAATGTCGCGGGTTTGCGAATGGGTGGCGGCGCTGATGTCGCTGATCATGCTGGCCACGTTGCGGATGGATTCCACGATCTGGCCCATGGTCTGGCCCGCACCGTTGACCAGGGTGGTTCCCGCTTCCACGCTCTGCACGGACGTGGTGATCAGCCCCTTGATTTCGCGGGCGGCCTCTCCGGCGCGCGTGGCCAGTTGCCTCACTTCCGCCGCCACCACGGCAAAGCCCCGGCCTGCCTCTCCGGCACGCGCCGCTTCTACAGCCGCGTTCAGGGCCAGGATATTGGTCTGGAAGGCAATGGTGTCGATGACACCCGTGACCTCTTCCACCTTGCGCGATGAGCGCTGGATGCCTTGCATCGTCTCGATGATCTGGGCCATGGCCGCTCCGCCCTCGGCCGCCACGGCAGAGGCCTGGCTGGCCATGTGCTCGGCGCGGGCTGCCGTCTCTGTGGATTGCTGCAGGCGCTGGGTGACCTGCTCCAGCGCGGCGGCTGTCTGCTGCAGGCTGGAGGCCGTCCCTTCAGTGCGTTCCGACAAATCGGCATTGCCCTGGGCCATCTCATGGGCGGCCAGGCGCACGCTGTGGGCCGAGTGGCGCACCTGGGTCACCAGCGTGCGCAGGGCTTCCTGCATGGTGTTCAGGGCCAGCAGCAACTGGCCCGCTTCGTCGCGCTGGTGGCCCGCAATGTCCTGGCGCAAGTCCAGACTGGACACGCGCTGTGCCGTGGCACTGGCCAGCACGATGGGGCGGGAAATGCTGCGCATCAGCCACCAGGTCAACACGCTGCCCAGCAGCAGGGCAGCCGTGCAAAACAGGGCCAGTGCCAGCTGTGCGTTGTGGCTGCGCTGCGCAATCTGTGCCCCTGCAGCGTCAATCGCATCGCGCTGCGACTGGGCCAATTGCTGCAAAGCCCCGAGGAGGGCGGCGGCGCTGGGCTCAAAGCGTTCAGAAAACACCTTGCGGATGCGCTCGGTCAGGCCAAAGTCGCGGGCGGTGACGAGTTCTTTGACGGCGGCCTGAAAGTCCTGGGCCCGGGTGCGGGTCTTGTCCAGCAGGGCTTGCTCTTCGGGCGTCTGCAGGCGGCTTGCCAACTGGCCGAGCAGCGCGGTGTAGGCGGCCTGGGTGCGGTCAATGTCAGCCGTCAGAATCTCGCCCACTTCGGGCTCTGAACTGAGGGCCATGGCCTTGTAGCGCTCGGTGTTGATGGCCTGCAGGCGGTAGGCATCGGCCACCAGACGCTCGGTGGCCACGTTGTTTTCAATGGCCTGACGCGTGGCGGCGTCTACCGCGCGCAGTGACCAGATGCCGATGGCCGAGCCCGCAAGAGTGAGCAACAGCACAGTAATGAACGTGGCCAGCAGGCGGCGGCCCAGGATGTTGGTGGTACGTGGACGGGTGTCAACAAAAGCGGTCATGGCAGGTGCTTTCGCTCCCCTTGAGGCGCATCGCTCTGCCGCTGGTGGCAGCAGGCTGGGCGCCAGCACTGTGGTGTGCAGACAGGGGGCTCAACGGGCAACATCGCCCAGAGGTATTGGGCCTGCCATTTGTGACAATTTGTTTTCTTTTGGCTGAGTCAATCCCGTTGGCATTGCAATGGGATCGGTCGGCTCAAGACCGGGCGAAATCGACTGCGGCCAGTGGCGCTGGGCGCCGCGGTGGCCTGCCTTTTAGAAGAACCTTGGCCGAGCCTTCAGGAATAGGTTTGATCAGCGCAGATCCATCGCTTTGGAAGCGATAGTAGAAATAGATACCGTGGGTGTTTTTCAGAATGCGTATGCACTGGTATTGCAAGACAAAGTGCGCGTCAAACGTGAACGACTCCTGGACACACAGCACTTGCGCTTGTGTTCTCATGAGTTCGTAGTCAGGGACACTGCAAGACACTGACAAGGCTCGAAAGTGCCTTGAGCCTTGTTTGCGCAGCTTTCTTTTTGCAGCCCTGCAAAACAACCGCGCATATAGGGGACCGCCTGCTGCATGCAGCATGTGCACGACGATCCAAAAAAGAAGTTCTGTCATCCTGGTTAAGACCTTGGGTGTCGCAAGAGGCTCGGCCAAAGTCTACACGCAGCTATTCAGCGCTTGCTTCAAGATCAGTCCGTTGCAAATTCGGAGCCTGGCGTCTGGTGCTCGCCGTCTTACTCACGTGCAAAGGTCACCACATGGTCGACCTGCGCGCGGATGCCGATGCGCTCGCCCACGGCGTGGTCATGGTGGCTGGGCACATGGGCCATCACCTGCAGGCCGCTGTCCAGCTCCAGCGTGTACAGAAACTCGGATCCGCGAAACGCTTTGCGCACGATGCGGGCCTGCACGGGGGCCTGGTCGTCGTGCACGATGTCGTCGGCCCTGAGCAGCACATCGCATTCGCCGCCGGGGTAGCTGCCAGGCAGGGGACATTCGGCCAGGTCAGTCAACTCGCCCAATGGGGTTTGTGCCACCACGTTGCTGCCCCGTTGCACCAGCGTGGCGGGGGCAAACACACCGTGGCCGATGAAGTCGGCCACAAAACGTGTGGCGGGGCGGTGGTACAGGGTGTAGGCATCGTCCCACTGGTGCAGATGGCCGTCGTGCATCACGCCAATCACATCGCCAATCGCAAACGCCTCGAACTGGTCGTGCGTGACGAACAGGGCCGTGGCCCCTGCCGCCTTGAGAATGCCGCGCACCTCATGGGCCAGGCGTTCCCGCAGGTCCACGTCCAGGTTGGAAAAGGGCTCGTCCAGCAGCATGAGCTGGGGGCGTGGTGCCAGCGCACGCGCCAGGGCCACACGCTGCTGCTGGCCGCCAGAAAGCTCGTGCGGGTAGCGGTGCTCGCTGCCCGCCAGGCCCACCAGTTCCAGCACTTCTGCCACGCGCGCTGCCTGCTCCGCGCGGGGCAGCTGGTGGATGCCAAAGGCCACGTTGCGACCGACCGAAAGATGCGGGAACAGCGCGTAGTCCTGGAACACCATGCCAATGCGCCGCTGCTCAGGCGGAACGCTGCGCTGGGCGCTGCTGACCACGTTCTTGGTCAGGCGGATCTCTCCGCCAGATACGGGCTCCAGCCCGGCCACAGCCCGCAGCAGCGTGGTTTTGCCGCAGCCCGAGGGGCCAATCAGCACGCCAATATCGCCTGCATGCAAACCCAGCGAAACGCCTTGCACGGCGGCTTGTGCGCGGCCGGGGTAGCGCACTTCAAGTTGGGAGACCTCTAGGAACATCCCGCCATTCTAGGTGGCAGGGCGTGAATGCTTAAAATTCGCATTTGCATCCAATGCCTTGCGGCAAGGGCTAGGACCTGCCGTGGCGCAGCCTATTCACCCCCCTTCTGAACGAGTGCCCGTCTTGCGCCGCCATCCTTTTGCCTTCCGTTCCCTGGCTTTGATTGTGCTGGCAGGTGTTCTGGCCCTGCCGGTGCTGGCCGTGCTGGCCTCCTGGCTACCGTTTGGCCAGACCGATGCGCAGGCCGGGAGCATCTTGCGTGAGATGGCGGCCACTGTGCTGCCGCGCTACACAGGCACCACGCTGTGGCTGAGCGTGCTGGTGGCATTGGGGGCCGCGGCTGTGGGCACCGGGGCGGCGGCGGCGGTCACGCTGTTTGATTTCCCGGGGCGGCGCACGTTTGAATGGCTGTTGCTGCTGCCCCTGGCCATGCCTGCCTATGTCACGGCCTATGCGTACACAGACTTCCTTCAGTTCAGCGGCCCGCTGCAGGTGGGCTTGCGCAACACCTTTGGCCTGGAAGGCCGACTGCTGCCCGAAGTGCGCAGCCTGGGCGGTGCCGTGTGGGTGTTCATCTTTTCCCTCTACCCCTACGTGTATTTGCTGGCCCGCACCGCACTGGGGGAGCGGGCTGCGCAGCTGATGGAAGCCGCCCGCCTGTTGGGTGCCCCGCTGCCGCGCCGCATTCGCACCGTGGCGCTGCCACTGGCGCGCCCCGCAGTGGCTGCCGGTGTGGCGCTGGTGCTGATGGAGACCTTGGCTGACTTTGGTGTGTCGAGCTATTTCGGTATCCAGACCTTTACCACCGGCATCTACAAGGCCTGGCTGTCCATGGACAACCGGCTGGCTGCCGCGCAACTGGCCACCATGTTGCTGGTGGTGGTGCTGGCCTTGCTGCACCTGGAGCACCGGGCCCAAAAGCGCATGCGGTTTGCGGCGGGCGGGGTGGGGCGCGCGGGTTCGTCTGAGGCGCAACCCCTGGTGTTGCGTGGTGCACCCCGCTGGGTGGCCTGGCTGCTGTGCGCTGTGCCTGTGGTCATGGGTTTTGTGGCCCCGGTGGCTTTCATGCTGCGCCCGCTGGCGGCCGACTGGTCGGTGTTGCCCTGGGACCGGTTTGTGGAGTGGGCTGGCAACAGCGTGCGGCTCGGGGGCATCACGGCTGCCATTGCAGTGGCCCTGGCGCTGGTGCTGGCGTTTGCCGTGCGCCGCAACCCTGATCGCATCACCCGGGGGGTGGTGCAACTGGCCAGCGTGGGCTACGCGGTGCCTGGAGCCGTGATTGTGGTGGGCCTGCTGCTGCCTGTGGGCTGGCTGCAGGCGGCTATGCCGCAGTGGGGTGTGGGTGCCCTGGTCACGGCCACGGTGGTGGGCATCGTGTGGGCCTACCTGGTGCGCTTCTGCGCGGTGGCCTTGCAGTCCATGCAAAGCGGATATGCCCGCATCCCCCTCAGCCTGGACGACTCCGCCCGCATGCTGGGCACCGGCAGCGCCGGTTTGCTGGCCCGCGTGCATTGGCCTTTGCTGCGCCGTTCCACCGCGGCGGCAGCGCTGCTGGTGTTTGTGGATGTGATGAAGGAGCTGCCCGCCACCATGGTGCTGCGCCCCTTCAACAGCGACACCCTGGCCGTGGTGGCCTACCAGCTCGCACGTGATGAGCGGCTGGGCGAAGCGGCCTTGCCCTCGCTGGCGCTGGTGGCGGTGGGGTTGGTGCCGGTGATCTTGCTGAGCCGCACATTGCGCAGCAAAGGCTGATTTTCGGGATGCGGGGCGTCTACCTACGCCGCACAAGGTTCCAACAAAAAAAGTCGCCTGAAGGCGACTTTTTTGATTCATTCCCGTCTGTGTGGAAACGCTCTCACTCGCTCCAGTCAGAGTGCTTTTCGCACAGCTTGTTGGTTTCCTTGCCCTTGCGGGTTTCCGCAAACTTCACCAGGTTGCCCTTGAAGTCATCGGGTGTTTCATTCCACATGCAGGTGCACCAAGCCTGTGCCTTGGTTTGACCTTTGACAGGGCTTGGCTCATTGCCGCCCTCGTACAAACGGTCAGCGTATGTCAGGCACTGGGCATATTGCTTGTCTCCTGCGGGTGGGCGGTTGTAGCCACCCTGGGCGATGGCAACGCCCGCTGCCAGGGTCATGAGCACGGCGGCTGTGAAAGTGGTGATTTTTTTCATCGTGTTTTTCTCTGATGGATGAAGCCTGGGGCTTTGGACTGTGGGGCAGACGCCCTGGCACCGGGGTGCACGGACGAGCCGGTTGCAGTGTAACCATTAGAAACACTTTTGGTAAGCAGAAAACTCCCAGGGCTTCGCCGTGGCAGGCTCCAGGTACGCACCTTGAGCTTTAGTCTGCGCCAGCCTACTACCACGCCGGTCAGGCTCAGGGCCGCGCCACCCAGGGACAGCAAGATCATCACGGCGTCCCACAGGGGGCGGCGTTCCAGCAGAGGCAGCCAATCCCAACTGTGCAGCATGCCAAACAGCCAGCGGCTGGTGCGTCGGTGGCTGTCTGTGCGGCCCAGCACGGCACCCGTGTGGGGGTCAATGTGCACCCAGGTGGCATGCGCATCGGCAAACACCACACGCAGCACGGGCAGGGGCTTGTCAGTGCCGCCAGTCATGGTGTGGGCGGCGCGGTCGTAGTAGTGCAGGTCGTAATCCGTCAGGGTGACGGTGCGCTGCACCGGTGCATCCAGCAGGCGTGCGGCGGCAGTGGACAGGGTTTCGGGCGTGAGCAGGTGGCGCTGTGCCGTGGCGGCATGCAGCACGGTAGGCGCTCCCGTGGGGGTCCAGGCTTGCACTAGGGGGTAGCCTGCCGTGCGCGCCCAGCGCAGCTCACGGGTGTTGGGTGAGGCGCTGGCTAGCAGGGCCTGCACCGAAGCCATCGGGTTGCTCGCCATGGGGGTGATCTGCAGCGGCCCGCCATGCATGGCTGCAGTGCGCAAGGCGGGGGCGCCGCTGTCAAACATCTTCCAGGGGTTCATGGACATGAGGCCGCTGAAGATCCAGGTGATGGTGACCAGCGCAAACAGCAGACCCACTGTATGGTGCCAGCGCAGCATGGCCCCGGGGTAGGGCGAGCGGGCGCCGCTTTTGTAGCTTGGCCCCGCAAAGCGCCAGCGTAGCACGCCAACCACCGTACCCGACAGCGCCAGTACCGTGCCTGCGATGGACAGCCAGTTCACGATGTCGGCCCAGTAGGTGTTGAAGGCGTTGCCGCGCAGGGGGTAGAGCCAATGGATCCAAGCACCCACGTAGTTCCACAGCCGCTCGGTGCGCGGTGCATCGCGCACCACTTCGCCCGTGGTGCCCGAAACGTAGAGCCAAGTGTCTGCCTGATCGGCCAAGGTCAGCACATGCAGGGGGCGGTGTATGTCCAGCGCCCGAGAATGGGTAAACGCGTCTTCGTCAACCCGTCCCAAATAGCGTGGCGCGACCCCCTCAGCGCTGGCAGCAGAAAAAGCGTGGGCCGAAGCCATGGCGTACTCGGCCGTCACCTTACGCAGCGCAGCGCCGGTGTTGGCGTCGATGACCAACGGGGCTGCGTTGCGAAGGCGTTTGCCAGGTATGCCCTCGTCGGGCGCAGCAGGCGTAGCAAGGTACACGGCACGCCCGCCGCTGGCCACCGTCAGGCGCAGCTCTTGCAGTGGGCCTGACACGCCAGCCGCTTGCAGGGCCTGCGCGGGCTCCAGCGCTATGGGGACATCCCGCAGGGGGCGCAGGTGCTCCAGACGCTCGGTGTGCGTGAGCTTGGGGTAGCCCACATACATCATCACCAAGCCGGAGATGAACCACATGGCGAAGAAGCTGCACAACAGCACCCCCAGCCAGCGATGAGCCAGATAGAGCCAGCGTTTGGCGTGCCGCATGGTGACCCCTTGTCCTTAAAACGCGGTGTGCAGTGCCACGTCCAGCGTGCGTGGCGCGCCCAGGTAGACCTGGTCCCGTGTCTCTTCTGCGTAGGTGCGGTCAGTGGCGTTGCGCACGCGGGTGGTGAGGGTGGTGGTGTGATTGATCTTCCACGCCAGACCCAGGTCCAGCAGCGTGTAGGAGGGCCAGAACTTGGTGTTGGCGGCGTTGCCATACACCTTGCCTACATGGCGCAGCCCCGCGCTGGCAATCACTGTGGGGGTGATGGCATACGACGCCCACAGATTGGCCACTTGCTGTGGAACCAGCTGCGGCACGTTGCCCGCGCGCGATACCCCGCCCTGTACAAAGTTCTCATACCGCGCGCGGATCAGCGACAGGTTGCCCTGCAGTTGCCATTGCGGAGTGGGGCGAATGCCTGCTGCCAGTTCGATGCCTTTGGACGACTGCTCGCCCACCAGCACCGTGAGGTTCGGGTTGGATGGGTCTTGCGATGCGATGTTCTTGCGGCGGATGTCAAACACCGCCACCGTGGCGCTGCCCTTGCCACCCCAGAAGTCGAACTTGCTGCCCACCTCGATCTGACGACCCGTGGTCAGTTCGCTGTTGTTGCGCACATCGGCAAACGAAGCCGACGCCAGCGAGCCCGACGGTGGATCCGCGGCGTTGGAGGCTTGCGCATACAGGTTGGCGCCGGGAGCAATGTCCCACACCGCCGCCAGACGGCCCGTGGTGGGGCTGTAGCTGCGGCTGAAAGTGGCGGGCGCAGTGGCTGTGATGGCGCGGCGGTTCACCAGGTCCAGTGCAATGCGTTCATGCCGCAGTGCGGTGACCAAATTGACCCCCGACGCAACCACCGTGCGGTTTTCCAGATACAGCGCGGTGTTGGTGATCTTGTTGTCTTTGTCAGGGGTCAGGGCTGGCGACATGCCAGGAATGTCGAAGAAGTTCTCGGTGGTGAAGTTGTACGGATTGACTGTGCTCACGGTGACCGAGGGGCCGAACGGAAAACGCGTCTGCTTGTTCACGCTTACGTCCATGCCAAAAGCCCAGTCGCTTTTCTTGCCTGCCAGCTGGCTTTGGTACGTGCCTTCCAGTCGGTCACCCACCAGCGTCTGGTCGTGCCGCTGCAGGTAAGGCGAGGTGCGGGTGACGGCGGTGTTGGCGGCGTTGAAGGTGTAGATCTCGACGTTGCGGTAGTCGCGCAGCGCGTCGTACACATAGAACGTGTTCTTGAACTGCAGCGCATCGGACATGCGCCAATGCGCGACAGAGCGCAGCCACTGCACGCGATGCTCATACATGCCGTCAGCGCTGTTGTAGTTTTGAAAACGCGTTCCTGGGTCTATGGCCAGAGCGCCCACAGCGGGGTTCAGCACCGGTGTGCCCCAGTAGGGGCGATCCACATGGTCCTTCTGGTACTCGTAGGCCAGCGTGTGGGTGAGGCCACCGCCCAGGTCGGACAGAAGGGAGGTCGCCAGTTGTGTGGCCTGGGTTTGGGTGCCGTGAGTCCAGCTGCCTGCGTCGCGGTGGTTGATGTCGATGCGCGCATAGTGTGCGGGGCTCGCGCCTTGCTCGCCGCCAGCAATGCGGCGGTTCAGCCCTACGGACACCTCTTTGAGTCCGTACGAGCCCAGGCGCAACTGTCCTTCGGCAAAGTCGCTGCGCTCGGCCGACTTGGTGATGTAGTTGATGGAGCCGCCCACGCCGCCCGAGCCGTACAGGAAGCTGGAGGCGCCGCCGATGGCCTCCACGCGGTCGTAGATCCAGCTATCGACCGCACGGGTGGCGCTGCCGTACTGCGGGTTGATGCCGTTGTAGAGCTGAGCCACCGAGTTGGCCGTGAAGCCCCGGTAGTGCGCGGCCATAGAGCCGGGCGCGTTGTGCGCCACTACGCCAGGGATGGCCCGCAGGATCTCTTGCGTGTTCTGCGCGCCGCGTGCATCGATGGTGGATCGGTCCACTACGGTGACAGATGCTGGGTTTTCACGCGCTGTCAGGCCCAGGCGGCTGCCGGTGTCTACGGGGATGTCCAGGCTGAGCTTGCCGTTGGAGGAGGTGGCGGGTTCCACCACCTCCACCGTCTTCAGCATGGGGGCATCAGGAGTTTGTGCTTGGGCTGGCACTGCGGCCAACGCGCAGGTGGCGAGCACCCCCAGGCAAAGAGGTGAAAGGGGCAGGCACGGGAAAGCCGCAGCGCGGCGCGAAGTAAGGGAAGGCATGAAGAGGCACTCTGAAAACGGCAGTGCAGCCACCAGCGGCGCCCAGAATGGCTACCGGGTTTGTTGTAGGGAGCTGCCGTGCAAACGAACGAAGACCTGCGTACCCCCACGGCAATGCCGTCAGGCGCACGCAGAAAGCGAACGGATCAGAGGAGAGAGGGTGGGCCGCGCGCTGGCAGCGGCGCCGCTGTGGCTGCGGCGATGCGCGCTGCGGGCACCGGTTGCACCGCGTGGGCCAGCGGGCTGGTGGGCAGTGGGGGTTGGGCGGGGGACGGTGGCGGGGCCCCGTTGGCCTGCGCACACAAAGGGCAGTCCATGCCTGTCGCGCCCATCTCGACCGCTCCGTCGTCGGTTTGCACCAGCCACTTGATGGCGCCCGAGCCCGAGCAAACGACCTCTAGCGACTGTGGGTGCACCAGTGGCGATGCCACGGACACTCCGATGGAGCCGACAAACCACGCCAGCACCCACAGGCGCACAAGGCGCCAGATGGATAAGGTGCGTGGCATGGACATGATGGGGATTATGCCGGGCGATGGGTGCGCCATCTTGCGCTGGCGCAGCGATGTGGCGGGTTGCGGTGCCTATCGGGCGAGTTCTTCGCGCACGGCGGCCACTTGCCTGCGCGACACGGAGAGCACCTCGGTGGAACCTTGCAGGCGCACAGCCCAGCCTTCTCCCTCTTCGGGGTCGTAGTGCTTCTCCAGGGCCCGCAGCGCGCGTCGCGCTACCAGGGCATTGCGGTGGATACGCAAGAACCGCTCGCCGTAGCGGGATTCCAGATCACTCAGTGAGCCATCCATGATGAAGCTGCGGGTGGCTGTGCGCACAGTGACGTACTTTTGCTCTGCCTTGAAGTACAGCACCTCCGCCAGAGCAACCCGCTCGGTACGGCCCCGGTCCTGGATCAGCAGGGTCTCGCCTTCGGGCAGCGAGGGAATGGTGGGGGGCACTGCTGGGCGCTGCAGCCGCTGCACCTTGGCCAAGGCCTGTTGCAGCCGCTCGCGCCGCACGGGCTTGGTGAGGTAGTCCACCGCGTCGAGCTCAAAGGCGCTCACCGCATGGTCTGCGTGCGCCGTCACAAACACCACAGCAGGGGGCTGCGGCAGTTGCTGGATGGCATGGGCCAAACACAGCCCATCCTGCCCCGGCATGTGGATGTCCACCAGGGCGACATCAAAGCCCCGGCCTCCGGTGGCACCCAGCAGTTGCATCGCCTCGCCGGTATTGCTGGCCTCTGCCACCGTCGTGCGCAGAGTGTCGGCACAGTCGGCCAGCAGGGTGCGAAGACGGCTGCGTGCCAGGGGTTCGTCGTCAACGATCAGTATGTTCATGGCGCGGGTGGGGGTGGGGTGGCGGTTTCTGTGGCAACCGCTGGGGGGGGCACTGCCGCTTTGCGGCGTTCTACGTTGCGAGTTGGTGCGGCTCTGCCAGCCGACTGAGCAGCCTTTTGGGCTTTCTGGGCTTTGCGGACCTGACTGTCCACCGGCAGCGTGATGCGTACCTGGTACAGACCATCGCGCACACCGGCCGTGAATTCTCCCTGCACATCGTGCAGCAAGGCCAGACGAGCACGCACGTTGGCCAGCGCAATGCCATGGCCGCGCGGGGCTCCGTCGTTTTTGATGTGGGAGGGCGGCAATGTGTTGGTAATGCGCACCACCACGCGGCTGCCGCGCAGCTCGGTCAGCACCCGCAGCTTGCCGCCGCGCGGGCTGGGCTCCACGCCGTGCTTGACGGCGTTCTCCACCAGCGGCTGCAGCAACAGCGGTGGCAGGCGTGCCGCGTCGGTGCGGGGGTCCAGGCTCCACTGCACCTGCAGGCGGTGGCCAAAGCGCACCTCTTCAATCGCCAGGTAGCGCTGAGCCAGCGTGATTTCTTCTGCCAGCGTGACCGATTCACCTTGCTCGATGAGTGCGTGCCTGAACAGATCGCTCAGGTCTTCCAGCAGCGACTCTGCCTTGGCGGGCTCGGCGCGCACCAGCGCAATGGCGCTGTTGAGGGTGTTGAACAGAAAGTGCGGGCGGATACGCGATTGCAGTTCCGTGAGCCGCGCCGTCGTGGCAGCAGGGGTGCGGCCCCGGGCCCTCAGCACCAGTGCGGTGACCAGCATGGCCGATAGCAGCGCCCCACTGGCTGCGCTGGCCAGCCAGGGTGGGGAGGGGGGCGCCACCCCTGCCAGCTTGAGCATCGCGCAAGCGTAGGCACCGGCCAGCGCGCCCAAGGCCACACCTGCCGCATATTGCTGTGCGGTGCTCAGGCGCTGCAGAAAGCGCTTGAGGCTGCAGGCCGTGCCCAGCCATGCCAGGGTGGCGGGCAGCGCGCCGCCCGTGAGCAGGGCCACATTGGCCAGCCACTCGTACGCGCTGGAGACCCCAAACATGACACCCACCGCGACCACGGTCTCCACAAATAGCACCGCACGCAGTACCACACCCAGCTGGCATGCATCGAACACCAAGGCGCGGCCCGTGGGCGTTGCAGAGCCTCTGGGCACCTGCGCGCGAGGGGCTTGCCGGGGGGCTTGTCCGGACTCCGGGGGCAGCGTCGATAAAATTTGGGTGTTTTGCATTGCGGCATCCGGACGGTCCGGGTGTCTGAACCATCCAATTATTGCCCTCCCATGTCCTCCAGCCAAGCCAACAGCGCCCCGTCTGCACCGTCCCACAACCAGCTTGACACCAAGGCGCAAGCCTGGTCGGCGCTGTTTTCCGAGCCCATGAGCGACCTGGTCAAGCGCTACACCTCCAGCGTGTTCTTTGACAAGCGCCTGTGGCAGGCCGACATTGCAGGCAGCCTGGCGCACGCCGAGATGCTGGCAGCGCAGGGCATCATCAGCGCTGAAGATCACGCATCCATCCAGCGCGGCATGGCGCAAATCACGCAGGAGATCGAATCCGGCGCGTTCGAGTGGAAGCTCGATCTGGAAGACGTGCACCTGAACATCGAAGCGCGCCTGACCCAGCTGGTAGGCGATGCAGGCAAGCGCCTGCACACCGGCCGCAGCCGCAACGACCAGGTAGCCACCGACGTGCGCCTGTGGCTGCGTGGCGAGATTGACCTGATTGGCGACCTGCTCAAAGAGCTGCAAATCTCCCTGGTGGATGTGGCCGAGCAGAACGTCGAAGTGATCCTGCCCGGCTTTACCCACCTGCAGGTGGCCCAGCCGGTGAGCTTTGCGCACCACATGCTGGCTTATGTAGAGATGTTCAAGCGCGATGCCGAACGCATGGCTGATGTGCGCCGCCGCACCAATGTGCTGCCGCTGGGCAGCGCGGCCCTGGCAGGCACCACCTACCCGCTGGACCGCGAGCGCGTGGCCAAGACGCTGGGCATGGAAGGCGTCTGCCAGAACAGCCTGGATGCCGTGAGCGACCGCGACTTCGCCATCGAGTTCACCTCCGCAGCCAGCCTGTGCATGGTGCATGTGAGCCGCCTGTCCGAAGAACTCATCATCTGGATGAGCCAGAACTTCGGCTTCATCAAGATTGCTGACCGCTTCACCACGGGCTCGTCCATCATGCCGCAGAAGAAGAACCCCGATGTGCCTGAACTGGCGCGTGGCAAGACGGGCCGTGTGGTGGGCCACCTCATGGGCCTGATCACCCTGATGAAGGGCCAGCCCCTGGCCTACAACAAGGACAACCAGGAAGACAAGGAACCGCTGTTCGACACGGTGGACACGCTCAAAGACACGCTGCGCATCTTTGCCGAGATGGTGGGCGGCCAGCTCAACCCTGCCACGGGCAAGAAAGAGGGCGGCATTACTGTCAACGCGCAGGCCATGGAGCAGGCCGCGCTCAAGGGCTACGCCACCGCCACCGACCTGGCCGACTATCTGGTGAAGAAGGGCCTGCCCTTCCGCGATGCGCATGAAACCGTGGCGCACGCAGTGAAGGCGGCTACCTCGCACAACTGCGACCTGTCGGAGCTGCCCCTGAATGTGCTGCAAGGCTTTCACCCGCAGATCGAAAAGGATGTGTATGAGTGCCTGAACCTGCGTGGCTCGCTCAACGCGCGCAACACGCTGGGTGGCACGGCACCCGCCCAGGTGCGTGCCCAGCTGGCGCGCCATCGCGCCCGTTTGGCCTGATCGGTCCTGATCGCCACCACCGCGCTGCCCACCGCCCCGTTTTTGCCACATTGCCCATCATTGCTGGAGCCCTCGCATGACAACCTCTTTCTTCTCACGCCGTGGCCTGGTGCTGCGGGCTTTGCGCACCACGGCTGTGGTGGGCGCGGCTTTGACGATGGGCTTGGCCATGGCCCAGTCTGCCAAGCCGGTGCGTATCCTGGTGGGTTTCCCTCCGGGCGGGGGCACTGATGCGATTGCACGTCTGCTGTCTGAAAAGCTCAAGGACGAACTGGGCATGCCCGTGGTGGTGGACAACCGCCCTGGCGCCGGGGGCCAGATTGCTGCTCAGGCGCTCAAGGCCGCTCCTGCCGATGGTCACACGCTGTTCCTGTCGCATGACCACACCATCTCCATCCTGCCCCAGGTGGTGAAGAACCCGGGGTACGACCCGGTGCATGACTTTGTCTCCGTGGGGGGCTTTGCCACCTTCGTCAACGCCTTTGCGGTGTCAGGTGGCACGCCTGCCAAGAGCTTTGGCGACTACGTGGCATGGGTCAAGTCGCAAGGCAAGGGCAAGGGTGCTGTGGGCATTCCCGCCCCGGCATCTACGCCCGAGTTCCTGGTCAAGCTGGTGGCCGAGAAGTATCAGATCGACCTCGTTTCAGCCCCTTACCGCGGCAGTGCTCCCATGATGGCGGACATGCTGGGCAACCAGATTGCTGCCGGCGTGGCCTCGGTGCAGGATTTCATCGAGAACCACAAGGCGGGCAAAGTGCATGTGGTGGCGGTGCTGGGCACCAAGCGCCAGGCCGCCATGCCGGATGTGCCTACGTTTGATGAACTGGGCCTCAAGGGTTTTGAGGACCTGCCTTACTACGGCATCTACGCCCCAGTGGGCACGCCCCAGAAGTTTGTTGTTGATTTCTCTAACGCCCTGGCCAAGGTGGTGGCCATGCCCGATGTGCACAGCCAGCTCACCACCATGGGGCTCACCGTGGGTTACATGACACCCCAACAGCTCACCAACCGCCAAAACGCCTACACCCAGGCGTGGACTCGCATCATCAAGAACAGCGGGTTTGTCGCGCAGTGAGTGCCTGCTGCGATCAGGGATGCCCCTGCGGAGCGCATTGACCCCACCCTGACTTGTTTTCCCCTTTCGGCCCACTGCCCATCGCAGTGGGCTTTTTTGTGCGCGTTTTTTGTTGGCGACATGCGGGTATTCGTGCTGGAATGCGTTCAGAACCTGTTCACAGTCTTTTGGGAGATTGCATTGGAGTGCAATCGGGATGAGTGGATGCTTCGGGTGCGCCGCATGGGCTGGTGCCCATGCAAGCAGCCGGGGCGTCCAATCGCCCGATTTCACTCCAACCCTTCGGGCAAGTGGCTTGCCGGGCGGTCTGCGTTGTTGCAGCGCTTGCCAATAGCACGACGGGCTATTGGCAAGCGCTGCGCCTAGCAGCCCATCCCCTAGCCGGGCGCCCGGCAAGACACTTGTGCAACTCCAAAAAGACTGTGAACAGGTTCTTAGTACACGTTCAGTTCACATGCCCTCGCACCGTCTGCCCGCCAACTGGATACAGCACCGCCTTCTACCGCTGTGCGCAGGCCTGTGCAGTGCAGCGCTGGCCGCTGCGCTGGCGTGGCTGGTGATGGATATCTCCCACACCAAAGCACAAACCGAGATTGCTGCTCAGGCGCAAGCGCAGTTGCTACAGATCAGGGACCGGCTGGATCGCCAGTTGCAAAGCACCCTGTCGGTGCCTGAAACCGTGGCGGCGTTCATTGCCGCCCAGGGCGGGATGGCACCGGAACTGTTTGCAACGGTCGTGGGGCGCTTGCTGGAGCACCAGCGCAATATCCGCAACCTGGCCCTGGCCCCAGACAACGTGATCAGCGATGTCTACCCGCGCCTGGGCAATGAGCGGGCGCTGGGCCTGCGCTACATGGACAACCCCCAGCAGCGCGGTGCCGTAGAGCGGGCCATCCAGACGCGGCGGACGGTCGTGGCGGGGCCCATTCCCTTGGTGCAAGGCGGTTTGGGTATCGTGAGCCGCACTCCGGTGTTTCTGGTGGCTGAGTCATCGGCCCGCAAGGCCTCTACAGGGGCGCAGTCCGTCCCGGAGCCTCGGTACTGGGGCATCGTCTCGTTGGCCGTCAACGCAGACACCTTGTTTGCCGACGCCGGGCTGACCACCGAGCAGATGGGATTCCAGATTGCCGCCCGCGGGCTCGATGCCATGGGTGACAAGGGGGCGGTCTTTCTGGGCTCCCCCCAGGTGTTTGAGCACAACCCCGTCACGCTGGATGTGCCCTTGCCGGGCGGCGGCAGCTGGACCTTGGGTGCCGTACCTGCAGGTGGGTGGAGCGCTGCTGGCCGGGCTCCCGCGTTGGTCATCATGCTGGCCTACGCCTTTGCGCTGTTGCTGGGGTTGCTCAGTGCCCGGCTGGTGCGTGCCCACCAGCAGGTGCTGGCCCTGGCCAGCCATGACCGGCTGACCGGCCTGCCCAACCGGCGCTTGTTTGACGACCGCCTCTCACAAGCCGTGCTGACGGCGCAGCGTGACCGCCGTGCCGGTGCGCTGCTGCTGATTGACCTGGACGGGTTCAAAGAGATCAACGACAGCCTGGGGCACCGCAGTGGCGACCAGGTGCTGGAACGCGTGGCCCAGCGCCTGGCGGGCCTGGCCCGCGCCAACGACACGGCCGCCCGCCTGGGGGGCGACGAGTTTGCCCTGGTGCTCAACGCGGTGGCTTCTTCGCAAGCTGCCATGGAGGTCGCCGAGAAAGTGCTGCTCGCGCTGGTGGCCCCCATCGGCCTGGACGATGGGCAGTATGTGCTGGCCAGTGCCAGCATTGGCGTGGCCATGTTCCAGGGGGATCCCGACGAGCCGTTGACCTCGCTGATCGACCGGGCAGACCGCGCCCTGTACACCAGCAAGCGCAACGGCAAAGGGGTGGCCTGCCTGGCCGAGCCTTTTGATTCCTCGGGGTCCTTCGCTGCCGCAGCGACATCCCACGCTACTTGACTGTGGCCGGGTGAGAATGGCGGCATGTTCTACGCCATTCCCCTGGAAAACCGCCCCACCTGGCGCAACCCGCCCTGGATGACGGTGCTGCTCATCCTCATCAACATGGCCGTGTTCTGGGGGCCGCAGCGCACCGAGGAAAAGGCCCGCGATGTTGCGGCCACCTACTACGTGGCTAGCGTGTTGCCCTCGCTGGAGGTGCCGCGCTTTGTGGCGTGGCTGGAATCCACAGGAGACAAGCAGCTGCGGCAGGCCTTGCGCCTGCAAAAGGCGGGCAGCTACCGCACGCTGCTGCGCTGGATGGAGCAGGAGGACACCTTTCAGCAGCGCCTGCGTTCCGGGCTGGAGGTGCGCGAGAGCGACCCGCAGTACGCAGCATGGAAGAGCGCACGCACTGAATACGAGGCCAAGCTGCCAGCCCCGTTCACACGCCACTGGGCCATGGACTATGGCAAGGAGGCGGAGTTTCGCCCCATCACCTGGCTCACGGCGACCTTCTTGCATGGCAGCACGGGGCATCTGCTGGGCAACATGCTGTTCCTCTTTCTGTTCGGCTTCTCGGTAGAACTGGCGCTGGGCCGCACCACCTATCTGGCCTTCTACCTGCTGGGCGGGCTGGGCGGCTCGGCCCTGTCGGCCTGGGCGTACGCAGGCATGGGCAGCTACGGCCTGGGTGCCTCGGGCGCAGTGTCGGCGCTCATGGGCATGTATGCGGTCATGTACCGCTTGCGGCGTGTGCGTTTCTTCTACCAGCTCTTTTTCTACTTCAACTACGTCACGGCCCCCGCCTTGCTGCTACTGCCTGCGTGGATTGCCAACGAGCTGCTGCAGCACTGGTTCAGTGGGCGCGGCGTGGCCTACATGGCCCACCTGGGCGGGTTGCTGACCGGGGCCGCGCTCATGGCCCTGGCCATGGCCGTGCGCAGCAAGCCGCTGGAAGTGCCCGCTGCCAGCGATGCCGCAGAGGAAGACGATGGCTTTGACACCCATGTGGCCAACGCCCAGCGCCTGGCCCAGGCCATGAAGTTTGAGCAGGCCCTGGGCCAGTGGCGTGCCGCCGCCCAGCTGCGTCCGCAAGATGCGCAGGTGCTCAGTGCATGGTTCAAGACGGCATCGTTGTGGCCTGAGGGGGAGGACTTTCACCGCGCTGCGCGCCGCATCTTCCGCCTCAAGGCCCACGACCCGGCCACTCTGGATTTCCAGCACACCAGCTACCGCACCTATTTCGAAAAAGCCAAGCCCGGCGCGCGTCTGCAGCCTGATGACATGGCCCGTCTGTCGCGCCGCTTTGCGCGGGCGCAGCAATGGGGCGATGCAGAGAAGTTGTTTCTGGCCTTGCACAAGACAGCGCCGACCCATCCTGAGCTGGGTGAGACGCTGGGCATGTTGGTGGCGGGGTTGTGCCAGGCAGGCAGGCGTGAGCAGGCTGCGGCTTTTGGGGTGCAGTTGCAGCAGTTGGCACCTGCGAGTCCTGCGTTGCGGATGTTGGGCGGGGTTTAGGTTTGGTTTAGGGCTTATGGATCAAGCGCAGGCAGCTATGAAATTGGTAGTGATTGCTTGGATTTTTCTGCCCCTGTCATATCCCCATTCGTTCGGGCTGAGCTTGTCGAAGCCAGGGCTTTTGGGTTGATGGGGTGGCATGCCTTTGCTGAGGGCGGGAGCCGGGGATTGCGCCCGGCGGCGCAGTAACTTTCTTTTGCTTCGCCAAAAGAAAGTCACCAAAGAAAAGGCGACCCCCAGTCTGCGACCCCTTCGCGTTGCGAAGGGGCAGACCTGCGGCGGTCCGGTTGCGGGGTGCGCCGTGGAACTCGCTGTGCTGCTGCGCAGCGCCGCTCGGACAACCCCGGCGAGCTAGAGGACGAGGCATGGGCGCTTCGACGCCCATGCTCACCCCGCAACCGCACCGCCGCAGGCGCAGCCAGCAGGGGGGCGAACAGCCAAACAGCCACTCGGGTCGTCGCTGCGCTCGACCCTGCCAATGCTGCGTCCGGCGCCCAGCGCCCAGCGCGCGGCGCTTGCGCCCGCGAATTCGGGCCGAGCGAAGCAATGGCCCGAGTGGCTGTTTGGCTCCCCATCCCCTCTGTATGCGCCGAGGAGCGCAGCGGGCGGGGTGGCGCGTGTGCCGAAGGACACACGCGCTTCGTGAACTGACTCGCTGCGGCTGTTTGAGCGGAGCGCCGCAGGCGCGCAGCGAGTTCCGCAGCGCACCCCGCCCGCGAGCACCGCAGGTTGCCCCGTAGCGAAGCGCAGGGGACGCAGACAGTGGGGTCGCTTTCTCTTTGGTGACTTTCTCTTGGCGAGACAAGAGAAAGTTACTGCGCCGCCGGGCGCACTCCCCGGCTCCCGTCCCAGGCACAGGCATGCGACAAGATCAGCCAGCAAGCCCCGGCTTCGACAGGCTCAGCCCGAACGGATGGGGTATGACCGGGGCAGAAGAACCCAAGCAATCACTACCAATTTCATAGCTGCCTGCGCTTTCCCCATAAGCGCCAGAGCCCAATTTCACCTAAAAATTTATGCCTGCCCCGCCCCAGGCGCCTGCGGCACATGGTTGCGCAACAGCCAACGCGTCTCTTTGGTGGCCTCGCTCTCCGGGTAGCGAGACTCCAGCGTCGCCAGCACCCGCAGGGCCATATCCGCCCGGTGCATGCCCTGCAGCAGCACGCGCGCCACCAGTTCGTAGGCGGCGGGGATGGTTTCATGCTCCTTGAAGCGGCGGTCAAAACCCTGCAGCAAGGCCAGCGCCAGCGAGGCATCTGCGGCGGAATTCCACGCCGCCTTGGCCAGGTTCAGCGTGGCTGTGGCGTCCTGGAGCACAAACTCGGCATTCTTGCTGCGGCAGGTCTGGAAGGCTTTGACCGCCTCCGTGTTCTGGCCCGACCGCAGCAGCAGCGGAATGTAGCGCTGCGCATGGTCCAGCAATGTCGCCGTCTTGCCCTCTGCCAGGGCCAGCACGCGGTGGTAGCGGCGCTGCGCAGGCACGTCTTCGCCACGGGTGCGTTGCTCTTCATAGGCAATGCCCAGGGCACCCGCCACGTCGCCCGCAGTGATGCGCTCGGCCACCTGGGCGTCGAGGTTGTCCTGCTCAATCTGGCGGGGCGTGCGGCGGTCGATGGGAGCCTGATCGTCCTCGTCCAGTCCGCCACCGGGCAGCAGGTCGATGCCGAAAGCCTCGTGGTTCTGGTACATCGCGTAGCCCAGCAGGCTGGCCATCACCCAGCTGAAGTAGATGAAGATCCAGTTGCCAATCGGCAGCAGGATCCAGCCCTTGAACAGCGGCATGAGCATGCCCATGGCAAGGAACATGCCCTGGCTGAGCAGGAACAGGAACACGCACAGCAGCACATACGGCCAGCCGATGATGCGCACCGCGTTCCATGCATTCAGGGGGTTGACGGTTTCCGTAAAGCTGCAGGTCTGCACCAGC
Organism: Acidovorax sp. DW039; assembly: GCF_037101375.1. Taxonomy (NCBI): domain Bacteria; kingdom Pseudomonadati; phylum Pseudomonadota; class Betaproteobacteria; order Burkholderiales; family Comamonadaceae; genus Acidovorax; species Acidovorax sp. DW039. The sequence goes on along the minus strand of NZ_AP029019.1, from coordinate 3,864,911 downwards.
ACGATCTGCGTGGCCGGCAGCAAAAAGCACATGGCCAGCCAAGCCAGCAGGCCCAGGCCAGGGCTCAGCCGCTGCATCCAGCCCACCACAAACGACTGCACCAGCACAATGCCAAACAGCTTCCAGGGCAGGTTCTTCCAGTCCGGGTCCAGCTCGTGGGGGTAGTCCTCGGCCTTGTAGATGCCGCGCGAACCCAGGGCCGTGACCTTGAAGCCATAGCGTGAGGCAGCCAGCAGCACCCCGATTTCCACCACCAAGATGGCCAGCGGTGCGGGCAGGAAGACCATTGCCTTGAACAGTAGGCTGGAGAGGGCCAGCAGCAGGCTGTACATCAACGGCTTGGACTGCAGCGGAAACGCAAAAAAGGTGTTGAGGCGGTGCCAGAATGGGACAGGCCGCTTGGGCTGCTGCTGTGCAAAGGGGCCCGAGGTCGCAGAAGCGGCGGAGGGGGCAGACTGTAAGTTGCCCGACGGACGTGTAGTCATAGTGGATGTCTCCCGCCTCCCTGCGCGGGCCGCGCAGCCCCATCGGGTGTTCCGGGATAGGGTGCCCGGGGACTGTGCTCACTTTGTGGGCGGATTGTAGGGGCGGTGCGAGCCCCCCTTTTGGCTGCACTTTCTCACACATTCGCGGTCTGGACAGGCGGCGCAGGGTGGCGCCTGAGCGGGCGGATCGGCTACGCTCAGTGCCCTTGCAGGCAAGACCCAAAAAATCACAATGAAAACACTTTGGAGGAAAGTCCCGGCCAGCGCCGTGCTGGTGGGCGGGTTGCTACTGGCGGCCCAGGCACATGCGTTGCAGATCATCAGCTTCAGCCCCCAGGGCGAAGTGTCCCGTGTGCGGCAGGCCGTAGCCAAGTTCGACGCAGCGGCGGTCAATTTTGGGGATCCCAAGGCACCGGCACCGCTGGCCATCAGCTGCAATGACGCCACGGTCTCGCGCGGAACGGGCCGCTGGACCAGCGAGCGTGAATGGGTGTTTGACTTTGAAGCCGACCTGCCACCCGGCATGCGTTGCACGGCCACCGTCAAAGCTGACTTCAAACCGGCCTCTGGCGCAACACTGACGGGCGCAAAAAGCTATCAATTCAATAGCGGTGGGCCGTTTGTGCAGAACGTGCGCCCCAACACCTATGAGCAGATCGACGAAGAGCAGTTCTTCGTGCTGCAGCTCAATGGTCCGGCCACCAAGGAAAGCGTGCTGGCCAACGTGTGGTGTGCGCTGGACGGCGTGGGCGAGCGGGTGCCCGTGCGCATGATTGAGGGCCCGCAGCGTACCGAAATTCTCAAGTCCCTGGGGCTGGAAAAGCAGGTTGCCAAGGAGCCGCTGCAGTTCCACAGCCTGACCTGCAACCGCCGCCTCACCTCGGGCTCGCAAATGCAGCTGGTGTACGGCAAAGGCGTGGCCACGCCCAGTGGTATCGCCAATGCGGTAGACAGGCGCTTTACCTTCAAGGTGCGTGAGCCGTTCTCGGCAGATTTCACTTGCGAACGCGAAAATGCCCAGGCCGCCTGCCTGCCGCTGCGGCCCATGACGCTGTCGTTCAACGCCCCAGTGCCGCGCAAGCTGGCCATGGCCATCCGCCTCAAGTCGAGCAAGGAAACCCTCAAGCCCCAGGTCGAGAAGGGGGAGGGTGAGGAGGGCAAGGATGCCGACACCCTGGTCAACAGCATCCAGTTTGATGCGCCTCTGCCCGAGCAGACCGCGTTCACCCTGGAGTTGCCCAAGGACTTCAAGGACGCTGCGGGCAGGCCTTTGCGCAATGCATCGAGCTTTCCGCTCAAGGTCGCTACATCCGGCATGCCGCCCCTGGCCAAGTTTGCAGCGGCATCCTTTGGCGTGGTGGAGCGTTTTGCCGAAGGCCCTGATGGCCCCGCGCTGCTGCCGGTGACCCTGCGCAATGTGGAAGCAGGCCTCAAGGTGCAGGGCCTGCAGGCGGGTACCCTGGCTGCGCCCACTGGCAAGGTGAGCACCTTCAAGCCTTCCAGCGACGCGGACATCATCACCTGGTTCCGCAAGGTGGCGCGCTACGACAGCTACAACATCCAGCGCCGCGTGGCGGCCCGTGAAGTGAAGAGCCCACTGCCCAAGATCGTGGACGACGACCGCGACTATGTGCAGACCCGCATGCTCTCGCTGCTGGCGGGGCAGGGCGGCGTCAAGACGCTGGACTTGCCGCAGGTCACGGGCAAGGAGTTGCGCCCGTTCGAGGTGGTGGGCATTCCGCTGCCACCTGGCTTCCATGTGGTGGAGATCGCCTCGCAAAAGCTGGGTGCCTCGCTGCTGGACGAGCGCCATGGCGAAGGTCGCACCATGTATGTGCGCACCTCGGCACTGGTTACCAACCTGGGCGTGCATTTCAAGCTGGGGCGCGAGAACGCCTTGGCCTGGGTGACCACGCTGGACAAGGGCAAGCCTGTGGCGGGTGCCAAGGTGCGCGTGTCGGACTGCAAGGGCCGTGAACTGGCGCAGGCCATCACCAACGAGCAGGGTGTGGCCTCCATCGAAGGGCTGTCTCCTGATGCGCCGTCGTGCCACGAGAGCGAGGACTACGCCCAGGGCTCCTCGGGCTACTTTGTCAGTGCGCGCAGCAGTGAGGGCGGCGTCGAAGACATGGCCTTCACCTGGAGCGAATGGCAGCGGGGCATTGAGCCCTGGCGCTTCAATGTGCCGCTGAGCATGCAGCCCCAGCCCGATGTGCGCGCCCATACGGTGCTGGACCGCATGCTGCTGCGCGCAGGCGAGTCGGTGTCGATGAAGCACTACTACCGTCTGGAGACACGCAAGGGCTTTGACACCCCCAAGAGCGGCCCCGAGACGCTGGTCATCACCCATGTGGGCAGCGGCCAGCAGTTTGAGCAGCCCATCCAGTGGCGCAAGACCCCCACCGGGGGGCTGAGCGCACAAAACAGCTTCTCCATTCCACCCGCGGCCAAGCTGGGCGAATACACCGTGGAGCTGCGCGATGCCGCGAACGACCGGGGCACGGTGACCACGGGCTCTTTCCGTGTGGAAGAGTTCCGCCTGCCCGTGCTGGAAGGGCGCGTGACGCCGTCTGACAGCAAGCCCCTGGTGCGCGTGCGCTCGGTGCCGACCGATGTGCAGGTCAACTATGTATCTGGCGGTGGTGCGGCCAATTTGCCGGTGCGCGTGTCTGCGCTGGTGCGCAGCAAGTCCCTGCAGTTTCCGGACTACGACATGTTCAGCTTCAACCCGCCGCGCCAGAAGGGTGCTGCCAGCGGGCAAAGCGACGATGAGGAAGCCACCGCCAGCCAGGACACCCGCGTGGTGGCAGACAAGCTGCCCGTGACGCTGGACAAGAACGGCGCGGGCAAAGTCACCATCGACAACCTGCCCCAGGCCCGCCGCCCGCAAGAGCTGTTGCTGGAAGCCACCTATGCCGACCCCAACGGCGAAGTGCAGACCCTGCGCAGCACCAACACCTTGTGGCCTGCAGGCGTCATTGCCGGTATCAAGACCGAAGGCTGGGCATCGGCCAGCCAGAAGATCCGCTTCCAGGCCCTGGCCCTGCAACACAACGGGCAGGCTGCACCGGGCACCGCACTGCAGGTGCAGGCCGTGGCTCGCATCACCACCACCACCCGCAAGCGCATGGTGGGGGGCTTCTACAGCTACGACAACCAGACCTCGACGAAAGACCTGGGCACGGTGTGCACGGGCAAGAGCGACAGCCGCGGCCTGCTGCTGTGCGAAGCCAAGCTGGACGAGGCGGGCGAGGTGGAACTGGTGGTGACAGCCACCGACGGCAGCGGCAACACCAGCGAAGCGGCCTCGTCGGTGTGGGTCACCCGCCAGGGCGAGCTGTGGTTTGGTGGCGAGGACCACGACCGCATCGACCTGCTGCCCGAAAAGAAGAGCTACCAGGTGGGCGAGACGGCCAAGTTCCAGGTGCGCATGCCCTTCCGCTTTGCGACGGCCCTGGTGGCGGTGGAGCGTGAAGGCATCATCGAAACCCATGTGGTGCAGCTCAATGGGCAAGACCCCACCGTGAGCCTCAAGGTCCAGTCTGACTGGGGCCCCAACGTGTACGTGAGCGTGCTGGCCCTGCGTGGCCGCCTGCGTGAAGTGCCGTGGTACAGCTTTTTCACCTGGGGCTTCCGTGCTCCCGGCGAATGGTGGAACGCCTTCTGGTACGAAGGCCGCGAATACCAGGCCCCTACGGCGCTGGTGGATTTGTCCAAGCCCGCATTCCGTCTGGGCCTGGCCGAGATCCGCGTGGGCACGCAAGCCCACCAGATCAACGTGAAGGTGACCGCCGACAAGGAAAGCTACCCGGTGCGCGGCAAGGCGCAAGTGACCATCACCGCCACCTTGCCCGGCGGCAAGCCTGCCGCCAACGCCGAAGTGGCTGTGGCTGCGGTAGACCAGGCCTTGCTGGAACTGATGCCCAACAACAGCTGGAACCTGCTCGAAGCCATGCTGCAGCGCCGCAGCTGGGGTGTGCAAACATCCACCGCGCAGATGGAAATCATTGGCCGCCGCCACTACGGCAAGAAGGCTGTGCCTGCGGGCGGTGGTGGCGGGCGTTCGCCCACCCGCGAGCTGCTGGACACGCTGCTGCTGTGGAACCCCACGGTGCAGCTTGATGCCAACGGGCAGGCCAAGGTGACGGTGCCCCTGAACGATGCGCTGACCACCTTCAAGATCGTGGCGGTGGCCGATGCGTCTTCCGGCCTGTTTGGCACGGGCTCGACCCAGATTCGCGCAACGCAAGACCTGCAGATCATCAGCGGCCTGCCACCGCTGGTGCGTGAGGGTGACAACTTCCGTGCCCAGTTCACGCTGCGCAACACCACCAAGTCGGCCATGAAGGTGGAGGCAGCGCCCCGCGCCACGCTGCTGGAGCTCAAGCCCCAGACCGTGGAGATTCCTGCAGGCGAAGCCCGCGAAGTGGCCTGGGAGGTCACCGCCCCGGCCCAGCTGGCGCAGACCCGGGCCGAGGCCATCCTGTGGGAGATTCAGGCGCGCGATACCACCTCGGGTGCCAGCGATGCCCTCAAGGCCAGCCAGCGCATCGTGCCCGCTGTGCCCCTGACCGTGCAGCAGGCGACCCTGGTGCAGGTGGATGGAAAGTTTGCACTTGATGTAGCGCCCCCCGCCGATGTCATTCCTGGCCGCGGTGGGCTCAAGATGTCGCTGCAACCCAAGTTGGCCGAAGGCCTGCCGGGCGTGCGCGACTGGTGGGCACGCTACCCCTTTGCCTGCCTGGAGCAAAAAACCAGCAAGGCCGTGGGCCTGCGTGATGGCAAGCTCTGGCAGACCGTGGTGGCCCAGTTGCCCACGTACCTGGACAGCGATGGCCTGGCCAACTACTACCCACCGCGCAACGGCGAGGCCAACAACGGCAGTGACACGCTGACGGCCTACGTGCTGGCAGCCACGCACGAAGCTGCTTCCCTCGACCCCGCCTTTGCCCTGCCAGATGAAGCCCGCGCCCCCATGGAGCGCGGCCTGATCGCCTTCATCGAAGGCCGCATCCAGCGCAACTTCTGGAGCCCGGTGAAGGACCTGGACATGCGCAAGCTCGCCGCCATCGAAGCGCTGTCGCGCTACGGCAAGGCGCAGGGCCGCATGGTCAGCAGCATCACCATTGCCCCCAACCAGTGGCCGACCCATGCGGTGATCGACTGGGTGAACGTGCTCAAGCGCGTGGCCGATGTGCCCGAGCGCGACAAGCGCCTGGCCGAAGCGATGCAAATCCTGCGCGCGCGCCTGTCGTTCCAGGGCACCAAGCTGCTCTTCAGCACCGAAAAGGATGACTACTGGTGGTGGCTGATGCAAAACGGCGATGTGAACACCGCACGCCTGATGCTGGCCGTGATGGACGACCCGAGCTGGAAGGACGACATGGGCCGCCTTGCCAACGGCTTCATCAGCCGCCAGCAGGCCGGTGCCTGGCACACCACCACGGCCAACCTGTGGGGCGGGCTGGCGCTGGAGAAGTTCAGTGCCAAGTTTGAAGCCACCCCCGTGGCGGGCCTGACCAAGGCCACCATGGGAGGCAACAGCGCCAGTGTGGACTGGAGCAAGGTGGACCGCGTGAAGGTGACCGATGCCACAGGCGCGCCGCACCAGACCACCTGGTTTGGCGCACCCGCAGCGCCCGGCAACCTCAAGAACAACGGCATGTTCCTGCCCTGGGGCAAGGCCGGTGGCAAGGAGGCGCTGGAGGTCGCCCACCAAGGCGCTGGCAAGCCCTGGCTGACCCTGCAATCGGTCGCGGCAGTGGAGCTGAAAGCACCTTTTGCAGCGGGCTACTCCATCAAGAAGACCGTGACCCCTGTGGAGCAGGCCAACAAGTCGTTGCCTGCAGGCCAGTACTCGCGTGGTGATGTACTGCGTGTGAAGCTTGAAATCAACGCCAGCACCGACATGACCTGGGTGGCCATCACCGACCCGATTCCGGGCGGTGCCACCATCCTGGGCAGTGGGTTGGGGCGGGACTCCGAGATCGCCACGCAGGGCGAGAAGCAAAGCGGTGGCGGCTGGCTGGCGTATGAAGAGCGCAGCTTTGAGTCGTTCCGCAGCTACTACCAGTATCTGCCCAAGGGCACCGTGACCATGGAATACACCGTGCGCCTGAACAACGTGGGCGACTTTGCGCTGCCCCCCAGCCGGGTGGAAGCCATGTATGCGCCCGAGATGTTTGGCGAATACCCCAATGCGCGAGTCAAGGTAGGGGCCGCGAAGTGAGCCCACGGCACGCCGCCACGGCCCGGCCTGCTGCCACCTGGCGGCGAGCCGCGGGCCGGGCGGTCATCTGCATGCACCTGTTGCACACAACTCTGCCAGCCCTATGAGCCTGAGTGTGTTTGTGGAGATGCGGTTCTGGCTGCTGGTGATCTTTTCGCTGGTGCTGCCTGCAGGCATTTACGGTGTGCTGCTGGCCAGTCGCTCCATCTCCAGCCGGGCTGTGTTGGTGTTTGGCATAGCGCTCGTGTTGATCTCAGGGGTGGACGTGTACCTGCTGCAATCTCTCAGCTCGCTGGCCAAAACCTCTCCCTCGCTGGCCGACGACGCCCTGTTTGTGTCTGAGCTTTCGATTGCGTTGTATGTGCTGCCCGTGGTGTTCGGTGGCATCGGGGTCAACCTGATTTCCCATGTGCTGCTGCGCCACCTGACCGAGGCGGAAAAGCGGTTTGAGCGGGAGCATTCAGATGAATGAGCGTCAGCGCAGGGCCTTGTTCTTCGTGGGCTGTGCGATGGGGCTGTCCTGGTCTTATTGGGGCGTCTTGCTGGCTTTGGGCTTGCGCGTGGAGGCTGCGGGAGGTGCCAACCACCCTTGGGTGACCCATCTGCCGGGCCTGTTGGGGCCTGCATTGGCAGCGGTTATCACCGCCCGCTGCTTTGGTGGCCCTGGTGCCGGAGCTGCGTTGTTGCGCCGTGCCTGGACGCAGTGGCCCCGCCCCGCATGGCGCGGCTGGTTGATGGCCCTGTCTCCGCTGGCAGTGGGGTCCGCACTGTGGGCGGTGTGGAGCCTGGCGGGCCAGCCCTTGCCGCAAGGCGCGGCGTTCTGGCACTTTCCGGGTCTTCCTTTGCAGTGGGGGCCCTGGGCGGTGACCTTGGCCGTGGTGCTGGTCAATGGCGTGGGGGAGGAGCTGGGCTGGCGTGGCTACCTGACGGAGCTTTTGCTCAAGGACCTGTCACGCTGGGCAACCACCTGGTGGGTGGTGCTGGCCTGGATGCTGTGGCACCTGCCCCTGTTCTGGCTGAATGAAAGCATGGCCGCCCTGGTGGGGCCCATGCTGCTGGGCTGGGCCCTGGGCTTGGTCTGTGGCGCGTTTGTGCTGGCCCAGGTGTATGTGTGGAGCGGTCGCAGTGTGGCTGTGGTGGCTCTCTGGCACGCCGCCTACAACCTGGTAGTAGCCACCGAGGCTGGGCACGGCACCATGGCGGCCGTGGTCAGCAGTGCCGTGATGGTGTGGGGATGTGCCACCGCGTATGGGTGGTGGCGCCAGAGGCGGGTGCAATGAAGGCTGAGATGGTGAGAGGGAGAGAGATGCGCACCCTGTGGCTGCGTGCATTGGTGGTGATGGGCGCGGCGCTGCCCGGCTTTGCTGTGCATGCCTTGCCCACTTATGCCGAGGTGCGACAGGACTTTCGTCCATCAGACACGCTCATCCTTTCCCGCGAGGGCGAGGTGGTGCAGCGCATCCGCACCGATGCCACGGTGCGCCGGGGCCAGTGGGTGCCGCTGGCCGATGTGTCGCCCGCATTGCGCACGGCGCTGGTGCTCAGCGAAGACAAGCGCTTTTATGAGCACAGTGGGGTGGACTGGCGCGCTGCGTCGGCAGCCGCCTGGGGCAACCTGTGGAACCAGCGCACGCGGGGGGCCAGCACCATCACCATGCAGTTGGCCGGGCTGCTGGACGGTGACTGGCGACAGGGGCCGGGGGGGCGCACAGTGGTGCAGAAGCTGGGGCAGACCGTGGCAGCGCAGGTGCTGGACCGCCGCTGGCGCAAAGACCAGATTCTGGAGGCCTACCTCAACCTGGTGCCGTTTCGGGGTGAGGTGGTGGGCATCGATGCACTGAGCCGAACCCTGTTTGGCAAGGCAGCCCACGGGCTGGATGACCGGGAGGCCGCGGTGGCAGCAGCCCTGGTGCGCGCACCCAATGCCAAACCCGCGCTGGTGGCGCAACGGGCCTGTGGCGTGCTGCGCGCCATGCAGCCAGCGCTTGCCGAACCGACGAAAGTGGCCACAGTAAGCCGTTCTGCAGCGCTGGACTGCGATGCGCTGGAGCTGTTTGCTTCTGCCGCTCTGCAGCACCGTGCGTTTGATGCCACCGAGGGCGTGGCTCCCCACTTTGCCCGCTATGCGCTGCGCCAGCAGCAGGGTGGGGCGGGTAGCGCTGGATCGGCTGCCGCAGGGGGCATCAGCCCGGTGACGACCCCGCAGTTGCGCACCACCTTGCGCGCACCTTTGCAGCGCTTTGCCGTGCAAACCCTGCAGCAACATCTGCGCGAGCTGCGGGGGCGGCATGTGGAAGACGGTGCCGTGCTGGTGCTGGACAACGCCACAGGGGCGGTGCTGGCGTGGGTGGGCTCCTCTGGCGTGTTGAGCCAGGCCAGCGAGGTGGATGGCGTGCTGGCCCCGCGCCAGCCGGGCTCCACGCTCAAGCCTTTTTTGTACGCGCAGGCTATTGCCGAGCAGCGGCTGACGGCGGCATCGCTGGTGGATGACTCTTCGGCCCAGATTGCCACCTCAGGCGGGCTCTACATTCCGCAAAACTACGACCGGCAGTTCAAGGGCTGGGTGTCGGTGCGCACTGCGCTGGCGGCTTCGCTCAATGTGCCTGCGGTGCGCACACTGGTCATGGTCACGCCGGATGCCTTCCATCGCCAGCTCGGCGCCTTGGGCATGCCTTTGCGCGAAAGTGGCGACTACTTTGGCTACAGCCTGGCGCTGGGCAGCCCCGAGGTGCCGCTGCTGCACCTGACCAACGCCTACCGCTCGCTCGCCAACGGCGGGCGCCTGAGTGCTGTGAGGGTGCTGCCAGCCGATGCCAAACCTGCATTTGCACTGGGGCTGGACCCGCGGGCGGCCTTTATCGTGGGCGACATCCTCTCCGACGGCAATGCACGGGCGCGCACTTTTGGCACCGACAGCGTGCTGGCCACGCGCTTTTGGACGGCGGTGAAGACTGGCACCAGCAAGGACATGCGCGACAACTGGGCTGTGGGCTGGTCGCAGCGCTACACCGTGGGCGTGTGGGTGGGCAATGCCAGCGGCGCAGCCATGCACGATGTCAGCGGCACCAGCGGCGCTGCGCCCGTGTGGGCTGCCATCATGGGTTTTCTGCACGCCCGCGAGCCCAGCCGTGCGCCGCAGCCGCCCCAGGGCGTTGTGCAGCAGGCCGTGCGTTTTGGGCCTGCGGCGAACGATGCCGCTGACGCACCCATTGCTGCCCAGCGCCAGCGGGCTGCCGCCATGCCGCTGGAAGCCGCGCGGCAGGAGTGGTTTGTGCAAGGAACCCAGCAGCCGTTTTTTGCTATCAATAACGTAGCTGCTCCCGCTTATGTTGCAAGCGCCAAAGGCAAAAATAATCCCAAGAGTGGGCAGCCTGCTGAACCCGAGGCGGGGCGCATCCTCAGCCCGGTCAAGGGCACCATCATTGCGCTGGACCCTGATATTCCCCCCCAGTCCCAGCGTCTGCGCATGACGGCCTCTGAAGGAAACAATGCCCGGTGGACCTGGCGACTGGACGGCAAACCGCTGGGCCGTGGCGCGTCGCTGGAATGGTTGCCCTGGCCCGGCCGGCATCAGCTGGAACTGGCCGACGAGCAGGGGCGGGTCATGGACGCCGTGCAGTTTGAAGTGCGTGGTGCAACGGTGGCGCAGGTTGCTGCACCCTCAGCCGGGGATGCACGGGGGCGCAAGGTGCGTTGACGGAGATCAAAACGGCGATGCACCCCATGGTCTGAAAAATTTGCTTTTGTGTAACAATTTGCTTACCTACAATGAGACACAAATTCAAACGCGCCGTTTGGATGCCTTGCCGGAACGCTGTGTGCGATTTGAGCCATCTTCCCTCCTTTTGATGAGTGCTTCTCGGCCACTCCGTGGTGATCGGGCCGATCCCTCTCCCCAGCGGCGGCTGGACGCCGAATGTCCGTACCTGGCAACGGCAGGCACTTCCTGCTAGCTGCACATGCCTTCAGTCCGCCAGTTCTTTTCTCACCGCCTTTTGTGGATGGCTCTTTTGCTGTCCTTGGGGATTGGTGCCTTGTCGGCCCGCACGCTCTGGACGTTGCGCAACGATGAGTGGAACTACGCGCTGCAGGCCAACGCCAATCTGGTCAACACCCTTTCGCAATCGCTGCAATGGACACTGGACGCCGTGGACCAGTCATTGCAGGGTGTGGTGCAGGACCTGGAGCGCCTTCCAGACCCCACCCGTGCTGAGCAGGTACGCAAGCAGGTGCAGTTTGACGGCATTGTGCGCATGCAGGCTGTGGGTGACCTGCTGGTGCTCAATGCCCAGGGCGATATCGTTGCCGACTCGGGGGCGGCGGTGCCGCGCAAGGCCAACTTTGCAGATCGTGACTACTTTCGGTCGCTCAAGGAGAACCCCAACCAAGGGCTGGTGGTGGGCCTTCCTGTCCCTTCGCGACTGACCAGCCTCAATTCACTGCCCCTGGCCCGCGCCTACCGCACGCGTGAGGGCGCTTTTGCTGGCGTGGTGATCAGCGGAGTGCGGCTGAGCCACATCAACGAGCTTTTTGCCTCGGTGGACCTGGGTGACAACAGCGGCGTGAACCTGTTCCGGGCAGACGGCATCGTGATCTCGCGCTTCCCCTACGGTGACATGGATGTAGGCAAGAGTCTGGCAGGCAGCTCCAACATGCAGCGGTTCCAGCGCGAGCGCGAGGGCGCGTTTGTCGGGATCGCCGAAATCGACAAGGTGGAACGCGCTTACTCCTTCGTGCATGTGGGGCGCTTTCCTCTCATTCTGAACGTGGCCCAGGCCAAATTCACCATCGAAAAAAAGTGGACCCAGTCCGCCTGGGGGCTGGGGGTGTTCACGCTGCTGCTCATGATCTTCAGCGTGGCGCTGGCGACTTTGTTCACGCGCGAGTTGCAGCGTCGCCAGGCCGTCAGCGCCCAGCTGTTGCGCGCGGAGCGTGACATGAGCACCATCCTGCACTCCATCCCCTCTGTGGTGGGATCATGGGACGCTGACCTGACCAACCGGTTTGGCAACCAGTCGCACCAGGACTGGTTTGGTGTGCCCCCGGAAAAGCTGCGTGGCATGCCGATGCGCGAGCTGCTCGGCGAGCAACGGTTTGCCTTTGTCGAGCCTTTGCTGCGCCGTGCCTTGAACGGTGAGCCGCAGGTGTTTGAGACCACACTCAACGACAGCCTGGGTGTGGAGCGGCACGTGATCGTTTCCTTCACACCCGAGCGGGGAGATGGCGACCAGGTGCTGGGTCTGTTTATCCAGTTGACCGACATCACCGACCGCAAGCACATGGAGGAGCAGCTCTTTGAAGAAAAGGAGCTGATGCGCCTGACCCTTCAGTCCATCGGCGATGCCGTGGTGTGCTGCAACGCCGCAGGGCAGGTCACCTATCTGAACCCTGTGGCCCAGCGGCTCACGGGCTGGCAGGGTTTTGATGCTGCAGGTTGCGACGTGGACGATGTGGTGCGCCTGCTGCCCGATGAAGCGGGGGCAGACCTTGGCAGCCCCCTGCGCACCGCCATGCAGATGGATCGGCCTATCGTCTCCACCCGCGGCGTGGTGGAGCACCGCACCACCGGACAGCGCTTTGATGTGGAACTGTCTGCAAGCCCCATTGCCGACCGCCACGGACATGTGACGGGTGCCGTGGCCGTGCTGCGTGATGTGACGCAGGCTGTGGCCATGGCGGCGCGCATGGCGCGGCTGGCCCACTACGACGCGCTGACGGACCTGCCCAACCGCGTGCTGCTGCAGGACCGCGCCCAGCAGGCCATTGCCCAGGCCCAGCGTGACGGCAAGCATGTGGCTGTGCTGTATCTGGATCTGGACGGCTTCAAGCAGGTGAACGATGTGATGGGCCACGAGGTGGGCGACCAGCTGCTGGTGCAGTGGGCACAGCGCCTGCAGGCCGTGGTGCGGCAGACCGACACCGTGTGCCGCCAGGGGGGCGATGAGTTTGTGCTGCTGCTGCCGGGCATTGGTGGGGCGCAGCAAGCCTGCGTTGTGGCGCGCAAGATCCTGCAGCAATGCGAAGCGCCATTCATGCTCCATGGGGTGTCTGTACCGGTGGGGGTGAGCGGGGGCATCAGCCTGTTCCCGGAACATGGGCAGAACCTGGATGAACTCACGCGCCATGCAGATGCAGCGATGTACGCGGCCAAGCAAGCGGGGCGTAATCAGGTGCGCCTTTACGAGGGGCCTGGCCAGCCACCGCGGCTGGTGGTGGAGAAATCGAGCCTTGAGCCCGTCACCGCTGGTGCAGGCGCCACCGAGACCGATTCCACCGCGACGTGATTTCCGGGCCGCCATGGCTTGGGGTGGGCCCGTTTGGAAATTTGTTGCAAGCACCCGCAAATTAATTTGATGGTCCGGCGCATCGTCTGGGCCTACCATGCAGCGCTGTATTTTTCTGAACGGAGCAAGACGTGCCAGACCTGTCCAAAATCACCTGTATCGAAGACCTGCGGGCGGTAGCCCAGCGCCGTGTGCCGCGCATGTTCTACGACTACGCAGACTCTGGCTCGTACACCGAGGGCACCTATCGCTCCAACGAATCCGACTTCCAGCGCATCAAGCTGCGCCAGCGGGTTGCCGTCAACATGGAAGGGCGTACCACCCGCACCACCATGGTGGGGCAGGACGTGGCCATGCCTGTGGCCATTGCGCCCACGGGCCTCACAGGCATGCAGCATGCAGACGGGGAAATCCTTGGGGCACGCGCCGCCAAAGCGTTTGGCATTCCCTTCACACTTTCCACCATGAGCATCTGCTCGATCGAGGACATTGCCGAACATACAGGTCGGCATCCGTTCTGGTTTCAGGTGTACGTGATGCGAGACCGCGACTTCATCAACCGCCTCATCGATCGCGCCAAGGCTGCCAACTGCTCGGCCCTGCAACTCACGCTGGATTTGCAGATCCTGGGCCAGCGCCACAAGGACATCAAAAACGGCCTGTCTGCCCCACCCAAGCCCACGCTGGCCAATCTGATCAACCTGGCCACCAAACCCCACTGGTGCCTGGGCATGCTCGGGACCAAGCGCCGCACCTTCGGCAACATCGTGGGCCATGCCAAAGGGGTGGGCGATCTGTCCTCTCTCTCGTCATGGACGGCCGAGCAGTTTGATCCCCAGCTCAACTGGGGCGATGTGGAATGGATCAAGAAGCGCTGGGGCGGCAAGCTCATCCTCAAAGGCATCATGGATGCGGAGGACGCACGCCTTGCCGTGGACAGCGGGGCGGATGCCCTCATCGTCAGCAACCACGGCGGACGCCAGCTGGACGGAGCACCGTCCTCCATCGCTGCGCTGCCCCACATTGCCGAGGCGGTGGGCAAGCACATTGAAGTGTGGATGGACGGCGGTATCCGCAGCGGGCAGGATGTGCTCAAGGCCCGCGCGCTGGGTGCCCAAGGCACGCTGATCGGCCGCAGCTTCCTCTACGGACTGGGCGCGTATGGCGAGGCGGGTGTGACCAAGGCGTTGCAGATCATCCAGAAGGAACTGGACATCACCATGGCATTCTGCGGGCATACCAACATTAACAACGTGGACCGTTCCATTCTGTTGCCGGGTACCATTCCTGCGCTGTAAACCCAGCGCTCTGCATCACTCGTCTGAAGCCAAAGCCCCGCAGAAGCGGGGCTTTGCGCTTTGTGTGGGCGTCAGCTGGTTTGCTGTCAGGAGGCCGCTTTCCAGAGGATGTAGTCCGCCTGGTACTTCACCACCTGCTTTTGCCCTGCGCTGGCTGCGTTGCACACGGCAGCTGGCGCCACGCCGCCCTGAGTGGCTACGCGCTGGATGTAGGTGATGCCCTGCATGGCACCCATGCCCATGGCGGGGTTGGCCTTGACGAGTTGCAGGGGAATATTGCCAGTGCCTGCGGGGGCGACAGCCACCTGTGTGGCAGTCACCTTGGAGCCGTCGTTGCTCTCCCACGTGGCGGGTGGGCCGTAGTAGCGGCCCACAGCCTTGCCCGCGCGGTCCATCAACTTGGCATCAGGCCCCACAAACACCCACTCAAAATCCGCTGGCATGTCTTTCTTGGCGCGGCATTCATATGTGATGTCGCCGATGCCCACGGTTTCCATCGCAATGCGCTGGCCCGTGGGGACCTGCACTGCTGCAGGCAGCATGCTTTGGTCGAACATGGGTTTGGCTGCAGTGGTCGTCATGGAGCCGCAGGCAGTCAGTGTGGCGGCGGCTGCCAGCAGGGAGAGCGCGGCAAAGGGAGTGCGTACGTTCATGGTCATGTCCTCTGTAAGTTGAGCAAATGCCGACTGCATGGGGCTCCGATGGATGGGGCTCCATGCATCTTTCGGTGCTTGCAACAGGCAATACGCCGCCGAGTGGCTGCTGGATTCAGCAACGTGTTATTTCCCTTGGATGGCTGTGGGATTGGTTTCACTGGGCTGAATCTGATGTCCCCTGCTCGCCGTATCCAGGAAGTGCAGTCCTTGCACAACAACTCAGGTGCCTTGCCCGCCGATATCCCACACAATCTGCGGCATGAGCACCCCTTCTACAGATCGCGAACTCATGGAACTCATCGACCGCGTGGCTGCGCAGGACGACAGGGCCCTCAAGGCTTTGTACGACCGCACATCGTCCAAGCTGTACGGGCTGGCGCTGCGCATCCTGCGCGAGCGTGATGCCGCAGAGGACGCGTTGCAGGAGGCGTTTCTCGCCATCTGGCGCGGGGCGGGCAGTTACCGTGCATCGCTCAGTCCTCCCTTGGCGTGGATGGGGCTCATCGTGCGCAGCCGGGCACTGGATGCGTTGCGCAAACGCACATCGGACCGCGCTGATGTGACGGATGAACTGGATGATCTGCTCTCGGAAACTCTGGCCGGTGATGCCGCCAATCCCATGGATACGGCCGACGCCAGCGAGCAGGCATTTGCCCTGCACCAGTGCCTCTCCCGCCTGGAAGGAAAGCAGCGCGAGGTAGTCAGCCTGGCGTATCTGCGTGACCAGAGCCATGGCGAATTGGCGGAGCAACTCAAGCTGCCGTTGGGCACCGTCAAGACCTGGATACGACGTGGGCTGGAGCAGTTGCGCCAGTGCATGGCGCGTTATGTCTGAGGAGACCCCGGCCCATGAACCTGACCCAAAACCCCGAACTGCTGCAGCGCCTGGCCGCCAGCTACGCACTGGGCACTTTGCGTGGCGGTGCCCGTCGCCGCTTTGAAACCCTGGCCCGTGAGCATGCAGCCGTGCGCGCTGCGGCATTGGTGTGGCACACCCATTGGGCAGGCCTGGCAGAGCTGCAGCCCGGCCATGTGCCTGACCCCGCTGTGTGGCAGCGAATTCATAACCTGGTGCAGGCTGAGAAGGCGCAATCAGCCATGCGTGCAGCAGCCACTGCGGCGGATGCTGCCCCCGCAAGCGGGTGGCGCAAGCTGTGGGTGTGGCGTGGTGCCACAGCCGTTGGCGCTCTGGCCACTCTGGTCGCCGTGGTGGTGGGCATGCAAGCCCACAACAACCTGCAGCACCGCGCCGCTGCGCAGATCGCATCCTTGCAGCAGCAGCTCCAGAGCACTCCGCAGATCCAGTATGTGGCGGTGCTTGCGGATGAAAAAGCCGATGCATCCATGCTCGTCACTTTTGACCCCCGCAGCCAAAAGCTGGTGCTCCAGCGCGTGGGTGGCTTTCAGGAGGGGGAAGACAAGTCCCTGCAACTGTGGGCGCTGCCGCCTGGTGGCGGGCCGCGCTCGCTGGGCGTTCTGGGGCATGACAAGCTGCTGACCCTGACGGCTGGAGAGCAAGACGTGAAGCAGGTGCCCGCGCTCGCCATCAGCCTGGAGCCCAAAGGCGGCGTACCCAGCGAGACGGGGCCCACAGGGCCTGTGCTGTTCAAGGGGGCCCTGATTCAGCGCGTGCTCTAGGGTGACCGGTACCTATGGTCTGTGTTCTGTCCAGTAGTTCCCTTTAACCGCTGTTACGCAACATCATGAGCTGAGTCGCAACCCCGGCGTTGGATGTGCTTGCTTTGAGATCTTGAACAGGTTCTTGGGCAGAGCCCGTGCTGAAAAAAGCCACAGTTTTCACCAGCTCCTTTGCCTGTGAATCCAGGTGGCTTGCTGCAGCGGACATTTCCTCCACCAGCGCTGCGTTTTGCTGGGTTACCTGGTCAACCTGAGCCATCGCAGTCGCAATTTGGTCTACCCCTTGGCTTTGCTCTTTGCTGGATAGCGTGATCGCCTGCATCAGGCTCGAAACGTTTTGGATTGCTTTCACCAAATCGTTCATCGTGGTGCCTGCCTGGTCCACCAACCGGCTGCCCTTGTCCACTTGCTCCACACTCGTGGTAATCAATGTTTTGATCTCTTTGGCCGCAGATGCACAGCGCTGCGCGAGCGTACGCACCTCTGAGGCCACCACGGCAAATCCCCGTCCCTGTTCACCCGCTCGGGCCGCCTCAACGGCCGCGTTCAGGGCCAGTATGTTGGTCTGGAAAGCGATTGAGTCAATCACTCCGATGATGTTGCTGATTTGATTGCTGCTGTGATGGATACCTTTCATCGTACTCACCACTTCATTCATCACCATGCCGCCCTGTTCTGCCACGCCAGATGCCGACTTGGCTTCCTCGGAGGCTTGCTGGGCGCTGTCGGCGTTTTGGCGCACTGTGCTTCCCATCTCATCCATGGCTGCTGCGGTCTGCTGCAGTGCCGCGGCCTGACGTTCTGTTCTCGCTGAAAGGTCGTGGTTGCCCGAGGCAATCTCGGTGCTCGCATCAGCGACATGGTGAGCAGTCTCCCGTACTTGAGCGACGATATGCGTCAGCTGCTGCCGCATGACGCTCAGCTCTGCCATGATGCTCCGGTCATCTCCATCCCGCAGGTGCGCATGCACAGCCAAGTTCCCCTGCGCGATACCGCTGGCGAAACGTTTGAGTTCTGGCGGGTCTGCTCCCAGATTGCGCACCACACTCCGCAGATATAGCCCAAGGCCCGCCAGGCATCCAAGAACGACGAGTACCGTGATCGTTGCGATATTTCGATCGGTGGTTGCCAGAGCCCGGATTTCCCCAATACGACCCGAAAGGCGCTCGCCTTGCCGGGCTTTTTCTTCCGCGAGAGGTTTTAGCAACCGGTTGCGTGCAGGAATGGTCTGCTCCACCAGAAAGGCAAATGCTTCATCCTTTTTCCCCGCCTGAATCAGTTGCAGGTTTTGTGCCCCTACGGTCCAAAAGTCCTGCATCAGTCCGGGTAAGGGGGTGAACGCCTTCCTTCCATCGTCGGAAATCATGTTGGCACCAAACTGTTCCAGAGTTTTCAAGAGCAGCAGGCGCTTTTCTTCAATATCGGCAAGCGTTGAGTTCAGCTCTTGCTCGTTCCGGGACAGGATGGCGTGCCGTAGCTGCAGTGACACGCGGGTGACATTGAGTTCCAGTTCTGCGATGCGCTGAAGCTGAGCCACGTTGAATTGCTCAACGGTTTGCGCGTCTTCCACTACTTTGCTCATCATCAGCCAGATCGTGGCAATCGCAGAGATAAGGAGCAGCGACATGGCGGTGTTCATGATGAACAACCGTTGACCAAGGGTTTTCCCAAATCCGGAGCTTGGGGGTGGCATGGCAAGTCCCTCTGAGTAGCAGGTTTGTGGACAAACGCTGTGCGATAAAGGAGCTGAATTGATAATTAAATCAATTTTGCAAATTTACACGCCCATTGTTATCATTGTTTCTTTTTGTAATTAACTCTTTGCGATTGAATCCTAGAGGGGTTTCTGGCATTGTGGTTAACATTTTTTAATACTTGAGTGGCCTGCATGACCTCGAGCATTCTGATCGTGGATGACAACACCAGCATGATTCAGCTCATGGCCCGCATGCTCAAGGGGACCGCAAATCTACGGTTTGCCACCAGGGGACAAGAGGCTCTTCGATTGATGCGAGACATGCCTCCGGATCTGGTGCTTCTGGATGCAGAAATGCCTGAGATGAGTGGCTATCAAGTCTGCGAAGCCATACGTGCGGACGCTGCTCTTTCAGAGATCCCCGTGATATTCGTTACGGGGCATGGAGAGGCGGCTGCCGAACTGAGGGGGCTGGACGCTGGAGCTGTGGATTTCATCACCAAGCCTGTGAATGAAGCTTTGCTGTTGGCCCGTGTGCGTACCCAGCTTCGTATCAAGTCCATGGCGGACGAGTTGCGCCGCATGGCTACCACAGACGGGCTGACCGGTTTGGTCAACCGACGCCATTTCGATGAGCTGATGCAGCGTGAATGGCAGCGATGCGCTCGCAGCGGTGCACCTATCGCGCTACTGATGGCGGATGTGGATCACTTCAAACGCTATAACGACCACTACGGGCATCCAGCGGGCGACGCGTGTCTGCAATCCGTGGCTAAAGCGCTGGAGTCTGCCGCAAGGCGGCCTGCAGACAGGGTAGGGCGCTTGGGTGGAGAGGAGTTTGCAGTTCTCCTGCCTGATACTGATTTGTCTGGTGCTCAAGGAGTCGCAGAGCATGCAGTGCAACTGGTTCGGGATCTGATGCTCCCCCACGTCGGCTCGCTCACTGCAGAACATGTTTCGATCAGCGTGGGAGTTGCGGTTTGCACACCGCGGAACCTGATGCAGTCTGATGCTCCATCCCTCTATCGTGCTGCAGACCATGCCCTGTATCGGGCCAAAGCGGGCGGACGCAACCGCTGGATTTCCGACCTCATTGAAGGATGAGCCATGCCACGAAAACGGCTTCGTGACATTCTCATCCCCATGAGTCCGATTGATCGGGCCATCCTGATGGCCACATTTGTCTTGTGTTTCACGTTGGGAAGCACTGCTCTTGCGTACATTCAGCAGCAACAGCAAAACATTGAGGAAGTCAGTGAGCGGTTCGAGCGCCTGAAGAGCCGACTGTTGAGTGAGGTGGCACTGCGCATGCAGCAGTATGAGTATGGCTTGCGTGGCACCCGCGGCGCGGTGGCTGCAGTAGGGGATGGGCTCAATAGTTCCTCCTTCGCCCGCTATAGCGCAAGCCGAAACTTTGACAGCGAGTTTCCTGGAGCTCGAGGTTTCGGCTTCATCCGCAAGGTGGCTCCAGAAAACCTGCCGGATTTCGAGCGCTTCGCCAAGCGTGAGATGGGGACTGATTTCAAGGTGAGGCAATTGCAAGCCCACGCTGGGGACAGCTTCATCATTCAGTACATTGAGCCCCTGGAGCGCAATCTGCCTGTTCTGGGGCTGGATATCGCTTCAGAACCGGTGCGCAAGGCTACCGCACTGGCAGCAATGCGCTCTGGCAAAGCAACGCTCAGTGCGCCTATCACATTGATCCAGGACGGTCAGGCCGATTCTTCCGGCTTGTTACTGATGCTCCCGATCTATCGCTATGGATTGCCCACCAACACGGAAGCCTCGCGCGAGATTGCTTTGGTGGGTTGGGTCTACGCTCCTTTGCAGATGAGCGAGGTGCTGAAAAACCTCGACGAAGACGCTCAGTTTTTCGTCATGGGTTTGCGTGACCGTGCAATGCCGCCTGGCAGCTGGTTGTATGGCGGTGAGGTATCCCCAGCGGCAGGGTACCCAAGGCAGCCGCTTGTTGCCCTGGATCTCTTTGGGCGGCAGTGGGAAGCAGATCTGCAGCCCACAAGAGCGTTTGTGGAGTCCTTGAAATTGCAGGAACCCGAGCGCAAGGCCATCGAGGCTGGGTTATTTGGATTGCTGGCTTCCGCCCTCGTTGTAACGGTGTTGCATCTGGCACATCGGGGCAGGGTCCAAAGACTGGAGCAGGCGCGCCGCGCAGCCATCGTTGAAGGGTCGGAAGACGCCATCATCGTGCAGACCTTGCAAGGTGTGATTACGGACTGGAATGATGGAGCCATGCGTCTCTTCGGCCATAGCGCAGCAGATGCGCTGGGGCATACCGCGCAAGAGTTGCTGGTGCCCGAGCACCTCAAGAGCGAAGACCAATCCATGCTGGCAAAAGTTGCCAGGGGAGAGCATGTCAAAGCCTACGAAACAGTCCGCAGCCATCGCGACGGAAGTCTGATCGAGGTGTCCATATCAGCGGGTCCTATCGTGGACGCTGATGGTAGCGTGGTGGGCCTGGCCAAGACCCTACGCGATGTGCGTGAAGCACGCGCGGCTGCGCGCCGGGTAGAAGAACTGAACGCGACCCTGGAAGACCAAGTGCGTGAACGCACTGCTGACCTGGAGACTGCTCGCCATGCACTGCAGACGGTGCTGGACGCCATGCCATCACAAATTGGCTATTGGGGACCTGACTTGCGAAACCTGGTCGCCAACAGAGCTTACGGAGACTGGTTCAAGATTGATCCGGGTAAGGTCAATGGGATGCACTTGCGCGACCTGATTGGTCCCGCCATGTTCGAGATCTCTCGGCCTTATGCCGAGGCAGCCCTGCGAGGCGAGCCTCGAACTTTTGAGCAGACCCGTCCCGCAACAGAAAACGAACCTGCGCGCCACATGCTGGTGCACTACCTGCCCGATATTCAGGATGGGCGCATCAAGGGTTTTTATGCCTTCGTGCATGACGTCACGGAACTGACGGAAAGCAGGCTGCAACTGGCCATAGCCCAGCGGGATAACGCAGCCCTGCTGCAAACACTCAATCAACACGCGATCGTGTCGGTGGCAGACCGTGCCGGGCGCATCATTGAGGTCAACGATGCGTTCTGCCATATCTCTGGCTACACACGAGATGAACTGTTGGGGCAGAACCATCGGATCGTCAACTCTGGTGTTCATGGCCCAGAATTTTGGGTCGGGATGTGGCGGACCATCAGCAGTGGTCAAAGCTGGCATGCCGAGGTCTGCAACCGATCAAAGGACGGCTCCCTGTATTGGGTGAACAGCGTTGTCGCGCCCTTCATGGACGCTCGAGGTCAGGTAGAAAAGTATGTTTCCATCCGCACAGACATCACGGACCGCAAACGCACTGAACTGGAATTGCAGCGTACCTTGGCTTTGCTGCAGGCAGTGTTGGAGGCATCCACGCAAGTGGCCATCGTGGCGACAGATCCGCATGGATTTGTATCCCTGCTGAACCGTGGTGCAGAGTTGCTGCTGGATATGCAGGCTGGGGGTGTCGTTGGCAAGGTGAATGCACTGTCGCTTTTTGCGTCGGGTGGTGACACGGTGCCTTCTGAAGAGTCCGAACACATTGGGCTCAGTCGGTGGGGGGAACTGCGACGGCTGGCCCGCTTTCACCACGCAACCCTCGACCCAGCAACCACCTGGTTCATGCGGCGTTCAGACGGTAGCAAGGTACCGGTATCTTTGGCTGTGACGCGAATACAGGACGCCCAGGGACGTTTTGCCGGATATTTGGGGATTGCATCTGACATTCGCCTGCGCCTTGAGCAGGAGCAGAGCCTGCGTGTTGCCATGCAACAGGCCAATGCTGCCAACGAGGCCAAGAGCCGCTTTCTGGCCAATATGAGCCACGAAATCCGAACTCCCATGAACGCGGTGCTGGGCCTCTCGTTCTTGCTGGCGCGCACAGAGCTCAATGACGAGCAGCAGAGCATGCTGCGACGTGTGCAGATCGCCAGCAAGGCTTTGCTGGCAGTGATCAACGACATTCTCGATCTGTCCAAGATTGAGGCCGGTGAGATGGCGCTGGAGCGCGTGCCTGTGGATATCAATCAGGTCGTGCGAGATGTGGCTGCCCTGATTGATCTTCAGGCCCGTGAAAAAGGCGTGACCTTCGTTGTAGACGTGCCCGTGCCAGTGCCCCAGCCGCTGGAGGGGGACAGCACCCGGTTGCAGCAGATATTGATCAACTTGCTGAGCAACGCCATCAAGTTCACCGAGCATGGCGAAGTGCGACTCGCAGTTCGACATGAGGCGCTAGGGAGTGGAACGTTCCGCGTGCAAATGAGTGTGACGGATACAGGCATTGGCATTGACGCAGAGGCTTGCAAGCGGCTGTTTGCGCCTTTCGTACAGGCTGATCTCTCGACCACCCGGCGCTATGGTGGGACGGGGCTGGGGCTGTCTATCGTGAAGCAACTGGTCGAGATGATGCATGGCACTGTGGAGGTTGATAGCACCTTGGGTCAGGGGAGCCGATTTGTCGTCACCCTTCCAATGCATCGCAGCATGGGCCTGCTGCTACACCGAGAGGCTGTGCCTGTGCTGCCCAGCGGACAAGGTTTGCCCGGCGTGCGGCTGCTGGTGGTAGATGACAACGAAACCAACCAGGAAATTGCAGCGCGCATCCTGGCGGCTGAAGGTGCCTTGGTGGAGGTTGCGGCCCATGGGCTGGCGGCACTGGATTGGCTGCAGAAACGGCCCCAAGGCTTTGATGCTGTTCTGATGGACGTGCATATGCCTGTGCTCAATGGGCTGGATGCCACGCGTCAGATCCGGAGTAGTGAGCAATTTGCCACCTTGCCGGTGATCGGCCTGACCGCCGGGGTGTCCCTCTCAGAGCAGACCGAAGCGATGGATGCGGGGATGAACGCGGTAGTCGGTAAACCGTTCGATCCCCCTGTGCTCATACGTACCTTGTGGCGCTGCCTGCCGGAGTTGGCCCAACGGGTAGGGGTGCCTGCTGAAACTTCTGAGCCTGTGACTCCTGCTTCCATGCCGGATGACTGGCCGCAGCTCCCAGATGTTCAATCGGAGCAGTCTTTTGTGAGGCTCAAGGGGCGCGCACCGCTCTTCTGGCAGTTGGCCCGTCGCATTCGAGGTGTTGCGGAAACGCTCCCCAACGGGAAAGATGCGGAGGCTTTGGACGTTGCCGCACTCAAAAAATCATTGCATGACCTCAAAGGCATGGCTGGCTCCTTGGGGGCGCAAGCTTTGTATGAACTGGCCGCTCAAGCTGAAGAGTTCGCTGCTCAACGGCGCGAGGGACTGCTTTCCCTGTTGGCCCAGATACGCGCTTGCGTGGAGCGCTGGGATGTAACTATACAGAGGGCAGATATGAGTTTGGAGGGCGTTGGTACATCGCTGGGCCAAACTGCCTCAGCGGTGCTGAGCGATCCCGCCATGCAGTCACGCATTCATACCTTGCGCGATGCTCTGCGCAATCACGATCTTGCAGCGCTGGATGAATGGGAAGCTGTCGCTGCGCAATGTGTGAGTGCATGGGGGGCAGAGCGGCAGTTGGTCATGCAGCAGCATGTGGACGCGCTGGAGTTTGATGCTGCCTTGCAGATATTGAATGAGATGATTCCTCCTTCGGCTGGGTGATGGATCAGAAGCCCGCTGCGCGACTCAAATGGAAGAAATCTGAATCCAGTTCACTGTCCTCCGCGTATGGTGGGGTTGGGGGTCTTTGAAGACACGAATCCATCGCCATGATCTGCATGCCAACCTTTACAGGAGTCTCTCCATGAAGCGAAAACTATGGCCGCTGTTCTGTTTGCTGAGCGGTGCAGGGGTTGCTGGAGTCGCGCACGCTGACACCGGCAAGCTCGTGCTCACGGGCGGCGTCAGCTCGATCACGGGTAGCGCTGGCGGCGGCATCACGCCTTGGGCCGTCATCGGCACGCAAGCCACAGAGGGCGAGGTGGGCTTGACCACCTATCTGACGCGGGCGGGAACGCAGGATTACGCCTTGTCCAGCTACGGGGTGGCTGTGGGTTTCAAGGACCGGGTGGAACTGTCCCTGGCGCGGCAGGATTTTGATGCCGCCCCTGCCGTGGCCTTGAATGGGATTGCACCCTTTGGGGTGACGCCGGGGCAGCACATCAAGATGGATGTGCTGGGGCTCAAGGTTAGGCTGGCGGGGGATGCGATTCTGGATGCGGATACCTGGATGCCCCAGATTGCCATCGGTCTGGAGCACAAGCAGGTGCGCCCCGGTTCTCTGCAATCGGTGCTGGATTTTCTGGGGACCAAGACCCACGGCACCGATGTGTACCTGAGCGCCACCAAACTGCTCCTGGGCCCGGGCCTGTTGCTGAACGGCACGCTCCGCTATACCAACGCCAACCAGAACGGCCTGCTCGGCTTCGGTTCTGCCTCGCCCGGCAAGAACCGTCGCAGCCTGCAACCTGAGCTGTCCGTGGCCTACCTGTTGCGCCCCAACCTGGCTGTGGGGGCTGAATACCGGTTCAAACCCAACAACCTGCAAGCGCTGGGCGCAGCGGCGGGGCTGGGCGCCGCGCTGAGGGAGGACGACTGGAAGGATGTGTTCCTGGCCTGGGCTCCCAGCAAGAACGTCTCTGTCACGCTGGCTTATGTGGACCTGGGGCGCATCGTGCCCGGGGTGACGCGGGAGCGGCGCCAGACGGGGTACTACCTGTCCGCGCAATTTGCGTTCTGACCCCGACCCTGCTGCGTTATGACATTGGCACGCCCGCTTCGTTTCTCTCCGGAGTCCACCATGAACTTATCAAAATTCGCATGGGCATTGGCTGCGATCTGCCTGATGCCACTGGCCACCTTGGCGCAGACTCTCTCCCCGCCCGCTGCCAGCCGCCCTGCGGTGGCCGCGCCTGCAGGGCTCTATCAGGCGCTGGGCGAAAAAGAGGGTATTGCCCGGTTGATGGACGACTTTGTGAACCGCGCCGTCAAGGACCCACGCATTGGTCATCATTTCAAGGACACCAAGCCCCAGGCCCTCAAGGAAAGCCTCACGGACCAGATATGCCAACTGAGCGGTGGGCCATGCCAATACGAGGGCGCAGACATGAAAGCAGCCCACGCCGACATGGACATCAGCAAAGCCCACTTCAACGCGCTGGTGGAGCTGCTGCAGGCCGCGATGGCGGCGCAAGGCATTCCCTTTGCACAGCAAAACCGCCTGCTGGCTTTGCTGGCACCCATGCACCGCGACATCATCACAGCGCACTGACCATGAAAACCTCATTTGCTGCATTATTCATAGCTGCTTACGCTTTCTCTATAAGCGCTAGCGCCGGAAATGTTCAGATTCAAGTGCTGGACCGCGATGGCAAACCCGTGCCCGATGCCGTGGTGGTGCTGTACCCCGCTGCGGGTGCCGCTCCCGCGGGCAGCCTGTTGCAGGCTGCGCCCACCATCGAACAAGAGCGCATGCGCTTTGTGCCCGCACTGACCGTGGTGGCCCCCGGCACCCGCATCCGCTTTACCAACCAGGACCGTTGGGACCACCATGTGCGTGGCACGCCAGTGGCTGCAGCGGGGCAAGCAACTGCAGTCACCAACGAAGGCTTCGAGATGCGACTGGCAGGCAAGCAGGATGGCCAGCCCGCCCAGACGGCTGACGTGACCCTGCAGCACCCGGGCGTGGTGTTGCTGGGCTGCCATCTGCACGGCTCCATGCGCGGCCACGTGTTCGTGACGGATTCGGGCTGGACGCTGAAGACCGATGAGAACGGCATTGCCCGGTTTGCCGCTGTGCCCGACGGTGCTGCGCAGCTGCGTGTATGGCATGCCGAGCAACTGGTGGACCTGCCCCGCAAATCCCTGCAAGTGCAACCCACTCCAGTGCTGGAGACCATGCAGCTGAGCGTGGTGCCACGCCCGCGCCGCCCTGCGCCAGCGGCACCCTCAGTCCCTGCCGGGAGCAGCGGGGGAGCGGCCCCGCACATGCATTACTAAGACGCCTGAGCCGCGTTTCGTCAGGCTGTGAACAGGCGGGGTGCCCTGCCCACCGCCTGCCTTCACTATCGACGCCTTGGAGCGGCTGACACAACCCAGCGAAGCGGCCCTGGCCAGGCGTTCCCTCGCAGGCAGTACAGCAGGCAGTACAGCAGGTAGGCCAAGACGAAACAACGACGCCAGAGGGTTGTGTTTGCGGCTCTTAACGCTCAATCGTCTTGTTCCAGCGTGTATTCCAGGCTGGGCGGTTGGCGTTGATGCTGTCCCAGTCCAGCGTGACCGCGTTCTTCATCCACTGATTGATCTTGGCAACCTGCTCAGCCCCTTCGCCCACCACGGGGGCCTTGGGGTTGGTGGGGATCTGCGCGCCAAACTGCAGCACATTGGCCTGGGCCAGCGGGCTCAGCAGGAACTCCGCCAGTTTCTGGGCCAGCTCGGGCTCGCTGTTCTTGGCAATCACGCACTGGGCCGTCAGCAGCACCACCGAGCCTTCCTTGGGCTGCGCGTATTCGACCGGAATGCCCTTGGACTTGAGTGCGGCCACCGCCGTGGGCGTGAGGGGGAACATGGCCGCCTCGCCTGTCTGCACCATCTCTGAAATCTTGGCCGAGCTGGGGATGTACTCCAGCACATTCGGGCCAATGGTCTTGGCCCAGTTGTTGAAGCCGGGTTCCACGTTCTTGTCGTTGCCGCCCTGAATGCGGTTGAACATCAAGAAGCCATGCAGCCCGAACGATGAGGAGGGCATGGACTGGAACACCACCTTGCCCTTGAACTTGGGGTCCGCAAAGTCCATCCACGAGGTGGGCGCTGGCCAGCCCTTTTCGGCAAACATCTTGGTGTTGTAGGCAATGCCGGTCATGCCCAGGCTCACGCCGCTGGCCAGGTCATCCTTGAAACGGGCCGCGGGAAAGATGTCGTTCAGATGCGGGTTGGGCTTTTGCTTTTCGCACAGGCCCATGCCCATGGCACGCACCATGATTCCGTCGTCCAGAAACATGACGTGCATCTGCGGCTTGTCCTTGTTGGCCTGGGCCTTGGCCAGGATGTCCGAAGACGTACCGGGCACCACCACCACCTTCACGCCGTGCAGCTTTTCAAACGCGGGGAACACGTACTGCGTGTACGCCTTCTCCATGGTGCCGCCGTTCATGCCGATGTACAGCGTTTTGGTCTGCGCGCTGGCGCTGCCTGCGGCGACCATGGTGGCCAGTGCGGCGGCGGCCACAAGGGCGCGGCGGGTGCGGCTGGTGATGCGAGAGGAGAAGGTCATGGTAGTTTCCTTTCTGGTGGGGGTGATGTGGGGCCGGTGGCTACGGGGTTCAGTGGGCAGCGGCAGTGCTGGCCACTTCAGCCACCGTCGTTGGTAGAAATCGCTCAATCGCAAATGCCTCAATCGGCGTGGTGCTGCGGCCATCGCGGGCCAGCTCGGCCAGCACTTCGCCCACGCCAGGGCCAATCTGAAAGCCAGCGCCCGCAAAGCCAAAGCCGTGGATCAGGCCAGGCGTGGTGCTGCTTTTGCCCAGCACGGGCTGGCGGTCGGGCAGGTAGCCCTCGGTGCCGCTCCAGGTGCGGATGAAGTGCGCGTTTTTTAGCGCGGGCAGCAGCTCCACCGCCTGCACGGCCAGGGTGGCGATGGCGCTGCGTTCTGATCGGGCGCGGTCGGCATCCAGCGCCACGCCGGACCCGCCGCCCATCACCAGGTTGCCGCGTGCCACCTGGCGGCAGTAGATCCCTCCGCCCTCCACGCCCAGGCTCCAGTGCATGAAAAAGGGCAGGGGCTCGGTCACCGCCATAGCCGGGTGACCGGAGTGGATGGGCACGGCCTCGCCAAACTGCGCGGCCAGCGCACCAGCCCACGCGCCTGCGCAGTTGATGAGCACGGGCGCACGCACAGCCACGGCGGTGCCCGAGCGCACGGTAAAGCGCTTGCCGTCGTGCTCTACCGAGGTCATCGGTGTGCGTTCCAGAATATGCGCCCCCGCACGCCGTGCAGCCAGTGCAAAGGCGGGCGACACCAGGCGCGGGTTGGCCTGGCCGTCATCGGGGCACAGCGATCCACCCACGGCGCGCCCGCCCAGCCACGGGCAGCGCTCGCGCAGCGTGGTGCCAGAGATGAGCTGTATGCCCAGATCAAAGTCGCGGCTCAGGTCGGCGTAGGCCTCCAGCGCGGCCATGTCGGCCTCGCTGCGGCCAATCTTGAAGTGCCCGCTGCGTTGGTATTCGCCATCGGTGCCAATCAGCGCGGGCAGGTCGGCCCACACTTGGTGGGCGCGCTGCGCCAGCGGCAGTTGGCTCACCGGGCGGCCCTGGCGGCGCACGCCGCCATAGTTCACGCCGCTGGAGCGGGAGCCGCACAGATCGCGCTCCAGCAGCACCACGCTCACGCCCTTGCGGCGCAGCGCCAGCGCGGCGGACGCGCCCATGATGCCGCCGCCCACAATGGCAACGTCGGTGTTGATGGTTCGGGTGGTCGTCATTCGGCAGCCTCCGCCTGGGCTTGCAGGTGGATGGGAATGGGCTTGATGGGGGCTTGCCCGCGCAGCCGACCCACTTGGTCGATGGGCTTGCCCGTGGCCTGGGCCAGGATTTCTGCCGCCGCCACACCGCACATGCGGCCCTGGCAGCGGCCCATGCCCACGCGGGTCAGGGCTTTGAGGCGGTTCATCTCGTCGGCACCTGCATCGCGGGCGCAGGCGCGCAGCTCGCCGGCTGTGATGTTCTCGCAGCGGCACACCACCAGCGCATCGGGTGCGTGGGCAGCCCAGTCGGTGGGGAAGGGGAAGGCGCGTTCCAGCCCTTGGCGGAACGGCATCAGATTCGTGAGCTTGCGTTCCAGCTCGGCGGCGCGTGCCGCTTCGACCTTCACGCCATGGTCGGCCAGCAGCGCCAGTGCGGCGCGCTCGCCCGCCCACTCTGCCGCATCCGCACCCATGATGCCCGCGCCATCGCCCGCCAAGTACACGCCTGCCACGCTGGTGCGGCCTGCGCTGTCGCGCTCGGGCAGGTGGGCGCGGTGCATGGGTGCCCAGGCAAAGCGGCAGCCCAGCAGGTCGGCCAGCTGGGTTTCGGACCGCAGGGCGTAGCCAAAGCCCACGGCATCGCAGGGCACGGTGTGCTCGGCCTGACCATCGCTCCACACCACGGCGTTCACTCGGGTGTCACCTTCCACGCGCACCGGCCGCACGCCGGTGTGCACGGCCACACCATGCGCGCGCAGCCAGGCCACGTAGTACAGGCCCTTGCCCAGCACGGCAGGCTGGGTGAGCATGCCGGGCAGTGCAGCCAACTGGTCGGCAAAGCGGGCGGTGTCCAGCACCGCAGCGACCGTTGTGCCCGCCTTGGCATATTGGTAGGCCACCAGGTAGAGCAGTGGCCCAGTGCCCATCAGCACCACATTGCGGCCAATGGTGCAGCCCTGAAACTTGAGTGCCACCTGCGCACCACCCAGCGTGTACACGCCGGGCAGCGTCCAGCCCGGTATGGGCAGCACACGGTCGGTTGCGCCGCTGGCGACGATGAGCTGCTGGTAGGGCACCGTGCGCGTGGTTTGCGTGGTACCGTGCAGCGCATCCAGCACGCCACCCTGGGCGTTCCACACCAGGCTGTCGGGTTGGTAGTCGATGTGCGCGCTCAAGCTGTCAAAGGTGCTGTGCAGCGCCGTGGCGCGTGCTGCCTCGGTGCCGTACAGCGTTTGTGCGCTGCGGGCAAAGTGGGCAGGCGGGCGGCGGTAGATTTGTCCGCCACCGCGCGCGGCCTCGTCAATCACCACGGGCCGCACGCCATGCGCCACCAGGGTTTGCGCAGCGCGAATGCCCGCAGGGCCTGCGCCCACGATCACGGGTTGCAAGGTGGGGCCGGTCATGCGGGCGCTCCGGTGGTCAGCTGCATGCCTGCCTGGATGAAGGTGGCGCAAGACCGCAGGCGTTCGCCCGTGGCGGTCATCACCCAGCAGTCCTGGCACGCGCCCATCAGGCAAAAGCCTGCACGCGGCTCATGGCTGAACTCGTTGCGGCGCAACTGGGCGCGATGGGTGAGGATGGCCGTCAGCACCGTGTCGCCTTCGAGTGCGGTGGCGGGTTCGCCATCGAGCATGAAGGGCACGGGTGCGCGGTCTTTTTCTGCCACGCGGTGGAGCAGGGCGGTATTCACAGTCATGGAGGTCGTGCCCATTTACTTCTTGCCCACCAAAACGCGGTCCAGCCCATACACGCGGTCCAGCAGCACCATGGCGAAGGCGGTCAGGCCCACCATCAACGCAGACACCGCTGCCATCAGCGGGTCAATGGATTCGGTGGCGTACATGTACATGCGCACCGGCAGCGTCACGGTGCTGGGCGAGGTGACAAAGATCGACATGGTCACTTCGTCAAAGCTGTTGATGAAGGCCAGCATCCACCCGCCTGTGACGCCGGGCAGGATCATTGGCAGAGTGATGCGTGTAAACACCGTGGCCTGGCTCGCACCCAGCGACAGGGCGGCGTGCTCGGCACTGCGGTCAAAGCCCACCAGGGCCGCCACCACCAGCCGCAGCGTGTAGGGTGTGACGATGAGCGCATGCGCAAACACCAGCCAGCCAAAGCTGCCCGTGCCGCCCAGCAGCGCAAACAGGCGCAGCAGGGCCACGCCCAGCACCAGGTGCGGAATGATCAGCGGTGACAGGAACAGTCCATTCAAAAAGCCGCGCCCCGCAAAGTCGTAGCGTGTGATGGCAATGCCCGCAGGCACGGCCAGCACCGTGGCCAGCGTGGCCGATGCCAGCGCCAGCCACAGGCTGTTCCAGAACGACTGCACAAAGTCCGGGTGCTCAAACACCGCTTTGAACCAGCGCAGTGAGAACTCGGTGGTGGGCAGCGTCAGCGTGTTGTGCGGCGTGAACGCCACGATGCACACCACCAGCAGCGGGGCGAGCATGAAGGTGATGACCAGCGCGTTGAACGCGAGGGCCAAAGGTCCGTTCTTCTGCATAACTTCAGCCCAACGCTTTCTTGTACCGGCCCTCAACCAGCCGGTTGTAGCTCAGCATGACCACGAGATTCGCTACCAGCAACGTCAGCGCAATCGCTGCGCCCAGGGGCCAGTTCAGCTCGTGCAGGTACTCGTCGTACACCACCGTGGCCACCATCTTCAGCCGCCGCCCGCCCAGCAGGCCGGGAATGGCGAACGAGCTGGCCGCCAGCCCAAACACGATCAGGCTGCCCGACAATATGCCCGGCAGCACCTGCGGCAACACAATGCGCCGCAGCGTGGTGAAGGGGCTGGCCTGTAGCGACAGGGCCGCGTTTTCCACGCCAGGGTCCAGCTTTTGCAGCGAGGTCCACACGGGAATCACCATGAAGGGCAGCATCACATGCACCAGGGCGATGACTACTGCGATCTCGGTGTAGAGCATCTTCACGGGCCCAAAACCCATCAGCCCGAACAGGCCGTTGACCAGCCCTTCCGGCCCCAGCAGCATGCTCCAGCCAAAGGCGCGCACCACTACGGACACCAGCAGCGGCGCCAGTACCACCAGCAGCAAGATGGAGCGCCACGGGTTGCCCATACGGCTCAGGATGTAGGCCTCGGGCGCGCCAATCAGCACGCAGATCAGTGTGACCAGGCCCGCAATCCAGAACGTGCGCCAGAAGATGGCGTGGTAGTACGAATCGGTGAACACATGGGCGTAATGCTCCAGCGTGAACTCGCCCGCCTTCACTCCGGTGGCCGGGTCAAAGGCATTGAACGACAGCACCGCCGTGAGTGCCAGCGGCACCAGCAGCAGCACCGTGAACAGCAGCAGCGCGGGGCCGGACAGCCACCAGGGCAGCGCTCGCCGCATCAGCGGGGTGGAAGACGCGTTCATGACGTGACCTCGGCGCTGGCTTCCTCGGCCTCCAGCTCGGCCAGTGCGGTCTCGTCAGCGGGCAGCAGGCGCATGCAGTGGTCGGGCCAGTCCACGCCTGTGCGTTCACCCTCGGCCAGTGCGGTGCGGCCATCGTTGGGGGTGAGTGCCATCAGGTCGCCTGCAGCGGTGCCAATGCGATAAAGCCATTGGCTGCCCAGAAAGAAGCGCTCGCACACCTCTCCATCCAGCCTGCCTTGTACCGAAGGCACCAGTTGCAGCTTTTCGGGCCGCACACTCAGCAGCACCGCGGCACCGGGCCGAAAACGGGGGCCGTTGACTTCCACCTCCAGCCCGCCCACAGCCACATGC